>JAESRV010000124.1 GCA_016764475.1 Amylibacter sp.
ACGCCAGCACCCGCAACAGCGGGGATCATCACGGGTAGAAAGGCAAAACTGGTGCCTTGCACAATCGGCAGACGCGCCCCGATAGGCCCGATCCCGATGGTTTGGATCAAGGTGGCAATACCCGCAAACAGGATCGACATCTGGATCATGTAATTCAGCGTTGGAATATCAGCACCGGGTGAACCAAAGCCAAAACCTGCCGCCCCTGCCACAATAATCGCCGGTGTCACGTTACTGGCAAACATCGCCATGACGTGTTGAATGCCCAACGGAATGGCTTTGCTGATGGGTGGTGTGTAATTCGGGTCACGCAGCTGTTCTGGTGTTCCTATTGAACTATTATCTGACATTTCATTTCCTCCCCTGAAATGAGTGTGGTTAAGTGCCTGTATTGGCGTGGTTCTCCCTATTCATTCTGTATGAGATAGGGGGCCTTAAATATGTATTCTTCTAGGTTTTCACCGCCACCGATCCTGTCGATAACGGCAAAAAAACCAGGCTCATGTAACGGCGTTAAAACCCCGTGCCATATATTGCGATGAAAATTAATTGCTTGTCCTTTAGGGGCAATAAAAGCTTGCGGATTAACGGGTATTCCATCCTGATCCCCCGCTACAACAACCATAAACGGCTGATTGCCCATAGGGATGAAAGCTTGGCTGCCATCTGGGTGGCGTTCCACCATATCCAGTTCATAGGGCAAGGTGCGTATTTCTGATTTGAAAATACTGATACCTGCCTGCCCATCACTGAAATCCAACTCAGCAAGGTCGCTGTAACGTGCGCACATGCCTTGGTTGATCATCACAGTTGGGTCGCCGGCAGCGGTCAACACATCCCCGAACGGGGCAAAAGCCTGTGCGGTTAAGGCCTGTGTCTTGATTACCTTCACTTCGCACCACCCAGATCAAACGACATATGGCGGTTGACGTCTTTGTATAAAAGATAACGAAACGGTTCTGGCCCTGCAGCCACACAGGCCTGCGGGCAAAACGCACGCAGCCACATATAATCACCAGCTTCCACCTCAACCCAGTCTTGGTTCAGGTGATAAACCGCCTTGCCCTGCAACACATAAAGCCCGTGTTCCATCACATGGGTTTCGGCAAACGGAATAGACCCACCCGGCTGAAAAGTTACAATCGTGACATGCATATCATGGCGCAAATTCGTTGGTTCCACAAACCGCGTTGTGGCCCAAACCCCGTCAGTATCGGGCATAACCGTTGGTGCAACATCCTGATCAGAGGTGACGAACGCTTCGGGCGTATCCAGCCCTGCCACTGCTTGATAACGCTTTCTGATCCAATGAAAGGTGGCATTCGCCGCAGAGGCATTTTTCAAAGCCCAGTTACAAGAGGGCGGCAAGAACGCATAGCCGCCTGCATTCAAAACATGCAGCTTGCCTTCAATGCTTAATTCAATCGTACCAGCCACAACAAACAAAACACTTTCAACACTTGCATCAACTTCAGGGTCTGTACTGCCGCCATTCGGGGCCACTTCGGCAATGTAATGTGAAAAGGTTTCAGCAAATCCCGTTAAAGGCCGCGCGATAACCCAGAACCGTGCATCCACCCAATTGGGTAGGAAGCTGGTAACAATATCGCTCATCACGCCCTTTGGAATAACTGCGTATGCATCTTTGAAAACCGCGCGATCCGCCATGATTTGGCTTTGCGCAGGTAAGCCGCCCGTTGGCACATAATACTTAGCAGCGGTTTCCATCTGATTATCCTTCATAGCAATACCTCGTGTAATCTTAAAAGTGCGATGCGTTCCACCTGTGTGCAAGCGGTTGCAAATTCTGTGTCTTTATCGTTGCCCATGCGGGTGTTGAACGCTTGCAAAATCTGGTCTTTGCTTAGGCCCTTCACCGCGATGATAAAGGGAAAACCAAATTTTGCGGTGTAGTCCGCATTCAACCCTTGAAACGTGGCCCGTTCATCATCAGTCAACGCATCTAAACCAGCACTTGCCTGTTCTTCACTAGACTCTTTTGTTAGCTGTTTTGCTGCCGCAAGTTTCCCTGCCAAATCAGGGTGTGCCGTCAAAACGCCCAACCGCTGTTTATCATCTGCGCGGCGAAACACACGGCAAAGGGCTGAATGCAGCCCAATGGCGGTATCATGTGCGGCCCCAAGCGCGCCTTCCCAAGCGGCTTCAGCCACCCACGCGGAATGTTCAAAAATACCGCCGTAAGCGGCTACAAACCCAGCCTTATCCATAGTGGAAGGTGTCTTATTCAGTGCAGGCGCAGGGTGATGTTCATGCCAATGTTTGGCTATATCAATGCGCCGTGCAAACCAGACATCCGCATGGCCTTGCGCATATTCCATAAACCGCTTTAATGATTGCACCCGCCCGGGCCGCCCGATCAGGCGGCAATGCAAGCCGATAGAAAGCATCTTGGGCGCACCATCACAGCCTTCTTCATAAAGCGCGTCAAAACTATCTTTCAGATAGTTATAAAATTGATCGCCCGCATTAAACCCTTGGGGCGATGCAAAGCGCATATCGTTGGTGTCCAGTGTATAGGGAATGACCAGTTGTTGGCGGCCTTCATGGCCATACCAATAGGGCAGGTCGTCTGCATAGCTATCTGAAACATAGGCAAACCCGCCTTCTTCGGTCACGATATCAACCGTGTTTACTGAACACCGCCCCGTATACCACCCTGTTGGCCGCGCACCCGTAACTTCGGTATGAATGCGAATGGCTTCCATCATATCACGGCGTTCATCATCCTTGCTGAAATCTTTGTATTCAATCCATTTCAAGCCGTGACTGGCAATTTCCCAACCCGCATCTTGCATTGCCGCGACTTGTGTAGGCGAGCGTTCAAGGGCTGTTGCCACGCCGTAAACCGTGGCAGGAATATCCATTTTGGTGAACAAGCGGTGCAATCGCCAGAAACCGGCACGGGCACCGTATTCGTAAATAGACTCCATATTCCAATGCCGTTGCCCCGGCCATTGGGCCGCCCCCACGATCTCTGACAAAAACCCTTCAGAGGCGGCATCACCATGCAAAACACAGTTCTCGCCACCTTCTTCGTAGTTGATCACAAATTGCACAGCAATCTTGGCCCCGTTAGGCCAATTGGCCTTGGGCGGTGTCGGGCCATGCCCGTGCATGTCTCTGGGGTAACGGTTCACAGTTGGAATCCCTATTATTCTGGGTTTATTGTCTACCAGAATACTGGCAAGTTATTATATTGTTTTTTTTGAAGGACTTTTCGGTATTCTAAGATTTAAACAACCCTGCTTTTACGCGAAAAGCGGGTAAAGGAGCACAGATATGGCCGATGTAAAAGGGTACCTGACAACCCATGTTTTAGACACAAGTCTAGGCCTGCCCGCCGCAGATTTGCAGATTGAACTCTATGCGCTTACGGGCGATAGCCGCCGTCATATCCGCACAGTGAAAACAAACAGTGATGGTCGTACTGATGGCCCGATATTGCCCTGTGAAGAATTCAAACTTGGGGTTTACGAGTTGGTCTTTCTGACCGAGGGTTATCTGAAACGTACAGCCCCCGCCCAAGCCACACCGTTTTTTCTGGCCGATATTCCAATTCGCTTTGGCATAAACGACCTAGACGCACATTATCATGTACCACTTTTACTATCGCCTTACGGCTATTCTACATATCGTGGCAGCTAAGCCAGCTTTTCCAGTTCAGCCTTACAATTCGCGACCATGTAATCAATAAACAATCTGACCTTTGGGTCTTGATGTTTCTTGTGCGGATAAAGGCAGCCCAGAAAAACCGAACTGGGCGGGGTTTCTTGTGCAACAGGAACCAATGCACCTGTTTTCAGATGTTCTGAAACCTCAAACACGGGCTTGTTGATAATGCCGTAACCCATCAAAGCCCAGTCTGTCAGAATACTGCCATGGTCGGATTCGAACGGCCCGGTAACCGCAAATCGTTTTGGCCCGTCAGCAGTATTCAGCAACCACTGAAATTCGCGTTGCCCCGGAAAACGCAGTGCCAGACAATCATGCTTACCTTTCAACAGATCATCACCATTGTTTGGCATCCCGCGCTTTTCCAGATATTCGGGTGAGGCGCATAAAACCCGTGTGCATTCGGTGATTGAGCGGATGCGATGACTGGAATCCTCGGGTACACCTAGGAAAAATGCAATGTCCAAACCTTCTTCCGTCAAGTCGATATTACGGTCTGACAAGCGCAGTCGAACGTCGATTTCAGGGTATTCTTCTTTGAATTTTGGCACCGAAGGGGCGATAAAGCGGCGACCAATACCCAAAGGGGCAGCCACGAATATAGAGCCTCTTGGGCTTTTGGTATGTTCCGCCACAGTTGCTTCGGCCGCATCAATCGCGGCTAGAACAGCGTTTGCCCCGTCATAAAACAAGCGCCCCTGTTCGGTAGCCTGTAAGCTGCGCGTGGTGCGGTTGAACAAGCGTACGCCCAGATGATTTTCCAGTTCGGCAATGCGGCTGGAAGCTACTGCAGGTGATACCCGTTGATCGCGCGCCGCCGCAGACATATTGCCCAGCTCGTAAACGCGCACAAAAATTTTCAGCTGCTTGATGTAAGACATGGCCGCACTCTTTTTTAAAACTCCGCCGATTACCTTAGTATTTTTGAAAGTGTTGTGCAATTATTTAAATATACCATTGAAAGTATTTGCCGCAATATGGTGCAAAAGGGGAATAATAGATGTACGATTTGGTGATTATGTCCGAGTGGCTGGAATTTGCGATGCGTTGGCTACACGTCATCACTGCCATCGCCTGGATCGGCTCGTCGTTCTATTTCATCGCCCTTGATCTGGGCTTGCGTCAAGCCGCTGATTTGCCTGAAGGTGCCCACGGCGAAGAGTGGCAAGTGCATGGCGGCGGGTTTTACCACATTCGAAAATATCTGGTTGCCCCAGCGGCTTTGCCCGAACATCTGACATGGTTCAAATGGGAAAGCTATGTCACGTGGCTGTCGGGCTTTGGCATGATGTTCATGGTCTATTACCTTGGGGCCGACCTATATTTGATCGACCCAAGCGTGGCGGACCTAACCGCCCCCGTTGCTGTTCTGATCTCGGTTGGATCGTTGATCGCAGTTTGGGTGATCTACGACCAAATCTGTAAATCAAAATTCGGCGATAACAATACCCGCTTGATGATCCTGCTCTACATCTTGTTGGTGGCATTAGCTTACGGCTATACTCAAGTGTTCAGCGGGCGGGCGACAATGCTGCACTTAGGCGCAATTACAGCAACGGTTATGTCGGGCAATGTGTTTTTCACTATTATGCCCAACCAGCGCATCGTTGTGGCTGATTTGCAAGCGGGCCGCACACCTGATCCGAAATATGGCAAGATCGCCAAGCAGCGCTCTACCCACAACAACTACCTGACACTGCCCGTCATTTTCTTGATGCTCTCAACCCATTACCCACTGGCATTTGCCACGCCCTACAACTGGATCATCGCAAGCCTTGTGTTTCTGATGGGGGTCACCATTCGCCACTATTTCAACAGCATGCATGCACGCCGTGGCAAACCAAACTGGACATGGTTGATCACGACCATTTTGCTGATTATCGTGATGTGGTTATCTTCTTTGCGCCCGACAGAAGAAACCGACACAGCTGCCCTGACACCGTTTCAACAACAGTTCGCCTCGGCAGATGGGTTTCAAGAAGTCCATGACATCGTTCTTGGCCGCTGTTCCATGTGCCATTCGCAAGAACCGTTCTTCGATGGCATCTTGTGGGCACCCAAAGGCGTGTTGCTGGAAAATGAGGCCCAAATTGCTGCGCGTGCCAAGCAGATATTCCTGCAATCGGGTATCACCCACGCCATGCCGCCCGCCAATGCCAGCTTCATGGAACAGGCCGAACGTCAAAAGATCGCCGATTGGTACCGTTCTGTGGTCAAACCGTTTTCGTTTAGGTCGTAAATGGACGTAGGTAATAGCCGCTAGACTTGAAACCGACCTAAGCAGGTCGGTTTTTTATTAGGCAAGTCGCGTATTTTATTGTTTTCTGTAAGATAGAAGGAATCATACCATGCCACAAACCGTCACTCAGCTACCTAATCTGCCCTATAAACAGGAACGCACAGATATGGCCGTCGCATTCCGCTGGACGGCCCGCCTGAACATGCACGAAAGTGTCGCCAATCATTTCAGTCTGGCCGTGAATGACGATGGCACCCAGTTCCTGATGAACCCCAACCAGATGCATTTCGCGCGGATCAAAGCCAGCGATATGCTGTTGATTGACGCCAATGATCCCGAAACCCTTAACGGCCCGAACGCGCCTGACCCCACTGCGTGGGGCCTGCACGGTGGTATCCATCGGCTTTGCCCGCAAGCACGTTGCGCCATGCACGTCCATTCCATCCATGCTACAGTTCTGGCCAGCCTTGCCGACAGCCGTTTGCTGCCTATCGACCAAAACACCGCGATGTTCTTCAACCGTTATGTGATTGATGAAGAATACGGCGGTCTGGCCTTTGAAGAAGAGGGCGCACGCTGCGCCCAACTGTTTGCAAACCCAAAACACAAAGTGATGATCATGGGCAATCACGGCGTCTTGGTGATCGGCGACAGCGTGGCCGACACGTTCAACCGTATGTATTATTTTGAACGCGCCGCCGAAACCTATATTCGTGCCTTGCAAACAGGCCAAGCCTTGCGCGTGTTGTCTGATGAGATCGCCGAAAAAACTGCGCAGGAATTAGACAACTATCCGGAACAATCCGAAAAACATCTGTCAGAGCTGAAAGCCATCCTTGACGATGAAGGGTCAAATTACGCAGCATAAAAAAGCTGGCTATATTTGTGGCCAGTCGTCCCGGCGGCAACTTTTACCAATGGCAGGTTGAAACCGCTGGGGGTACAATTATTATCTCGCCAAACAACATTTCCCAAGTTACCACTGCTTCAAGCAAACCGAAAATATCCCATGCGCATTTTGAAATCAGACAATATGATAGGCGCCGCTTTCATGTGCGGCTCTATGGCGGGCTTTGCCCTGAATGATGCGGCGATCAAGACCGTTGCATCCGATATGAACGTCTATCAGGCGATCTTTATTCGCGGGCTGTTCACCGTTCTTTTTATTGGTAGCTTGGCCTTGTTCAGCGGCACATTCAAAACCCTGCCAAACCGTGCCGATCAAAAGCTTATCGCATGGCGTTCTGTGGCCGAGGTGGGGGCTACCATGATGTTCCTGACCGCCCTGATCAACATGCCCATCGCCAATATCACCGCCATTTTGCAAGCCCTGCCGTTAACCGTTTCAGTGGCCGCTGCCATATTCATGGGTGAATATTTCGGCTGGCGACGCGCGGTTGCCATCCTGATCGGTTTTATCGGCATTCTGATCATCGTGCGCCCGGGGGCCGAGGGCTTCAATTCTTACGCTCTGTTCGGGCTGGGGGCGGTTGCCTTTGTCACATGGCGCGACCTGACCGTGCGGCGTTTCTCAACAAATGTATCATCGCTGTTTGTCTCTTTTGTCACTGCCGTAGTCATCACCACCGCAGGCGGCATCGCCACCATCGTGATCGGTGAATGGACACCTGTATCAAACACAGAATTGGCCCTTCTGGCCCTTGCCGCCCTATTCCTGTTCGGGGGATACTACGCCTCTGTTTCCGCCATGCGCGTGGGTGAGATCGCCTCTGTTGCCCCGTTTCGCTACACTATTATGATCTGGGCCATCCTGCTGGGCTGGTTGATCTGGGGTGATATTCCCGATGGTTGGACACTGCTTGGGATGACCATCGTCATCAGTATGGGGGCCTACACGCTTTGGCGTGAACGTAACCATTAATATGTTAACCTATGATGTACACTATTTGTCATACGCTGATCATACGGATTGTGCATAGGCGTATTAGGGCGTCAGCCAAGCCTTACCCCAGCGTACGCCCCGTTAATAAACGCCCTCAAAAATCAAGGTTTTCCACAGACAGTGCATTTTGTTGAATGAACTCACGGCGCGGCTCCACCACGTCGCCCATCAGCTTGGTAAACAGATCATCCGCATCCGCCAGATCATTGACCTTCACCTGCAACAAAGTACGCGCTTCCGGGTCCAGCGTGGTTTCCCACAACTGGCCGGGGTTCATTTCACCCAGTCCTTTGTAGCGTTGCAATGACAGGCCTTTTTCGCCTTCAGCCATCACTAGGCTCAGCAATGCTGTTGGCCCGTGTACCACGGTGGTTTTATCCTTGCGAATAAACCGTGCCGAATTGCCGTAAACCTCTTTCAGCTTGGCTGTCATATCGCTTAATTTACGCGCTTCACCGGAACGCAAACAGCGCCCGTCCAGCGTATGGCTTTCTTCAACACCGCGCACAATTCGACTGAACCGCAGCCCTTGATCTTGCGTTTGCCGTCCTGACCAGCCCTGCTCATATTCCAGACTTACCTGATCCAAACGCCCGCTAACCAAGTTAGCCGTGCCTTGCGGATCATTGTCGACAACACCTGGCAGCAAAGCCCCCGAAATCGCGGATTGCTCTAAAATATGTCGGTCATAATGGGTGGGGAATGCGTTCAGTACAGTGCGCGCATTACGCGCCTCTGTTACAACCCGTGCAAGGTCGGCCCCCATGATAACATTGCCGCCACCCAAATCCAATGAAGCCCCGTCAATACCTTGTTCTATAAGGTAATCTTCCAAAGCTGGTTGGTCTTTCAGATACACTTCCGACTTGCCGCGCGCAACTTTAAACAGCGGTGGTTGGGCGATATACAGATAGCCACCATCGATCAGTTCTGGCATTTGACGGAAGAAGAATGTCAGCAGCAATGTGCGAATATGCGCACCATCCACATCCGCATCGGTCATGATGATGACCTTGTGATAACGCAGTTTTTCAATGTTGAATTCATCACGCCCGATGCCCGTGCCCAAAGCGGTGATCAGGTTGGTGATCTGTTCGGATGTCAGCATTTTGTCAAAGCGCGCGCGTTCCACATTCAGGATCTTACCACGCAGTGGAAGTACCGCTTGGTTTTCACGTGAACGCCCCTGTTTGGCAGAGCCGCCGGCGCTGTCCCCTTCCACGATAAAAATCTCTGATTTTGACGGATCACGTTCCTGACAATCCGCCAGTTTACCGGGCAGGGATGTGCCGCCAAACGCTGTCTTGCGCCGTGTSAGTTCGCGTGCCTTACGCGCCGCTTCACGGGCCAATGCGGCCTCGACAATCTTGGATACAATGCCACGGGCTTCAACCGGATTTTCCTCGAACCATTCCGACAGTTTTTCGTTCATCAGGCTTTCCACGACGGGCCGCACTTCGGATGAAACCAGCTTGTCYTTGGTTTGCGAACTGAACTTGGGATCAGGCACTTTTATTGACAAAACACAGGTTAACCCTTCACGCGCATCATCCCCCGTRAAWGAAATTTTTTCCTTYTTAGCAATCCMRCTAGACGCCGCATAATTATTAATAGTCCGCGTCAAAGCCCCYCGAAAYCCSGCCATATGSGTRCCRCCATCGCGTTGTGGGATGTTGTTGGTAAAAGGCAGTACATTTTCGTGGTAACTGTCGTTCCACCACATGCCCACCTCAATCGTAATGCCGTCTTTTTCGCCAACGATATAGATAGGATCTTCCAAAACGGCGGTTTTCGAGCGATCCAGATAGCGTACAAATTCGCGTACGCCGCCTTCATAAAGCAGCACTGTTTCCAAAGGCTCAGCAGGGCGTTCATCACGTAGAATAATTTTTACGCCAGAGTTCAAAAATGCCAATTCGCGCAGGCGGTTTTCCAAGGTTTTAAACACATAATCACGGTTGGAAAATGTATTGAGTGTCGCCATGAAACGTACTTCAGTGCCAGTTTCGCCTTTTGCTTCACCGATTACTTCAAGGTGCTTTACCGTATCACCATGTTCAAACCGCGCCATATGCACCTTATCATTACGCCAAATTTTCAGCTCCAGCCAATCCGACAAGGCGTTCACAACTGACACACCAACCCCGTGCAAACCGCCCGACACTTTATAGGAATTGCTGTCAAACTTACCGCCCGCATGCAGTTGCGTCATGATTACTTCGGCAGCCGATACACCTTCTTCTTCGTGGATGCCTACAGGAATGCCGCGCCCATTATCACGCACGGAAACACTTTCATCTTCGTGGATTGTAACCGATACAAAATCCGCATGTTTGACCAAGGCTTCATCAATGCCATTATCAACCACCTCATAGACCATATGGTGCAGGCCAGAGCCATCATCGGTATCACCGATATACATGCCCGGCCGCTTGCGAACCGCTTCTAAGCCCCTGAGAACTTTAATAGAATCCGCGCCGTATTCTTCTGATTTTTGTTGCTCGTCAGACATCTGTCTATCCCGTTATACTTTGCCCTAAATATACGGCATTTCGGGGGGGTTGTCACGCCTGAACCACAAGATTTTGTGTCTAAGCGGTTAAGCGTCACCTACAATTTGCCCGCTGTCATCCAACGTCCAGAAAGGGTTGTGCGCAACTTCCCACAAATGCCCGTCCGGGTCGGCAAAATTACCAGAATAGCCGCCCCAAAAAACCTTAGCGGGTCTGGTAATTGCAATAGCACCCGCAGTGATGGCATCCGCAAAAGCATGATCCACATCCTGTGGCGAATTGTAATTCGTCGCCAATGTTATCGTGCCTGTTGAACGTGCATGGATCGGCAACCCTAAATCTTTAGTAAGCTCATCTTTGCTATAAAGTGCAAAAAATTGGCCTGCGATTTTGTAAAATGTAATTTTTTCATTGCCCCCAGCCGCCTCGTCCCAGCCAAGGGCCGCATAAAACCTACGCGACCGTTCCATATCAGCAACTGCCAGCGTAATCATTGTTATGCGTTGTGGGGTCATTTCCCTTACTCCTTAATGCGCCCGAACGTTCGAAATGCCCGCCTCGTCCGTAACTTCTAAATACAATGCCCGTGTTCCCATTGCGTCAAACAACTCAGCACCCGTTCCTGTCATCCATGCCTGCGCGCCTAGGGCACATATCTCGTCATAAAGTGCTGCGCGGCGGTCTGCATCCAGATGGGCTGCGACCTCGTCCAGCAAATAAATCGGCGGTGCCCCAAAATCTTGCGCCAAGGCGCGGCCATTTGCAAGGATTAGCGAAACAAGCAGGGCTTTTTGTTCGCCAGTGGAGCATTGCTTGGCAGGTGTGCCCTTGGCCGTATAAACCGCCTGCAAGTCATCGCGGTGTGGCCCCACAAGTGTGCGCCCTGCCGCCATATCGCGCGCGCGGCTTTCCTCAAAGGCTGTCAAAAAATCATCTTTGTCGGTGATCACTGCCCCCGATTCTGGCCCAAGAAGGGTCAGGTCTGCCGCGGGAAAGGCCGTATCCGCACCTTTTTGCGCTTCTTGCAGACGCGCCACTGTCATCACCCGATTACTTTCAATGATAGCACCGGCTTCTGCCATTTGCTTTTCAACGGCACTGTACCAAGACGGGTCACGCACCCCGTCTTTCAGCATCCGATTACGTTCGCGCATGGTCTTTTCGTAGATCACTGATTGCTCTGCATGGCGCGGCTCCATGCTCATGGTTAAACGATCCAGAAACCGTCTGCGCCCATCGGCCCCTTCAACCCAAAGCCTGTCCATCACAGGCACCAGCCAGATGATGCGCGCCAGCCTGCCAAGGGCCAGTTGAGGGGCGGCTTTGCTGTCGATTAAAACGCTGCGGGAACCTTCGCCAATGTAACTGGTTTCAACTTCATGGATATGCCCTAGGCTTTCCAGAATTCCCGAAACTTTCCAACCCAGATTTTCAGGCGCGCGCGTCATTTCATCCACTGTTGCACGGCGCATCCCGCGCCCCGGTGACAATAGGGAAATTGCTTCCAGAATATTGGTTTTACCAGCCCCGTTCGGGCCGTAAATTGCAATAGGGCGCCCATCGGTTTCAATGGAAACACGCTTGTGAGATCGGAAGTGTGAAAGCGTTAGGTTTTGAAGTGCAAGGCCCGCCAAGCGGTTACACCCGCATCGGCATCACGACGTAAACCGCACTTTCGTCATTGCCTTCGCGCATCAAGGTAGGGTCACCTGATGAGTTGAACAGGAACACCGCATTTTCACGGTCAACTTGCCCTGCAATTTCCAGTAAGTATTTGGCGTTAAAACCAATCTCCAGCGGCTCATCACTGTAAGCCACGGCCAATATCTCTTCCGCCGCACCGCTGTCCGGGGCGTTTACGGTCAGGATCAAGCGGTCTTCTTCCAGCGATAGTTTAACCGCGCGTGAACGTTCAGACGATACCGTTGAAACCCGGTCAACCGCTTTGGCAAACTCGGCTGCATCCACTTCCAAACGGCGCGTATTACCTTGTGGGATAACGCGTGTGTAATCTGGAAATGAGCCGTCGATGACTTTAGAGGTCAAAGTGATTTCTGGTGTTGCAAAACGGATCTTGGTTTCAGAAACAGACACAGCGATCTGCATCTCGTCATCTTCCAAAAGCTTGCGCAATTCGTTTACGGTTTTACGCGGTACAATCACGCCCGGCAACTCTTCAGCCCCTTCAGGCAAAGCGGCATCAATACGCGCCAAGCGGTGACCGTCTGTGGCGACACAACGCAGAACTTTGCCGTCTGCGCCTTCGGACGCATGCATATAAACGCCGTTCAGATAGTAACGGGTTTCTTCCGTAGAGATTGCAAATTTTGATTTGTCGAATAGGCGGCGTAGAACGGCTGCATTTGCAGAAAAATTACAGGCGTATTCAGATGATGCCATCACAGGAAAATCTTCCTTGGGCAAAGTTGCCAATGAAAAACTTGAACGCCCGGCTTTTATTTCCAAACGCCCGGATGTGCCATCATCAGCCAGCTCCACCATCGCGCCATCAGGTAATTTGCGTACAATTTCATGTAACGTATGGGCACCAACTGTTGTGGCCCCCGCACGTTCGACCATTGCAGAGGCTTTATCGATCACTTCGATATCCAGATCAGTTGCACGAAAACTGATTGCGTCACCTTCGGCTTCAATCAGCACATTGGCCAGAATTGGAATGGTATTGCGCCGTTCAACAACGGATTGTGCCTGTGACATTGCCTTTAGCAATGCGCTGCGTTCTATACTGACTTTCATTTTCCCGCTCCCTGATCGTGTGGTCCGATTATCTGGGATCGTGATCCTACCCGATATATCGGTTTATTCAATGTTAAAGGTACAATTTACGGGAATAGGCCCAAGGTCAAGGGCACACTGGGTTTCCAGCCGCCCGTGATCCCGTTTTTTAGCTTATGCTTCCAGCATGCGGCGCAAAAGTTCCACATCTTCGGCAATCTGGCTGTCAATCGCGCGCAGCTCTTCGATTTTCTTCACACCGTGAATGATCGTGGTGTGATCGCGCCCCCCGAAACTGCGGCCAATTTCAGGTAATGACTTAGAGGTCAGCCTTTTGGCCAGAAACATCGCGATCTGGCGCGGACGGGCCACAGAGCGGGCGCGGCGCGGGCTAAGAATGTCGTTCAGGCGCAGGTTATAGTGATCGGCAACTTTGCGGATGATCTCATCCACTGTCACTTTGCGATCAGAAGCACGCAGAATATCCGCCAAACATTCCTGTACCACATCCAAAGTAACTTCGCGGCCCACAAGGGATGCAAAGGCGAAAAGGCGGGTTAAAGCCCCTTCCAACACGCGCACATTATTTGAAATACGGTGCGCGATAAATTCAAGCACACCGTCGGCAAGTGTTACTTCGGGGTAATGCACATATTGCGTTTCCGCTTTCGATTGTAAAATACCAAGGCGCAATTCGTAATCGGTTGGGTGCAGATCAACAACCAGCCCCCATTGCAGTCGTGATTTAATACGCTCTTCCAGCCCGTCGATTTCGCCAGGGGCGCGATCTGCGGAAATGATAATCTGTTTGTTTTGGTCAATCAGCGCATTGAACGTGTGAAAAAATTCATCCTGCGTGCTGTTTTTGCCTGCAATGAATTGCACATCATCCACCATCAGCACATCAACAGACCGAAACAGTTCCTTAAAGCTCATCGTGTCTTTGAAGCGTAGGGCCTGCACGAAACGGTACATGAATTGCTCAGCCGAAAGATATAGGATCTTCGTTTGCGGATTATGCTCTTTGATCTCCCAGGCAATCGCGTGCATCAAGTGGGTTTTGCCTAAGCCAACGCCGCCATAAAGAAACAAGGGGTTGAATGTGACAGGGCCACCTTTGGCCACACGGCGCGCGGCGGCATGTGCCAGTTCATTGGGCTTACCAACGACGAATTGATCAAAAGTAAAGCGTTTGTCCAAAGGTGCGCCCAGCAATTCATTTGATCGCGTTACGATGGGTTTATTTGTTGGTTGTGTTACAGGTTTTGCAGCTGTCGGTGCAGGTGCTGTCTTAACTAATCTTTCAGCCTGAAAACCCAAGCGGTTCACAGTCACACCTTCTGCAGTCATCATAGACGCGATTTTGTCACCGTAATTGCGATCAACCCATGTACCAACAAAACTTGTCGGGGCAGAAAAACATGCAACGCCATCTGAAACCTTCAAAAGATTCAAGGGTTCAATCCAGTTTTGAAAGGCATCTTTGCCAATAACAGTCAGTAGTTGGTCGCGGACGCGCCCCCAGCAGTCAAATTCCATTTTTTCCGTCTCATACAGTTATTAAGATTGACCCCAAGCCAACCCCCGGACTTTCCATCCGTTAATTACACCCCGGTGCTGGGTAGTATCCAAATCCCCTTCGAATCCTTCCAGCACATTAACACATTGCGAAGTTAAGCCGTTCGCAGACAAGGCTTCTGTTATTGCAACAGCGGCTTGCATTGAACGCACACCAGAACGGCACATAAAATATATCTTGGCAGGAACAGCCCCGCTAAAATGTTCCAGTAAACCCGCAACAAAACTTTCGTTTACAGACATATCAGGGTACTGCTTCCATTCTTGCAATATGACCTGTTTGCCCAAGGCGCTTAGGTCAGGGACGCCGATAAAAGACCATTCGGCCTTGGTTCTGACATCCACAAGAACAGCATCAGTTATGGTTTCCAAGCCTGCCCATGTTTCCAAAGGTGTTTCTTCGGTCACATTTTCACTAAGTGTCACGGCCTGTATTCCCCCATTGTCTGAATCACTAGAATGACGTTAGCAAGTTTGATGTGATGGTTTCAATGAATCTTCTCTGTTGACTCGAATATAGTTCATTCGAATCCCTGAATGGGATTAACTGCTTGATATCTAATGATTTATATGGGGTGCGCGAGGGCTTCCGCAGTAGAACTAGGCGGATGAGCATAGACTTCGATTTGGAAGGTTAAAAGGTACAGAATCCTTTCAACGATGAAGATGAAGATACGTTGTGTTCCGCACTGAAACAAGGCGACCAAAAAAAGAACATCCAAAAAATCGCATAAAAAAACGGGGCATCAAGCCCCGTCTTAAATTCATTACTGCAGTTTAAGTCTTAAGCACCCAGTGCTTTAACCCGTGCAGTCAAGCGCGATACTTTGCGGCTTGCAGTGTTTTTGTGCATAATGCCTTTGGTCACGCCGCGCATGATTTCCGGTTGTGCATCTTTCAATGCAGCCGCTGCAACGACTTTGTCGCCGCCTGAAATTGCTTCTTCTACTTTACGCAGAAAAGTACGAATGCGCGTGCGGCGGTTTTTGTTTACTGTTGTGCGGCGTTCGATTTGACGTGCACGTTTTTTTGCTTGCGGCGAGTTGGCCATGTATAGAATCCCATTATCGTGTTTGACGATGAAGCGGCCTTCTAGGACTCATACGGATTAAAGTCAACCTGATAGGCAGGTTATTTCTGACATTTCGGACAATAAAAGCTGGAACGCCCCGATTGCACCACGCGTTTGATCACACCCTTGCAATTAGACGTCTTACAGGGCGCATCTTCACGACCATATGTGGCAAAGCTGTGCTGGAAATACCCCAACTCGCCATCTGCCTGCCGATAATCCTTCAACGATGACCCGCCTGCGGCAATCGCATCGTTCAAAACCGCGCGAATCGCTGGCACAAGCGATGCCACGCGTGCTTTCGATAATTTACCGGCTTTGTTTAAGGGCGAGATGCCGGTGCGCCACAAAGCTTCGCACACATATATATTGCCCAGACCCGCCACAATGCGTTGATCCAGCAGGGCCGATTTGATCGGGGTGTTTTTACCTTTCAGGGCGGCCACGAAATAGGCCTCATCAAAGCTGTTGCCCAGCGGCTCCGGCCCCAATGACGCCAGCAACTTATGCCCGTCAGCGGTTTTGGTATCCAGCAAATCCATCGCCCCGAAACGGCGCGTATCATTAAACGTAATCCGCGCGCCATTATCCATATCAATCACCACATGATCGTGTTTTTCCAATGCAGGATGCGCCTCTGTCTTATCAGGGGCCGAAATGGTCATCCGCCCCGACATGCCCAAATGGATCAACAGGGTTTCGCCGCTGCCCAGATCACACAGGATATATTTAGACCGTCTGCGCAACCGTTCCACCCGTTTGCCAACCAACCGTTCGGCCATATTTTCAGGAAACGGCCAGCGCAGATCAGGGCGGCGAATATCGGCCTGCGTGATCACATGCCCCGTCATATAGGGCTCCAGCCCTTTGCGGACGGTTTCAACTTCGGGCAGTTCAGGCAAGATATGCTCCTTTTGACGCATTTAATATCGGTGACAACTCTCTATATATGACGTAATTGAACACTGAATAAAGCTGGAAGTCATCTATGTCAGACAATCGCACAACACATTT
>JAESRV010000125.1 GCA_016764475.1 Amylibacter sp.
AAAGCGTGGATCAGTTTCTTGGTTACGGCCGACGATGGTAGTTCACCCGTGTCGGGCTTAGGGTCTTTCGCATAAAGCCGTGGGATCATCACTTTTTCATAGGCAGACCGGCCAAGAGAATTTTCCCAATCAATCCATTTTTCAAACTGCTTTTGGGCATTTTGGCGGATGTCTGTTGTGATCGGGCCAGGTTCGACCAGGATAATATCAACGGGTTGATCGCGCAGTTCCAGCCGTAACGTATCGGTTAACCCTTCCATGGCAAATTTCGTGGCATTATAGGCACCGCGCCCGCGCATAGCGGTGATCCCCAATACCGATGAACAGTTGATAATCCGCCCGTGCCCCTGTTTCAACATCACGGGTAACAACTGATTGATCAGATCAAAATAGCCAAAGAAATTTGCCTCAAAGATTGCCCGTAAAGCATCGCGCGGATAATCCTGCGTGAAAGCAGGAATTGCATAGGCACCGTTGTTATATAATGCGTCCAATGTGCCACCCGTACGTTTCAGGGTCTCTTTCACCGCGCGTTTGATACTGGCCTCATCCTCATAATCCAGCTTGAAGCTTTCCAAGCCTTCATCGCGCAACCGTTTGCAGTCTTTCAACTGACGGCAGGTTGCAAAAACCCGCCAGCCGCGTTTGTGCAATGTGTGGGCGGCGTCATAGCCGATGCCCGATGAGCAGCCGGTGATCAGGATGGATTTTTGGGTCATGTACGCGCCTGTTATCTGATTTGTAAACTAAACCAGTAAACTAGTTTAGTATTTTTAGCGAGGCGAGAAAAACCTTACGTCCCGCAATAAAAAATCTGAAAACCTGCCTAAGCCCTAGACCCTATCCATATGAGCGATTACACATCATCTATGGCTGATTTGATAGATGACAACAACATACCCGATGAAGGTGGTGCTACCACCAGTGAACCGCTGCGCCGTGCTATCGGTGACCGCTACCTGACATACGCGCTTTCCACCATCATGGGCCGCGCCTTGCCCGATGCGCGCGATGGGCTGAAACCTGTGCATCGGCGCATCCTTTACGCGATGCGCGGCCTGAAGCTTGACCCTAACGGTGCCTATAAAAAATGCGCCAAAATTGTGGGTGAGGTGATGGGTAATTATCACCCCCACGGCGATCAGGCAATTTATGACGCGCTTGCGCGTTTAGCGCAAGATTTCAACGTGCGCTACCCATTGGTCGACGGCCAAGGCAACTTCGGCAATATCGACGGCGATAACCCTGCCGCCCCGCGTTATACAGAAGCGCGTATGACCGAAGCGGCGCAGGCCCTGATGATCGGCCTGTCCGAAGATGCGGTAAACTTCAATCCAAACTATGACGGGTCGGAAACCGAGCCAGAAGTGCTGCCTGCCAGCTATCCGAACCTGCTGGCAAACGGCTCATCCGGTATTGCCGTGGGCATGGCTACAAACATTGCACCGCATAATCTAGGCGAACTTTGTGATGCCGCCATCCACTTGATTAAAGCCCCGAATGCGCACGATGAAACCTTGATGGAATATGTGCCGGGGCCGGATTTTCCCACGGGCGGCATTCTGATTGAGCCACGTGAAAACATCCTGCAAGCCTATAAAACCGGGCGCGGTTCTTTTCGGTTGCGGGCGCGTTGGGAATTGGAAGAACTCAGTCGGGGCCAGTGGCAAATCGTTGTCACTGAAATTCCCTATCAGGTGCAAAAATCCAAACTGATCGAAAAAATAGCCGAGCTGATTAACCAGAAACGCATTCCAATCCTCGCCGATGTCCGCGACGAAAGTGCCGAAGATATCCGCCTTGTGTTAGAGCCGCGCGCCAAAACCGTTGATCCCGCCGTGCTGATGGAAACCCTGTTTAAGCTGTGCGATCTGGAAATCCGTTTCAGCCTGAATATGAATGTGCTGATCGACGGGCGCACCCCCAAGGTCTGCTCGATGAAAGAAATTCTGCGCGCCTTTCTTGATCACCGCCGCGAGGTTTTGCAACGGCGTTCGAAATACCGCCTTGATAAAATTGACCGTCGTCTGGAAGTGTTGGAAGGCTATATCGTGGCCTTCCTCAATCTTGATCGTGTGATTGAAATCATCCGCTATGAGGATGAACCGAAATCGCTGATGATCGCCGAATTTGAGCTGACCGAGGTTCAGGCTGAAGCGATCTTAAACATGCGCCTGCGCAATTTGCGCAAGCTGGAAGAAATGGAATTGCGCAAAGAACGCGATGAATTGCTGATTGAACGGGCTGGTCTGGATGATCTGCTGGCAGACGAGGCCTTGCAATGGGGCAGCATCACCGATCAACTGCGTGAAACCCGCAAGAAATTTGGTAAATCTGCCAAGGGTGGTGCACGGCGCACGGAACTGGCGGATGCGCCTGATGTGGAAGATGTACCGATCGAAGCCATGATCGAAAAAGAACCTATTACGGTGGTTTGCTCATCTATGGGTTGGATCAGGGCGATGAAGGGTCATATTGATCTGGGTCAGGAACTGAAATTCAAAGACGGCGACGAAAGCCGCTTTGTTTTCCACGCGGAAACCACCGATAAACTGCTGCTTTTGGGCGGCAACGGGCGGTTTTACACATTGCCATGCAGCCAACTGCCGGGTGGGCGTGGCATGGGTGAGCCGATCCGTTTGATCGTCGATCTGCCCAATGAAGCGGAAATGATTGACCTGTTTATATTCAAGCCAAAGTGCAAGCTGTTGGTCGCATCCTCGGCGGGCGACGGCTTTGTGGTCAACTCAGACGATGTTGTTGCCCAAACCCGTAGCGGCAAACAGGTGTTGAATGTCCGGGGTGACACCAAGGCCCACATTTGCAGCCCCGTTACAGGCGACCATATTGCCTGCGTCGGTGAAAACCGCAAAGTGCTGGTTTTCCCCATCGAAGAGTTGCCTGAAATGGGCCGTGGCAAAGGCGTGCGTTTGCAAAAGTACAAAGACGGTGGCCTGAATGATGCCACAACGTTTAATTTAGCCGAAGGCCTAAGCTGGCTTGACCCCGCAGGGCGCAAGCGCACCGAAACTGAACTGGCTGAATGGATGGGCAAACGCGCGTCTGCGGGCCGCATGGCCCCGCGTGGTTTTCCAAGAGATAATAAATTCAATATGTAAGCAAAGTAATTGACTTAAGGATTGGCCAATGACCGAGGAAACAAAACAGGCACCGTGACTTTCAACGGTAGCGTGCCGCAGTTGCGATCCTTGGCGATTGTCACAACTTTGCTGACACTGGTCACTTCAGGCGTCTACCATTTCCGGGCCGTGCGCATGCTGCAAATAATGCAGATAACATTGGTAAGGAATCGTTTGACGCGGTGTTATCCGCCGCTGAATGGAAAGACCTGCAAGGCATGTGCGCCGAAGGGCTTAAATCTGAGTAACCTTTAACGGCACACCGCCCTCTGGGCGCAAGGTCAACACCATCACGGGCCTTGGATCACGGCCCTTAAGACGTTCAAATTTGAAACGGGAAATCAATGTCGCCAAGATGATCTTGGCTTCAATCGTTGCAAATTGCGCCCCGATACAAATTCGAGGGCCATCGCCAAACGGCAGATATGAATAACGCTCAGGCCGATGCCCATCGGCAAAACGTTCGGGATCAAACTGATCCGGGTTTTCCCAAAGATCGTGATGCCGGTGCAACGCATATATCGGCAGCATTACAGTATCTTTGCGTCTGATCTGCCGCCCGCATAATTCATCCGCCGCTTGCGCTGTGCGTGATACAAATGCGGCGGGTGGATACATCCGCAAAGCTTCTTTAATCACCTGTTCGGTATAGGGCAGGGCGTCACAATCCTGTGCCGTGGCCACACGGCCCTGCAACACTGATCCCGCCTCTTTGCGCAACTTATCCTGAACCTCGGGATCAAAGGCGCACAGATACAACGCCCAAGACAGGGTCAACGCCGTGGTCTCATGCCCTGCCACAATAAAAGTCAGAAGATTATCGCGTAACTCGGCCATATTCATCTGCCGTTTGGTTTCAGGGTCTTCGCCCTCCAACAACAAATCCAGCAGATCGGGCACAGGCTTGGCCCCGTGTTTCTTGCGGTTTTCAATGGATTGATCGGCAATGCGTTTCATCTGCTTCAAAGCATTGGGTTGAAACATCCGCGACGGGCGTGGCACCCAAGTTGGCACACCGATAATATCAAACAGGGAAATCCGCGCGGTCTGGTCAATATAGCGATCAATCGCATGATGCACCGCATCACTGTCCATCGTCCCTGAGCCACTAAAGGTAACGTTTGAAATCACATCAAATGTGGTTTTCACCATTTCCTCATACATGTCTATAACGCCACCCGCCTTCAGCCGGTCACAGGTAACATCCGCAGCCGCAGTCATAATCGGTGCCAGATTGGCAATGTTTCGATGGGTGAAAACGGGTGAGGCCGCCCGCCGCTGCCACCGCCAATGCGCCCCTTCGGCAACGAACATGCTGTCACCAATGGCAGGCTTCAAAATGTTCTTGGTCACATCGGATTTCGGATAATTATCCAGATTTTCCTTCAAGATACGCCCAATCGCCTTGGGATCCATCACCATATGCCAGCGCACACTGCCGGTGCGCCCTGATACCATCGGCTGCTTGGTTGCAGCCATCGGAATAATTTCCAGAATATTGCGCCTTGCGGCCATCAAAGATTTGATCGGCCCCCACACTTCGGTGACCAATTTCACTTTGGGCGGTTCTGCACCTGATTTTAAAATGTCTGTCATGGGTGAATACTACAGTATTCAGGGATAAGATGTCATCACAAGTTAGGCAGTGCTTGGGCTTCCCCCTTTTTATTCAAATGGCCCCACTTGCCGCTTGCAAAATCCGAAAACCTTGCGTAATTGAAGCACACTTTGGTTTTCTAGGGGTTTAGCTCAGTTGGTAGAGCATCGGTCTCCAAAACCGAGGGTCGTGAGTTCGAGTCTCTCAGCCCCTGCCAAAGTGTTTTCAGGATAGGACAGCGTTGAATGCCTAGGGTCTACGCTCTAGTACCAGTTGTGGCGTAGGGCCTGAAACTGCCCCGCGCCAGTGTCCCCTGTAACATACAGTGAAGACACTCTGGGGGGGGGTGGTCTTGTCACGTTTAGTTCCAACGTCAGGCAAAGGCCATCCGATTTTCACTTCCGAATATACCTAGATAGACATACTAAAGGGTATCACATATTGTGTTGGTAGCGGGTAATTCCGTATATTTGTAAAACCGAAAGCAGGTATCCTAAATGGAACTCAAGTGGCTGAAAGATTTTCTGACATTATGTACAACGGGGAACTTTCGACTGGCAGCACAGAAACGCTGTGTTTCACAACCCGCCTTCAGTCGCCGTATTCAAGCACTTGAAGCTTGGGTAGGGGCACCACTGATCGATAGAGGTAGCCAGCCATCACAGTTGACAGAGGCAGGCGAGCTGTTTTGGCCGGTGGCCAAAAAGATTGTTGATCTTGCCAAAATAGGCAAACAGGACATTCAAGCACATATCCAGGAAGATAAAGAACGGATTAGCTTTGTTACATTCAGTTCTCTTACCCAGATTTTTATTCCAGGTTGGCTGAAAACTTTGCGCCCTTTCATTGATGCCAATCAGTTTGTGGTTAAAGTTGACTATGATACAGTCGAAGAGTGTTTTTCTGTTCTGGAAGACAACACTTTGGATTTTTTCATCTGTTATGAAGGCAATGACCACAGGTTTCTTGAAAATAAGCAAATGTTTACATCGCTGAAACTTGGCACGGAAACACTTATTCCAGTGGTAAGTCCAAACAGTGACGGCACCCCGCGTTGGTGGTTGCCCGATAAACCGACAGGGCAAATCCCCTGTCTTCATACCTTATCAAAACACTCACCGTCGCCGATCTGGCATCACATGAACAGCAAATACCGCGACCATCGCTTTAAATCGGTTTACGATTCGTCCATTGCGCCACCGTTAAAAGCGATGGCAATCGAGGGGTTTGGTCTGGCCTGGATCCCCAGCACCCATATTATTGATGAGTTGGCCAGCGGGCGGTTGGTGCGCGCGGCTGAACAAGCGGATGACATTGCGGTTGATATCAATATCTACCGCAGTTTGAATAACACTGAACCCCGGGTGGAAAAACTCTGGAAGGTATTGTTAAAGCAAGATACGCAGTAACCTGTTTTTGCCTGCACATAGGTTTTCCTGAAGGCATAAACGCTATCCGTGATAGCAATTCAGTATAGATCAGCTAAGTCATGCAATATTTGCATGTCCTATGCCGATAATAGCATTGGACGAACATTCCTTTACGCTCTTATTGTTTACCCGAACCAAACTGTTCAGGGAGAATATATAATGAAATTAACTTCAATTCTTACATCATTCACAGCGGCCGCCGTGATGGTGACAACAGGTGCAACTGTTGCATCTGCTGAAAGCACGCTCGACATCGTCAAAGCACGCGGAAATCTGCGTTGCCAAGTTGGCCAACCATCACCTGGGTATTACAATCTGGATTCAGAGGGTAACTGGTATGGCCTAGACGTTTCTGTCTGCCAAGCTGTTGCTGCTGCCGTTTTTGGCGACAAAACCAAACTTGAAATTCAGTCTGTCAGCTCACAAGCACGTTTCACTGCACTTGCAAACGGCGAAAGTGACCTACTGTCACGGACTGCCACATGGACACTGACACGCGACACTCAGCTGGGTCTCGATTTCCTGACACCAAACTTTTATGATGGCCAAGGCTTCACAGTGCGCAAAGACAGCGGCATCACAAGTGCGATGGAACTGAAAGGTGCCAAAGTTTGCGTGACCACTGGTACAACAACAGAGTTGAACCTGACAGATTACAGCCGTCAGAACGATCTGGGTATCCAAGCGGTAACCTTTGAAGATTACAACGTACGTGATGACACATATCTGAACGGTGGTTGTGATGCGGTAACAGGTGATAAATCATCCATGGCCGGCAACATCTCATCCTTCCCGGTTCCAGGTGATCACATGATCCTGCCGGAAACATTGTCAAAAGAGCCTTTGGCACCAGCTGTGCGTCATGGTGACAGCCAATGGTCAGACATTGTACGCTGGACAGTATTTGCGTTAATCAACGCAGAAGAACTGGGTATCACGCAAGCTAATGTCGATGACATGAGAACCAATTCGAAAAACCCTAACGTCCTGCGTATGCTGGGTACTGAAGGTAATCTGAACGAAGGTTTGGGTCTGGAAAAAGACTGGGCTTACAATATCATCAAAGCTGTTGGTAACTACGGCGAAATCTATGAGAAATACATGGGTAACGGCGAACAGGGTATCGGCATTGACCGTGCAGGTACGCTGAATGCACTTTGGACCGATGGCGGTCTGATGTATTCGCCTCCAATGCGCTAAAGTAACAATTGGCACCGGGCCTAATTGTCTGGTGCCAATTCCAGTTGGGCTTCCTTTTATCCATAATAAATCTGTGACTTACTTGTCATAAAGTTGTTATTCAACTTTGGTACCCCCCATGCGCAGGCATAGGGATATCCCCTCCGCCGATAATTCAAATGGAGATACCACATGAAATTTCATTGCAACTTAGCACTAGTTGCTGCACTGGCCGCTATAGGCGCTTCTGGTGCAACGACGGTAGCCGCTGAAACCACGCTCGAGATTGTGAAGGCTCGCGGACATCTTCGGTGTCAGGTCGGGTCGCCGTCTCCTGGGTTTTATAATATGGATTCTAAGGGTGACTGGTACGGTTTGGATGTTTCTGTCTGTCAGGCCGTTGCAGCCGCTATTTTTGGCGATAAAAATGCTATTGAATTTCAATCAGTTAGCAGTCAAGCGCGCTTTACGGCATTGGCCAATGGAGATTCCGATATGCTTTCGCGCACAGCTACAATGACAATGAGCCGCGAGACCCAGCTTGGCATCGATTTTTTACCACCGGTTTTCTACGACGGACAAGGCTTTATGGTGCGCAAAGACAGCGGCATCACCACTGCGCTAGATCTGAAGGGGGCTAGTGTTTGTGTCAAGACCGGGTCAACCACGGAATTGAATTTGACAGATTTCAGCCGCGAGCATGATCTGAATCTCACTCCAGTGACTTTTGAAGACTATAATGTGCGCGATGATACCTACCAGAATGGTGGCTGCGATGCGGTCAGCAATGACAAATCGTCACTGGCAGGAAACAGCGCATCGTTCGCAACTCCCAGTGATCATATTATCCTACCTGAAACCATTTCCAAAGAGCCGCTGGCTCCGGCCGTACGTCAGGGTGATAGCCAATGGCACGATCTGGTGCAATGGAGCGTTTATGCGCTGATCAATGCTGAAGAGCTGGGCATAACGCAGGCCAATGTTGATGATATGCGGGCCAATTCGAAAGATCCGAATGTGCTACGGATGCTTGGCGTTGAGGGTAATTTACACGAAGGTATCGGGCTGAATAAAGACTGGGCTTACAACATTATCAAGGCTGTTGGAAATTACGGTGAGATATACGAAAAATATATCGGCGGTGGTGAACAGGGGCTCGGTATTGATCGTGACGACACACTGAATGCACTTTGGAGTAATGGTGGCTTAATGTACTCACCACCAATGCGTTAATATTACACCGGCACTGAGCCTTGATGGGCTCAGTGCCACTGTTTCGGACTGACCATCAAGGTGAGTAAGAACAATACCTGAAAGGCGACCACCGTGACAAATGGAACCAAGGAAATACCTACTGCAAGGGTGCGCCCAAAAGAAGAATTCAACTTTTTTCAAGATCAAAGAGTGCGTTCTGCATTCTACCAGATTTTAACCGCTGGTATTGTTGGTTGGCTGGTCTGGTATCTGATCTCGAACACCGCCCATAACCTTGAAGTGCGCGGCATGAACACCGGCTTTAACTTTATCACTGCAAGTGCTGGGTTTGATACGGATTTCAAACTGATAGATTACCAACCCGGCGTCGGCACATATGGTGACATCTTTATCATTGGCGCGCTGAACACGCTGCTGATCTCGTTTCTGTCTATTATCGTCAGCACTATACTTGGTTTTACCATAGGCGTTTTGCGGCTGTCATCAAACTGGCTGGTATCCAAAGTGGCACTGGCATATGTCGAAATTTTCCGTAATGTTCCGCTGCTGATCCAGATCGTATTTTGGTATATCGGCGTTTTCAGCTTACTACCCGTGGTCAAAAAATCCCTCGATTTATCCTTCGGGGCTGAACGGGTGATTTTGAATAACCGTGGTCTTTACTTCGCCACTCCGGTTCCCGGTGATCTGTTCTGGATGACCCTTGTCGCACTGGCCGTGGCTGTTATCGGCGCGATTATCTATCGCCGCCGCGCCCGCAAGCTTCAAGATGCATCTGGTAAGCAAACCAACACTTTGCTGCCATCACTTGCAGCCATTATCGTCTTACCTCTGGCAGTATATTTTGCCACTGGAATGCCGCTGGAATGGGATATTCCTACCCTACAAGGCTTTAACTATGCAGGTGGCACCAGTGTTCCACCCTCATTCCTGGCACTGCTTGTGGCCCTTAGCATCTATCACGCCGCCCATATCGCCGAGTCTGTGCGGGCTGGCATCCTGTCAGTTAATCGCGGACAAAGCGAAGCGGCTATGTCCATTGGCTTAAAACCGGGCCGGGTTATGGCGATGGTCGTCATCCCGCAGGCCATGCCTGCGATTGTGCCGCCTTTGATCAGTAACTGGATGAACACAGTGAAGAACTCGTCATTGGCGATTGCCATCGGCTATTCCGACATCGTGTCCCTGTTTATGCAAACCGCGCTGAACCAAGCGGGTTACGCAGTGGAAATGGTCGGCATGACCATGGCATTCTACATGTTCATCAGCCTGACAATCTCGTTCTTTTTGAACATCTATAATAAACGCGTACAACTGGTGGAGCGGTAAAATGGCAATAGTTAAAGCAACAAAAACCCCTGAACGCCCGGCACCAATATCGGAAACGTCTATATTGGGTTGGTTGCAGAAAAACCTGTTCAGCTCTGTTTTCAACTCGGTGCTGACGCTTTTGACAACCTATATTATCTACCTGACCATTAGCGGCGTTTACGTCTGGGGTTTCGTCGATGCAACATTTGTCGCTGAAACCCGGCGTGAATGTTATGACA
Organism: Amylibacter sp.; assembly: GCA_016764475.1. Lineage (GTDB taxonomy): Bacteria > Pseudomonadota > Alphaproteobacteria > Rhodobacterales > Rhodobacteraceae > Amylibacter. The sequence goes on from JAESRV010000125.1 coordinate 10,112, forward strand.
ACAGCCTGACAGGCGCTTGCTGGGCCGGTGTTATCGACTGGCTGGATAACATTTTCTACGGACGCTACCCGCGCGAAGAACTGTGGCGGATTAACTTTGGTGGTATTTTACTGGCTTTTTGGATGGCACCGCTTTGGATAACGCGCGCTAAAGGCAAAGTCCTAGTCGGTGCAAGCGTGGTGGCATTCTACCCGTTCCTAGCTGGCTACCTTTTCTCAGGCGGCGACAAAGGCTTGTTCATGCAGGTTATGGTTTCAGCTGCAATCGTTGCATTCGTTATCAACATGGCAAATGCTATCGCGGGTCTGCTGAAACAACAAAGCATTGCGCAGTTCGTTATCAGCAGCCTTGGGCAAACCAATGCGGCTGACAAAAGCCAGCGCAACCTGCTGATCGCCCTTGTGGTCGTCGGTTTTGGTGTCGCATACTTATGGCAATCAAGCTGGACTGTGGAATTTGTGAGCTGGACCAAATGGGGCGGGTTGTTCCTGACGCTGGTAATCTCTGGCATCGGCATTGCCTCTGCCCTACCTGGCGGGATCATTCTGGCACTGGGGCGGCGTTCCAAATTGCCGGTACTGCGGGTGCTTTCCACCGGCTTTATCGAGATTTTCCGCTCGGTTCCGTTGATCACTGTGCTGTTTATGGCCACCACAATGTTCCCGCTGTTTATGCCCGAAGGTTTCGTGCTGAATAAACTGGTGCAGGTGATCATCGCCGTGGTGCTGTTCAACGCGTGCTATATGGCCGAGACCGTCCGCGCTGGCCTACAAGCTATTCCAAAGGGACAAGCGGAAGGCGCACATACTATCGGTCTGGGTTATTGGGGCACAATGGGGCTGATCATTATGCCGCAAGCCCTGAAACACATGATCCCCAATATCGTCGGCAGCTTTATCGGCCTGTTAAAAGATACCACATTGGTGTCGATTATCGGCTTGTTCGATATTTTGGGGATGTTGCGTTCAATCAGCAAAGACATCCCATGGCTTGGCCTGCACAAAGAACCGCTGATCTTTGGTGCAATCCTGTTCTTTATCATCTGCTTCGCAATGTCCAAATACAGCCGGCATCTTGAAGTGAAACTGTCGGCTGGCGACAGACATTGACCTGTTACGAAGGAAAAAAATTATGAGCAAAGCACAAACACATGGCCAGCTGGCCTCGGCTATTTCGACCGAAGTGATGATCGAAGTCAACAAGATGAACAAATGGTACGGATCGTTCCATGTCCTGAAAGACATCGACCTGACAGTGCACAAAGGCGAACGGATTGTGGTTTGCGGGCCTTCGGGTTCTGGCAAATCCACCTTGATCCGCTGCATCAACGCGCTGGAAGAACACCAAGAGGGCGATATTATTGTCGACGGTATCAAGCTGGGTAAGAATCTGAAAAATCTGGATCATATCCGCACCGAGGTGGGCATGGTGTTTCAGAACTTCAACCTGTTCCCGCACCTGACCATTCTGGAAAACCTGACCCTTGGCCCGATCTGGGTACGCAAGATGGCCAAGGCAGATGCGATTGAAACCGCAATGATGTATCTTGAGCGGGTAAAAATCCCCGAGCAGGCAAATAAATACCCCGGTCAAATGTCCGGTGGCCAACAGCAACGGGTGGCGATTGCGCGCTCACTTTGCATGGGCCCTAAAATCATGCTGTTTGATGAACCGACCTCAGCCCTGGACCCTGAAATGATCAAAGAGGTGTTGGACACCATGGTTGATTTGGCGGAAACAGGTATGACGATGATCGTGGTGACACATGAAATGGGTTTTGCCAAGACCATCGCCGATGAGGTGATCTTCATGGATGAAGGCGATATTGTTGAACGCAACAAACCTGAAGAGTTCTTTAGTCATCCAGAACATGAGCGCACGCAAAAGTTCCTGAGCCAGATTTTGTAACCATACTTCTGCTAAGATACTGACCAAAGGATCATACAATATGATCAAAGTGACCGAATGCGAAAACCCCGTTGATATGGCGACATTTGCCGAGACAGATCGTTTGTTCCTTAATCCTTTGGAAACAACTGATTGGCGCATCAGGCGGGTTGTCCACGATAAGGTAATGGCTTGTTCTGAAGCCTTGCCTGATGGCCTGTGCCTGATGATATTTGATGCCTTTCGTCCCCGCGAACGTCAGTGGGAACTTTGGCGCCCGGTCTTTGCCAAAATCACCCAAGACAATCCAGATTGGACTGAAGCCCAAGTCTACACCGAAGCCTCACGGTGGGTCGCCCCGCCAGACGGGCTTGGCAGCGGTCATCAAGCAGGTGCTGCCGTTGACCTTAAATTAGCCCGCCCGGATCGCACGGAACTGGATTTTGGCGGGGTGATGAAAGGGCTATCAGGGGTCGCACCTACCAACTGGCCTGTTTCCCCCGAAATACGTAAAAACCGCGATATGCTGGTGGCAGCAATGCACGCTGTTGGCATGGTAAATTACCCTGACGAATGGTGGCACTTTTCTTACGGCGATCGCCTATGGGCTGAAGTGACCAACCAAAACCAAGCGTTTTTTGCACCGATTGACTAAACCAAACCACATGAATGAATTGAAAGCCAACACCATGTCTACCAAGTTTTACACTGCACCGGGTAAGTTTTATCGCGGAAACCTGCACACCCATTCCACTGCCTCGGATGGGGTTTTGGAACCTGCAGAGGTTTGTCGCCGTTATCAGGCCGAGGGCTATGATTTCATTAGCCTCACAGACCATTTCGTCGGAAAATTCAACTATCCAATTACCGATACAACCGGCCTTCGAAATGACAGTTTCACAACCATTTTAGGTGCTGAACTGCATACGGGCATTATGGATAACGGCTGTTTGTGGCACCTCTTGGGGATAGGCCTTCCACGCGATTTCACCCCGCCTGATGCACCACATTTCACACCTGTCAAAGGCTCTGAAACCGCACCTGATATAGCGCAGCGCGCACGCGATGCCGGTGCATTTGTAGTCATCGCACACCCACATTGGTCCGGCTTAACCGAGGCCGATGCCCGGTCCATTACCGCTGCCCATGCGGTAGAAATTTACAACCACGGTTGTGTGGTCGACAATGATCGCGGTGAGGGTCTTGTGACGCTGGAATACCTGTTAAATCAGGGCCAGCACCTGAACCTGATTGCCACGGACGATGCCCATTTTGACACACCGGATTTTTTCGGGGGCTGGGTTATGGTCAAAGCAACCGAAAACACCCCCGAAGCATTGCTTGCATCCCTTAAGGCTGGCGAATTTTATGCCAGCACCGGCCCGCAAATCAACGATATTAGGTTGATGGATAACAATGTTGAGGTGGATTGCTCTTCGGCTGCAACCATCATGATACAAGGTCAAGGTACGTCGATGGTTAAGGTGCATGGCCAGTCAATGACAACGGCAGAGCTTTCACTTGAACGCCTGCCAGGATCATCATGGATACGCGTAACCGTTATTGACCGCGCGGGAAAGCGGGCATGGTCAAATCCGATTTGGCGGGATGGTTAACAGGCTTTAGTTTACCCTTGACGCGGTGCAATACGCCACGCACAATTCAATGATGTCTAAAGCTGATGACCATATTCTATCTAAACTCCCGGCCAAGCTGAAATTAGCCCGGCAGCAAAAATCGCTTTCGCTGGATGTTGTTGCAAAACTGTCCGGCGTTAGCAAATCCATGCTCAGCCAAATTGAACGGGGCGCAAGCAACCCGACAATTTCAACCTTGTGGAACCTGACCCAAGCACTTCAGGTTGATTTTGCAGGGCTTCTTGAGGGCGATTCCGCGCAATCAAAAATTTCCGTATTGCGTGGCGAAGATGTTCCAACAATCACGGTGCAAGGCGTGGGTTGTCAGATACGCATCCTTTCCCCCCCTGAAGATGCAGGTTCGCTTGAGGTTTATGAACTGATGTTCAAACCGGGGGACACCTTGAACAGTCAGCCCCATTCCACCGGTGCGCGTGAACATCTGACCGTGACGGAAGGGCGTATAACAGTGAAAAGCGGTGACAGTACAGAGGTCTTGTCTGCCGGTGATACGGCGCGATATCCGGCGGATGTTCCCCATTCAATTATCGGGCAAATCACTGCCAAAGCGATACTGATCGTCAAAAACAGCTAACATTTGATATCAACCTGTGCGGTTGGGGAAATATGTCGAAAAAAAGGTAAAAAATCCAAGAAATTTTCCGATTTTTGGCGAAACCTATACTTAAAGATAGGTGAAAATATATTTAAAAACATACTAACGCCAAACTTTATTGGTCTAAGGTAAGTAGTCATAACGACAATGTAATGTGTAACGAGTAACAAGAGTATTGAATTGATTGCGACCACGTCAACACTGGACGTAATTGTGGTTATCTAGCTTAGGCATATGTAACCAGTATTGAGGCTAGAGTGCAGCTATAAAAAGGGTCTTCCTGCCGGAAGGCCCTTTTAACTTTAGGGGCAGGATTAATCGGCCCTGACCCTAGCGCACAAATACCGCATTCATAAAATTGCGCCTTAACCAGGTTTTACAATGAAAACCGCGTGCATTCAGCCACGGTTCCAACTCATCCAATAAAACACCGCCATCGTAAAACGGGGTCTTGGATATTTCGGTTTCTATGTAATGCAGGTTTTGCAGTACCTTTGCAGCGCCTTTTAGACACATCAATTCTGCACCCTGAATATCCATGGCCAGAAAATCAATACTGTCGGCACTAATGCCATTTTCGGTCAGCAAAGTATCAAGTGTGCGCATTTTTAGGTGCAGAACTTCGCCCGTTTCCTTTACCCATTCATAGCGTTCGTCCACTTCCGGAAGTTTAGTAAATAATGAATTTGAAGCACCTGCATTGGCAAACAGATAAAAGTCAGTATCCGCGCCATCCACATCGCCCACCAGAGCGTTGATCACCTGATGCTTGGTTTTAGGTGCGCCGAAAATACGCGCAAACAGGCTGCGGGGCAGGGCCTCTACCTGTTTGATTGTCTTTTCAAGGCCGGGTAATTGCGCAGGATCGGCTTCGATCCAGATAACTTTCGCGGCTCCCCATGTATCATATTCCGCCGCTTCCTGACCTTGGTGTGCCCCCACATGCACAATGGTCATGCCCTTTAAGGTTTTCAGACGGCGTCTAAGATGACGAACAATATACATATCAATAAGACCTTATTTGATTTTCTGCGCAATAACAAACCAGCCAAAGCATTGCAACTCACTGGAACGCCGCGCCATTCTAGGCCCGTCTTGTGCTGCCAGCAAACGTGCGTTCAACCGCAAGATCTGGGTGAAAATTACCGTCAAAGGCCCGCGCCAGCCTGCCTTGTACAATTTACGCACTCGCGCCATGCGGCCTATTTCCTGATCCATTGAATCGAAAAA
>JAESRV010000037.1 GCA_016764475.1 Amylibacter sp.
GCCCGAGATTTTACAAACCAACGACGGCAAAACCCCGCCCGTGATCCATGTGGATACGGACGCGCCTTTGATGTCGGATGTGGACGGTTCCCTGATCACGGATGAAATGTGGGGAATATACTATAAACCCGACTGGCATTTCGGCGGCATTCAAGGTGGCGCGTCACCTTATAAGGTGGAAACGCCTGTCGATAAGGTTGCGATTGACCCTTACGGGCCGTCATCACCTGAATTTGTGGCCTCTGATGAGTTTGCCCATATGTGGGTTTCCGCATTGGCCCATTGCCATAAACGCTTTGAAGGCAGCATGCCGAAATACCACCGCGAATCCTCTGGCGGGATCGGGTGTTTTACCGCTGACAGCTTCCCCGTGTTTGATCATTTCTGCGGCAATGCCACGTTGATCGCAGACAGCAACCACGGCTGGAAAATGCTGGGGGTCGGGCATCTGATTGCTGATGAAGTGTTGGGGGAAACACAAGAATTACTGGAACCGTTCCGTTTTGATCGCTTTGAAAAAGGCAATCTGCATCCGGTTTCCAACAGCCCATATCCGTGGAGCTGACACATTGAACGGGGGCGGACGCGCCCCAAACTGAACTGAATATAAAGGGAGAGAATAATGGCTGAAACTGATCTTGAACGCTTTGTCGAGACACCGGGGCGTGCTGAAAAAATCAAGGAAGTCCGCAAAATGATTGATGCGATGGGGATTGAATATCTCTATCTGCAATTTGTTTCGGTCACGGGTAAAATCATGGGTAAAGGCATTCCATCCGATCACTGGGAAACCGTGGCGATGAAAGGTTTCCAACTTGTTTACGGGGCCACGGTAAACCTGTTTACGGATCGTTCGGGCAATTATCTGGGCTACGGGCCAGAGTCGGCGGAACTGGTTGGTATTCCTGAACCCGAAACTTTCATGCAACTGCCATGGGCCAAGGAAATCGGCCGTTTTTATTGCACGCTTTTCCGTAACCGCGAAGAAAAGGAAAATCCGGGTGGTTTTTTAACCGCAGATAGTCGCGGTAACCTGCGCCGTATGCATGAAGAGTTTAAGGCCAAGCATGGCCGTTCCTTGCGTATCGGGACAGAGCCGGAAATGATGTGGCTGAAGTTTGATGAAAACGGGAAGCCGCGCGATGGGTATTCCAAACCCTATTGTTATCACATCGACCAATTTGAAAGCCTGCGCCCTGTCTCTATGCAAGTAATCCGCTATTGCCGCGCGATGGGTCTGGATATGATCCAGGGCGATCACGAAGATGCACCGGGGCAGTTGGAACTAAACTGGATGTATGATGACGTGCTGCGCAATGCCGACCGTCTGACCACATACCGCCAAATTTGTGCGCAAGTGGCGCGTGAAAAAGGCATTTTTGCCTGCTTCATGTCGAAGCCCTTTATGGGCGTGTCAGCCAATGGTTGTCATCATAACATGAGCCTGTGGCGCGGTGGCGAGGATGAGTTTGTCAAATGCGGGCAAGATCCTGATGACCTGCCGGGTATGGCGGACAACTATATGTACGCGAAGGGCGGCGAAAACACGTTTATGCCTGATGATGATGATCCGCAAATGCCAGGTGCCGAAGGGCTAGAGGCGATTGGCGGCGTTGTGCATCACTTGCAAGCGTTGACTGCCATCGGCTGTTCCACCGTGAATTCGTATCGCAGACTTTGGGATACGGGCTTTTGGGCGCCGGTTTTTGCTGACTGGGGTTTCCAAAACCGTACAACTGGCTTGCGGGTTTCTGCACCGGGGCGGTTTGAATACCGCTCGGTTGACAGCATGGTGAACCCGTATCTGATGGGCTCAACATTGCTGGCGGCAATGGATGACGGCATCGACAATAAACTTGACCCCGGTGAGCCAGAGGAACGCAACATTTATGATGCGATTGCCGACGGCAAAGTGGTTAAAAAACTGCCGATGTCCCTTGGTGAAGCACTAAACCATCTGGATGGCAGTGAAGTTGTTAAGCGCGGCATGCCGGGCGAAATGCACCGTCTGTTTGATGAATACAAACGCGACGAAGAAGCCCGCTTTATGTCTACCGTGACCGAGTGGGACAATGAAACATACATGGAATGCCTGCCATAGGGCATTTCACAACTCATAATTTAACGACAGGGAGGCGCATCACATATGTGCGGAATTGTAGGAATAATTCATCGGGGCAAAAGCTCTAACGTTGGCGGCGAAATGACCGCAATGTTACAAGCCCTTAAACATCGCGGGCCGGACAGCACTGGTTACGCTTTGTACGGCAAGCCAACCGAGGGCGATTATATCATGCGCCTGAAAGTGGCCGAGGCCGAAGACATGGCCAAGGGGCGTGGCGTTCACAAAGTGATCGAAGATCGGATCACCGAAGTGGAAGAGATTTTGGCGGAAAACGGTGCCAAGATTAAATCAATGGAAGCCGTCACCGAATATTCTTTGCGTTATGTGCTGACCCATGATGGCGACACAGAAGAAATGGCCGCCCAAATCGAAGAAACCGAAGGCGTTGAAATCCTGTCTATGGGTAACAGGCTGGAGTTGATCAAAGACTTGGGCGATGCCGCTGATGTGGCCGGGCTTTATGGGTTGAACAATTTCAATGGCACCCATGCTATCGGCCACACACGCATGGCAACCGAGTCGGATGTGGATATCCGCTCGGCCCACCCATACTGGGCATTTCCCTATAATGACGTGAGCGTGGTGCATAACGGGCAAATCACCAATTACTGGCTGATGCGCCGTGACATGGAACGCAAAGGGCATCGGTTTATGTCTGATTGCGACAGTGAATTGCTGGCGGTTTACACGGCCCACAATCTGTCTAACGGCATGAAACTGGAAGACAGCCTGCGCAGCTCCATCGAAGATATTGACGGTGTTTTCACCTATCTGGTTGCCACAAAAGATCAACTTGGCATGGCCAAAGATACCATGGCTGCAAAACCGCTGGTTTTGTATGAAAGCGACGATCTGATCGTGATGGCCTCTGAAGAGGTAGCGATCCGGGCAATCCTGCCACATGAAATTGACACCACTGACCCCTATGATGAGGAGGTTCGCGTATGGCAAGCTTAAGCGACGCTGATCTGAAAAAGATGACGCAGGAAGAGCGGGTAAAAGCGCTTGGAATGACCACAGAAGAACTGATGGGAAAATCGCTTTATATCGAATTTGACCCTGATGAAGACGAACGGTTTACCTATCCTTGGGCCCCCGAGGTTGATTTCAATAAACGTATTGAAATTGATACGGATGAATTGGATACCACCGAAGTAAACCATGCAATCCGTGCGCGTATGGCCGAAGGTTACGGGACGATTGTTTTGAAAAACCCACGCGGCAAACACTCGCTTGGGGTGGGTATTCTTAGCAAGCTGAACCTGATCATTGATGGCTCTACAGGCTATTTCGGTGTGGGTCTGATCGACGGGCCAAACGTGCGTATCACGGGCCGTGTTGGCTGGTCATGTGCTGAAAACATGATGTCGGGCACTGTGATTATTGAAAAGAATGCAGGCTCTACTTTTGGTGCCGCATTGCGTGGCGGCGATCTGGTTTGTCGCGGTTCCGTGGGTTCGCGCACAGGCATTGATATGAAGGGCGGCTCTATTATTGTGGGTGGCAACACCGGTGCTTTGTCTGGCTTTATGATGCAGCGCGGGCGTATGGTTTTTTGCGGCGATGCTGGCAAAAATCTAGGCGACAGCATGTATGACGGCACAATTTACGTGGGCGGCAGTATTCAATCCTGCGGGGTTGATGCGATTGAAGCGGACTTGACGGATGTCGACAAAGCATGGCTGACCCGCAAGCTGACGCAATACGGATTGATGCCCGATAAGGGCGTTGATCACTTTACCAAAATCGTCGCGGGGAAACAGTTGTGGAACTACGACAATCTGGAACCCCATGAAAAGAAAATTATTCTGTAAAAGTCACCTGAAAGGACCTGAATTATGGCTGATGGCGACATGCCCAAAAAGAAACCGCTGGACCGCGATACAAGCCGTATCGGCGACAGCTTTATTTTTCCACCCCGTGTCATTGACGACATCCACGTAAAGGCCGAGCTTGGCCGTTACCGGATGCGTGGGATGTCTTTGTTCAAGAAAATCCCGCATTGGGATGACCTGACATTCCTACCGGGCACACTGACCCGTTTTGTGATTGAAGGCTACCGTGAGAAATGCGAAACCCAAACCATCATCGGCCCGCGTGCAAAACGCCCGCTGGTGTTGGATATTCCGATCTACATCACGGGCATGAGCTTTGGTGCTTTGTCTTATGAAGCAAAAACCGCGTTGGCGCGCGGGGCTACTATGGCAGGCACGGCAACCTGTTCCGGAGAAGGCGGGATGATCCCTGATGAGCGGCGTTTCAGCTCGAAATGGTTCTACCAGTGCATTCAATCGCGCTACGGCTTTAACCCGAACCATCTGGTTCTGGCGGACGGTGTTGAGTTTTTCATCGGCCAGGGCTGTAAAGTTGGCCTTGGCGGGCATTTGATGGGTCAAAAAGTGACCGATCAAGTGGCTGAAATGCGCAGCTTGCCTGCGGGTATTGATCAGCGATCGCCCGCCCGTCACCCAGACTGGTTGGGGCCTGATGATCTGGCACTGAAAATCCGCGAAATCCGTGAAGCCACGGATTGGCAAATTCCAATCCAGCTGAAACTGGGTGCGGCACGGGTTTATGACGATGTGCGTATGGCGGTGAAATGTGACCCCGACAGCATCTATATTGATGGCATGGAAGGTTCCACCGGTGCGGGGCCACACTTGGCCACCGAAGAAACCGGAGTTCCCGGCATGGCGGGTATTCGCCAAGCGCGTAAAGCCATTGATGATCTGGGTAAAAGCGGTGAAATCAGCCTGGTTTATGCAGGCGGGATTCGCAACGGGGCCGATGTGGCCAAAGCGATTGCGCTGGGGGCCGATGCTATTGCCATCGGGCATTCCGCGATGATGGCATTGAACTGCAATAAGGATATTCCAGAAGCGAATTACCCAGAAGAAGTTGGGGCAGATCCTGGTCATTGCTACCATTGCCACACGGGCCGTTGCCCGGTTGGCGTGGCCACGCAAGACCCCAAACTGCGCGAACGGCTTGATCCAGATGAGGCGGCGGAACGGGTGTATAACTTCTTGCACACGCTAACGATTGAAGCCCAGTTGTTTGCACGCGCTTGCGGTAAAACCCACGTTCATTCGCTGGAACCGGAAGATTTGGCAGCCCTTACTATGGAAGCCTCGGCTATGGCCGGCGTTCCTTTGGCAGGTACCAATTACACCGTTGGCATCAAAGATTATCATCATTTGTAAGGGGTGGTGCGGGCTTAACCCCGCACACCTTTTAAAAGGAGAARAATATGGCTGGAACACAATACAGAGGCTCTGAAATCACCGACGTYGATCAGTTYGTGAAAGATGCAGGYGGGYTGGAAAGTGACCGCGAAAAGGAAATCGGGCAACACATTGGCTATCGTTATGACGTGAACCTTGTGCCTGATTACAAACGCATCACSCCGTTTTTRACCAAGTATATGGAAGTSATGGGATGGGATGATYTRAAYTGGYTGGAAGAYATTCACATGGGSTATGARGAAACTATGCCCGCCGTGTTTGACCGCAATGCCAATGGTTGGGTGCGYATYCCYGACAGYATYGAACTGCCCGAYAAYCAACAAGACCGYGATATGATTGCGCGTGAATTGCTGGTRAARTTYCAGATGTCGGACAAGCATCCKYTRGCRACSCTKCGHAAAGCSTACATGAARTTTTAGRATGATWGCWWTTAHACATARGKTRABAAYATGAGYGTKGCSGCATCWRTYYTGGGKRTMAGYSYCACYGATCATCCRCTGCGCCAGCARTTTATGAAATGGCAATGYCGYGTRCGCCARYTRGCGATGCGCGAYAAYCAYGGSCGGCCTGATGATGCGATAACACCKGARGTTTTGATCGCGGGTGAAGATGTGCCAATGGGGCATATCATTACGGTTATGAACAAAGCACCCGCATATTCACTGACCGCAGAATTGCAGCATATGGCACGTAAAACCCATGATCCTGCGCAACGCCGCGAACAKGCTTTGCAGTTTTTATCGGCGACMTATTATCAAAAACAACATGAGTTTTCGGATATTTTAACGGCAACATTCTTGGGCGGCTCAAAGGGGGCTGAAAAGCTACACAAAGCAAGAAACTGCACTTTGACCTTTGAAGCTTATGCTCAACGGTTTGATCTGAAATGCAAGGTTTGGCGGTTGGCCGACCATAACCCGCTTTATCAGGCCACCATGGCACACAACCAACTGTTCAACCCCGCAATAGCACCTGACACAATCATTTTGGGGTTTGAACCTGACTGGCAAGCATCCAGCTCTGCCAGAAATTAGCACTAAATTAGGGAAGATATCATGACAAAAAAAGTGGCCATAATCGGGGCGGGGCCATCGGGCCTTGCACAATTGCGCGCCTTCCAGTCCGCTGCCAACAAAGGTGCTGATGTGCCTGAAGTGGTTTGTTATGAACAGCAGGAAAACTGGGGTGGCCTGTGGAATTACACATGGCGCACGGGCGTGGATAAGGTGGGCAACCCTTGCCACGGATCGATGTATCGCTATCTTTGGTCTAATGGGCCAAAAGAGGGTTTAGAGTTTGCTGATTATTCTTTTGAAGAGCATTTCGGTAAGCAAATTGCTTCATTCCCGCCACGACCCGTTTTGATGGATTACATCGAAGGCCGRGTKATWAAAGCGGGTATCCGCGATAAAATYCGYTTTAACAATTATGTCCGCGATATTCGCTATGATGACGCCAGCGGCAAGTTTACCATWACAGCGCGCGACAACACCAATGWTACAGAAACAGCGGAAGAATATGATCAYGTGATCGTRGCATCGGGCCATTTTTCTTGCCCCAATGTGCCWGARTATGAAGGCTTTGACAGCTATCAGGGCCGYATYGTTCAYGCCCATGATTTYCGYGATGCGGTAGAGTTCAGGGATAAGGATATTTTGATCCTWGGCACCAGYTATTCYGCCGAAGATATTGGRTCGCAATGCTGGAAATAYGGSTGCAAATCCRTAACYGTTGCMCAYCGCACCGCCCCTATGGGATTTGATTGGCCGGACAATTGGAAAGAAGTACCTGCCTTAGTCAAAGTGGATGGYAAAACCGCRTATTTCAAAGATGGCACATCAAAAGAGGTTGATGCGATTATCCTTTGCACGGGCTATAGGCACTACTTTTCATTCTTGCCCGACCGTTTGCGCTTGGATACGGCAAACCGCTTGGCGACGGCTGATTTGTATAAGGGCGTTGTCTGGAACGAAAACCCCAAGATGTTCTATCTGGGGATGCAGGATCAATGGTTCACGTTCAACATGTTTGACGCGCAAGCCTGGTATGTGCGCGACATCATCATGGATCGTATCAGCCTGCCGTCAAAGGCGGCGATGGAAAAGGATGTTGTGGATCGGATTGCAACCGAAGATGCCGGCGAAGATGATTATTATGCCATCCGCTATCAGGGCGATTATGTGGAAGAACTTATTGCCGAAACGGATTACCCAAGCTTTGATGTACAAGGCGCTGTTGATGCATTTCTGGATTGGAAGAAGCACAAGAAGCAGGGCATAATGGATTTTCGCAATAAATCGCATAAATCCGTTATTACAGGAACAATGGCGCCTGTGCACCACACGCTGTGGAAAGATGCTTTGGACGACAGTCTGGAAGTATATCTGGAAAACTAAACCTGTTGCCGGGGTGATACGCTTATTGCTCCAATAACCACTCTTCTACAACATCACGCTCTGCAAAAGATTTTTGATCTTCGGGGATCAACAGGTAATACCCCGATTGGGTTTTCACAGAAATATCAGCCCACGGTTTCACCAATTTCCCTGAAGCCAGATGCAGATCGACAAGATATTTCCAACCCAACGCAACACCAAAACCATCAAGTGCGGCTTGCACCGCCAGTGGATAAGTATTGACCACAATTGATGGATTGACGTTTGGGTTTTCCAACCCTGTATGTGTTAGAAATGACCGCCAGTTCATCCATTCGGAATGTTCGCTGGAAACATCAATTAACGGATGGTCGGCAAGTGTTTCGGTTGGGTTTTGTTCAATATAACCGGGTGAACAGATGGGAAAAACTGTTTCGCCAAAAAGCAATTTTGCATGGTACCCAGGCCAATTCCCTTCACCGCGTAAAATGGTTAAATCAACATTTTCAGCCATGCATTTTTCGTCTCTATCGGATGATACAAGAACGATGTTGATACGTTCATTTGCAGCGTTGAAGCTTTGTAATCTTGGCATCAGCCACAAGGTGGCGGCAGAGTTTGTAGCGGCTAAGATAACCGTATGGGGGTGATTAATCGTGCCTAAATCCTGTGATGCATCGACCAGGTTGATCAAGGCAGGCTGCACACTTGCCAGCAGTTGTTTACCCTTTGATGTCAGTGAAATTGAACGGTGCCCGCGTTCAAATAATGCACAATCAAAGTGTTGTTCCAATAGTTTAACTTTACGGCTGATCGACGACTCGCTGACGTTCATGTCCTTGCCGGCTGCGGCAAAACTTTCCTGTGTTGCGGCAGATTCGAAGGCCACAAAGTAATCCAATGGGGGTAGTAAGTTTCGATTTTTCAGCACAGCGATTCCACCCTGATAGCGTCATTTGCATAGCGCGAAAATGCATCACGGTAAATTGTATGCACCTCATCCGTGAAATTCGCGCGTTTTTATGCCTGTAAGCCCTATTATAGCATAAATACGTGGTTTTGCCACTAATTTCTTAGGGCTAAGCCCCCTAAATTTATACGCTTAGATTCCCCGAAATAGGGCCATGATATGCTCAGCCTCGGCCCCTAGCTGAGGACGAAACAGGGAGAGACACTAGCTGCTGATTTTAGCAATGTGGATGTTTTATTGCACGACGCTACCAACTTACCGCTAGTCAATTCCCGAAAATATAAGCGACTGATTTCTAGGGGGTCGCTTGGTATAAAATAGGGAGACTAGAATGAAAAAAGTAACACTTTTAGCAGCCAGTTCAATCGCGGCATTATCCATGGCATCCACTGCTTGGGCAGAAGGTTGCGGGTCAGATGAGGCAATCGTTATTCCGACTCACAACTGGTCCAGCCAAATTGTGATGTCCCATGTTGTTGGCCAGCTGTTTGAAAAAATCGGGTGTACGGTTGAGTATACATCCACCGATAGCCAAGCGGTTTATGAAGCGGTTCGCATCGGTGACGCAACGATTGAATTGGAAGTCTGGGAAGGTTCTTTTGCAACATCGTTTAACACAGCATTGGACAAAGGCGGCATCATTGACGCAGGCACACACTCAGCGGTTACGCGTGAAGAATGGTGGTATCCTTCCTACGTAGAAGAACTATGCCCTGGCCTACCGGATTGGGAAGCTTTGGCGGCTTGTTCAGATAAGTTCGCGCGCCCAGACTCTGGCGGCAAAGGTGTGTACATTGATGGCCCGGTTGAGTGGCTGCACGATACAAAACGTGTTGAAGCGCTGGGCATGAACTTTGTCACAGTGAACGTTGGTAGTGCGGCTGCCCTTTGGGCAGAGCTGGAATCCGCTGCCAAACGCAAAGAACCGATTGTGATGTTCAACTGGTCACCAAACTTTACCGACGCGTTATATGGCGGAGCGTTCATCGAATTCCCTGCATTTGACGAAAAATGTAAAGTGGATGCCAGTTGGGGTGTCAACCCGGACATGACAAATGACTGCGGCAGCCCCGCAGGTGGTTATCTGAAAAAAGCGGCTTACTATGAAATGCCGGTGAAATGGCCTGCTGCCTATAAGGTGTTAACTCGTATCGACTTTGATACCAACAATGTCGGTACAATGGCAATGTATGTGGATATCGATGAGATGGAACATGCAGATGCAGCCGCTAAATGGATTGAAGAAAACGAAGAGGTGTGGAGCCCTTGGCTTTACGCGTCTCAATAATCCAGATCACATGCTTAAAGCAGTCACCAAACCTTGGGGTTGGTGACTGCAACTGATCTGTACCTGAAAACATCAAGACCCCTATGGAGTTGCTGAATGCCCTCAACACCCGTCATCAGTTGCCGCTCACTTTATAAAGTCTTCGGCCTAGACGATGCTGCGCTAAAACGCAGTGATCAATCAATCGAAGAAATGATAGATGCCAACGATCATCTTGTGCCTGCGGTGCGCGATGTATCCTTGGATGTTTACAAAGGCGAAATGCTGGTGGTTATGGGGCTGTCGGGTTCTGGCAAATCCACATTGGTGCGCTGCCTGTCCCGTCTGCATGAACCCAGTGGCGGTGAGATATTGATCGACGGGGAAGATCTGTTGAAAATGTCAGAAAAAGAATTGGTAGAAATTCGACGTAATAAAATGGGCATGGTTTTTCAAAACTTTGCTTTGCTGCCGCATCGGACAGTCTTGGAAAACATCGCTTTTCCTCTGCAAATGCGTGGCATGAAAGCCCGTGAATATGTTGAACGCGCACGTGCCATGATCACGCTTGTCGGCTTGGAAGGCAAAGAAAACAATTTCCCGCGTGAACTGTCAGGTGGGCAACAACAACGTGTGGGCATCGCTAGATCACTTGCGATAGAGCCTGAAATTTGGTTTTTAGATGAGCCGTTTTCGGCGTTGGACCCATTGATCCGGCGCGAAATGCAAGATGAGTTTTTGCGCCTGCAATCCATGCTACAAAAAACCATTGTGTTTATCACCCATGATTTTGACGAAGCCCTGCGTCTGGCAGATCGTATTGCGATCATGAAAGATGGGCGGGTTGAACAGGTTGGGCGGCCGGAAGAAATTGTGATGAACCCGAAAACCGAATATGTGCGCAAGTTCACTAACGATGTGCCGCGTGAGAAAATTCTAACGGCAGAAGTGGTGATGGAACCGCGTTCGGGGAATGAAAAACTAGCCAAAGAACCTGTGCAACATGACGATAAAATCTCTAAAATTGCTGAGCTCGTCTTGGGTCAAAGCCATGCGGTGGAAGTGCAAAAAGACGGCAAGGCCATTGGGGTACTACACCCCAAACATGTGTTAAATGTACTTTATCCTGCAGGGGATAACACGGATGGGTAGCACGTTTTCCATAAAAAGCCTGTTTGCAAACGGGTTAGCCCCCAGTAGCCGAATGATGGGAACCATCATTTTGCTGGGATTTGTGGCTTTTCTGATCCTGCTGAAATATTTTGGCCTGATGCCTGCATTTCTGGATGAACTTCCGCAGCACTCCGAAGGTAGTAGTATTGATACTTTGGGCGACGCGGGTAAAGACAAGTATAGTGAACTTGTGCCGTTCGGCAGTATCTTGAACACGTTTTTCGATTTCATACGCTACGACTTGGGCGTTGATAAAGTCACCAGATTTATCTCAGGCGAGCTCAAAGGCCTGATTAATATTTTCAATAACCTGCTTCTGGGTGGCAAGAAAGGTTTCGGCCTGCCAGGCCTGCCTTGGACAGGGGTTGCCGCGATTGTCATCGTACTGGGGTATTTCCTGAAAGGTTGGAAAATGGCGATCCTCTCGGGGGTGACCGCGATCTATTTTGCGGTGTTCGGCATGTGGGTGTATGCCATGGAAACCTTGTCATTACTGATGGCCGCAGTGCCTATTTCGATTATTATCGGGCTGTTTTTAGGGGTACTGGCCTACCAGAAAAAATGGGTGGAGAACTTGCTTTTGCCTATCATGAACGTAGCCCAAACGCTGCCGCATTTCGCTTATCTTATTCCGGTTGTTGTGTTCTTTGGTATCGGCCATCAAACAGGTGTGATTGCCACGATCATCTTTGCTGTGCCACCAATGGTGCGCCTGACCATGCTGGGCCTGCAAAAAGTTCCGTCCGAAATTATTGACGCGGGGCGTATGGCTGGCTGTTCAAAATGGCAGTTACTGTTTCGGGTCCAATTACCAACGGCGCGAAATGAGGTGATGCTTGGGGTCAATCAGGTCATCATGCAATGCCTTGCAATGGTGGTGATCGCCGCTTTTATCGGTGCGTCTGGCCTAGGGTATCGGTTACTGTTCAAGCTTCAATCTCTGAAAATCGGGCAAGCGGTAGAGATCGGGATCGGGATCGTTTTACTGGCGATTGTACTGGATCGTCTGTCTTATGCATGGGCCGAAAAGAAACGGGATTACCGTGCGGATTTACCTTTTCTTACGCGCTTTAAATTCCCGTTGATGCTAATTGGCGGCCTTGTGTCTGCAATCGTGTTATCCAAGCTATTCCCATCATTGAACGAATTGCCCAAAAAATCCACAATCACATTTTTCCGCGAATGGGATGCGTTGGTCGACTTCACCGTCATATACCTGCACGATTATTTATTAACATTCCGCTACGCGATGGTGGTTAATGTCTTAACCCCGTTGCGCGACGCGTTGCTTTACATGCCTTACATTTCGATCATCGTTCTGATCGGCGGGGCGGGGTTGATCTTGGGTGGGCTTTATTCCAGCCTACTGACCATTTCGTTTTTCACCTTCATAGCACTTTCAGGCTGGTGGGACCGGGCCATGATCACCGCCTATATGGTGCTGTTTTCAGTGCTGATCTGTGTCGCAATAGGCATCCCCTTGGGCATATGGGCATCGCGGACACCCAAGCGTGCGCAATCGGTACTGACCTTATGCGATACATTCCAAACCTTTCCATCCTTCATTTATCTACTACCCGTGATCATGCTGTTTCAGGTCAACGACCTGTCTGCGATCATCTCTGTAATAGTTTACGCCATGATCCCGGCTGTACGCTACACGGTGGAAGGCATCAAAAATGTACCGCCTGAATTGCATGAAGCGGTAACGATGGCAGGGTGCAGTAAACGCCAGCGCCTGTTCCAGCTGGAACTACCCGTAGCCCTGCCGCACATTATGTTAGGCATAAACCAAACAACAATGTTTGCGTTTTCGATGGTCATCATTGCCGCCTTTATCGGCACCATTGATCTGGGCCAATCGATCTTTAAAGCGCTGTCAGAAACCGATGTGGGTAAAGGTTTGGTTCTGGGCTTATGTGTATCTTTCATGGCCTTGGCCGTGGATCACTTAATCACCCGTTGGGCACGCGAAAAACGCGCCTTGCTGGGGCTGGATTAGGATCGCGGTATGTCAGTATATATTCCCGTCGTCCTATTCTTTATTGCCCTTACAGCAGTACTGTTTCTAACCGCATCAGACCGCGCTATGCAAATACGCACTGCACAGGAATTCGGCGGGAGGATTGCTAGATTACGACCCAAGGATTTATTTGGGTATCTAACGCCTGTGCGGATTATCGGCTGGCTGCTCATCTTGTTTTCTGTATTATTTTTCGTACATTATCAGATGGTGAAAAAACAGATTGAAGCCTTAATGGTAGAAAAAGAATATGAACTGACCGTCGGCACAATAGCCATTCCGTTCGGCGCAATGTTTCGCAACGAATTTGTCGTGGAAAGCGGGTTCAGCCGCCGTAAAAGACGGGAACGTGCTGATGTGCAGGTAACAGGGAATATCATAAGTGGTATTCGTATCAGTATGGAAGATATCAATCTGGCAAAGCTGTCTACCCTGACAGGTAAAGCGTTTGTATTCAATTACCTAAGTGATGTAAAAGTGCTGAAACCTGCGATTAAAAAGTATATGAAACGCACCATTAACAGCAAACAGATCACGCATTTTGAAATTGAAACTTTCGATAATCGCGGCCCCTATATTCTGGTTGTTCTGGGTAAACGCTACCGCAAAGGTGATCTGGATGGATACGCTGAAAAAATCGCCAAGGGGCTGTTTAAATACCTGACCGGCTCGGCCAAATTGCAGGTCAATCAGGTTGTGATCAAAGCCATTGATCCTGCCAGATATGAACGCAGCAAGAAAATTAAAGTGATTGCACGGGGTCAGGCGGGGTCATACTGAATGGCGTTTCAACAGAAAATAATGCAGCCTTATGCGCGTAATGGCATCATTACACCGGGCTTGCCGTTTCTGCCACACGGCGTTGAACGCTACCCGATCAAGGGCGGTGGCTCGTACGCTGTGAAAATCGATAAAGGTGATGATATTACCGTGCAAGACCGGGATGGTTTGCAGCCTGTTGAGATGGTATTTTTTAACCCTGATGGTGCTTCAGATGCGGCGATGATTGGTGCAAAGGGTGGGCGTAATGCGGATGGGCTACAGACTGCGTTAAGCGATGGTAATGCTTCCGGCAAACGCGTTTTAACCGCACTGAAAGCCGCAAAGTTTAATCTGGGCCATTCAGATGCGACCTTGGTTTTTGCAGATGGATCGCGGGCGGGCGATACAGAAACTTTCCATGCGTCCTGCGATGGCCTGCTGATCGTTTGTGCGCCGGGAGGTGCCATGTCACCCGAAGCACAAAACCCGCCCAGCGAGATCGTGCTTTATATCAGACGCGCCAATCCCGGTGAGGGCAAAGGCGGTATCAAACCCGCTGATCCTTTGGCGGATCCGCTTCAGGACATTAACATTCAACCGGGTCATGCACACTCATATGAAGTGGCCGCAGGCCAGTACATCCAGATCATGGATGTTCAGGGTCGTGAATGCACTGATTTTCAGGCCTTTTCACGCGCGTCCCTTGATCAAGGGATTGAACGCGATATCAACATGACCACCACTCGTTCGCTGACGGGTTGCAATTATCCTGCACCTGGAAACCACGCGAAATTCTGGAGTGTGGATCAGGAACCGTTGGTCGAAATTGTGCAAGACACTTGCGGGCGGCACGATGCGTATGGTCTGTCGTGTTATCCGAAATATTACGAAGATGCGGGTTACCCCGGCCATATAAACTGTTCGGACAATATCAACGAAGATGTTGCCCAATGGGGTATCAAGCCGCGTGTTGGCTGGCCCTCGATTAACTTCTTTTTCAACTCGATCCTGGACGACACGCATGTGCTTAGTCTGGATGATCCTTGGTCGCGGCCTGGCGATTATGTATTGCTGCAAGCCCAAACCGATCTGATTTGTGTTTCCACCGCATGCCCCAGTGATATAGATGCGACAAATGCTTGGAATCCCACAGATATTCAGGTTCGGGTATATAAAGAAAACGAAGATTTCAAACGCTCTATTGGATGGCGTAGAACACCGGAGGCTGATGTGGAACCAACAAAAGAGACGGGTTTTCATGCTTGTTTTGCAAAACACACTCGTGATTTTATTGAATACAACGGCTACTGGCTGGCCAACACGATGAGCAATCATGGTGCTATTGCCGAATATTGGGCAGCGCGTGAAAAAGCTGTGGTGATGGATCTTAGCCCGTTGCGCAAGTATGAGGTTATGGGGCCGGATGCAGAACAGCTGATGCAGCTTTGCGTGACCCGCAACATGAAAAAACTCAGCGTTGGTGGCGTGGTCTACACCGCCATGTGCTATGAACACGGTGGCATGATTGACGACGGTACGGTATTTCGTCTGGGCGATAATAATTTTCGCTGGATCGGCGGGTGTGATACATCCGGCATATGGCTGCGCGAACAGGCGCAAAAGCATGGGCTGAACGCATGGGTCAAGGACTCGACCGAGCATCATTGCAACATTGCCATCCAAGGCCCGATTTCACGTGATATTCTAAAGCAGGTGATCTGGACACCACCCGCGCAGGCCACGCTGGAAGAACTGCAATGGTTCCGTTTCACTGTCGGGCGTATCGGTGATTTGCAAGGTATCCCCGTAGTGGTCAGCCGCACAGGATATTCAGGTGAGCTGGGCTATGAAGTGTTCTGCCACCCCAAAGATGCGGTGGCCGTATTTGATGCGATCTGGGCCGTGGGCGAACCCATGGGCATGATCCCATTGGGGCTGGAAGCACTGGATATGCTGCGCATAGAAGCGGGGCTGGTTTTTGCGGGGTATGAGTTTTGTGATCAAACCAATCCGTTTGAAGCGGGTATCGGATTCACCGTTCCCTTGAAAACTCAAGAAGATGATTTCATTGGCCGCGCGGCAATCGAAGAACGCAAAGCCCACCCCAAAGAAAAACTTGTGGGCTTGGATGTTGAAGGCGGTCTTGTACCCGCGCACGGCGATTGTGTGCGTATTGGCAAAGCCCAGATCGGGGTTGTGACCTCGGCCATGAAATCCCCCGTTTTGGGAAAAATCATCGCGCTTTGCCGTATGGATGTAACACACGCCGAACCTGGAACCGATGTGGAGGTTGGTCAGTTGGACGGCTTGCAAAAACGCCTGAAAGCCAGAGTTGTCACCTTTCCGCATTTCGACCCGAAAAAGGAACGTGTACGCGGTAATTACACCTAAACTATCTGTGTTATCCGAATGCTGATTACGGCTTGTCGATTTGTTGTGGTTAATCGTGACAATAGATTGATAATGGCGTAAAAATTCTGCGATACATAAAAGGATTAGGTTCATGACAACAGACAGCGTAATCGTCGGCTGGGCCCATACAGTTTTTGGTAAAAGCGAAACACGGGATATAGAAGGCCTGATTTCCGAGGTTGGCTATGGGGCCCTTGAACACGCAGGCGTGTCAGCCCAAGATGTTGATTTTACAACCATCGGGGTGCTGAATTCTGGCTTTTCCAAACAAGGTTTTGAAGGCGGTTTAATATCATCTGCAATGCCCGAACTGCGCCACGTGCCCGCTGTTCATTGTGAAAATGCATGCGCTACCGGAACAGCGGCACTTTATACCGCGATTGATTTTATCGAAAGCGGACGGGGGAATGTGGCACTTGTAATCGGTGCCGAAAAGATGACGGCAGTGTCTATGGCCGAGGTTGGTGATATTCTTCTGTGCGGGTCATACCGCAAAGAAGAAGACCAAGTTGAAAACGGCTTTGCCGGTATTTTCGCCCAGATCACCCAATCTTATTTCCAGAAATACGGTGATCGCAGTGCGGAAATGGCAATGATCGCGGCCAAGAACCATGCCAACGGAATGAACAACCCTTATGCCCATATGAAAAAGGATTTCGGGTTTGATTTTTGCAATACAATATCAGACAAAAACCCGTTTGTTGCAGGGCCTCTTAGACGCACGGATTGCTCGCTGGTATCAGACGGGGCGGCGGCCCTTGTTATAACCCGCCGTGATGTGGCCAAGGGTTTAAAACGCGCCATTGGCTTTCGTGCACGTGCCCATAAAAATGATATGTTCCCATTGTCGCGCCGCGAAATGACCGCCTTTGAAGGGGCACATTTAGCGTGGGCGCAAGCCAAGGAACAGGCAGGGATCGGGTTGGATGATTTAAGCCTTGTGGAAACCCACGATTGTTTCACCACCGCCGAGATGATTGAATATGAAGCCATGGGCCTAACCCCGGTCGGGCAAGGCTGGAAAGCCGCGCGTGAGGGCTGGACACGTATGGATGGCAGGTTGCCCGTTAACCCATCGGGGGGGTTGAAATCCAAAGGCCACCCAATAGGGGCCACGGGGGTTTCCCAACACGTGATGGCCGCAATGCAGTTGGCGGGCGATGCCGGCGACATGCAGGTTAAAGACGCCAATCTTGCGGGTGTCTTTAATATGGGTGGTGCTGCTGTAACCAATTATGTATCCATTCTAGAGCAGGTCAGATAATGCAACCTTATTCAATAAAAGCGATGAACCTGGCACATTTTGCGGATCAGGCTGAACGCAGGCATGGCGATTGTAACGCTTTGATCTGGGGTGATAAACGTTGGAATTGGTCGGAACTGAATGCGCGTGTGAACGCTATGGCTTACGCATTAGTGCATGATTACAAGGTGGTAAAAGGTGATCGTATTCTGGTGCAATCTTCGAACTGCAACCAGATGTTTGAAAGCATGTTGGCCTGCTTTCGTGTGGGGGCTGTTTGGGTGCCCGCAAACTTTCGCGGCATGCCCGATGATCTGAGTTGGATGGCCAAATCAAGTGGGGCGGTCGGATTGATCTGCCATGCGGATTTTCCGGAACACGCAAAGATTTGCGCGCCACAACTGGCATTTACCATCTCAATCGGGGCCTCGGGTTTTGCTACTGAGTATGATGAAATTGTCGCAAATCATATGGGAAAAACCATGCCATTGGCAGAAGTTACCCGCGATGATCCCTGTTGGTTTTTCTTTACATCTGGCACAACAGGCAGACCCAAAGCCTCGGTTCTGACCCACGGCCAGATGGGCTTTGTTGTAACCAATCACCTGTGTGATTTGTTGCCGGGTACGACCGAGCAGGACGCCACTGTAATTGTCGCCCCCTTGTCGCATGGCGCAGGTATTCACGCCTTGCTGATGATAGCACGCGGGGCCGCTACAATTTTACCTGCAGGGGACAAGTTTGATGCCACTGATATCTGGCACCTTATTGAGACCTATAAAGTGACCAGCCTGTTCACGGTACCGACCATTTTGAAAATGCTGGCAGAGGACGCAGGCGTTGACCAATACGATCACAGCAGCCTGCGTTATGTGATTTATGCAGGCGCCCCGATGTACCGTGTTGACCAGATTTACGCATTGGAAAAACTGGGGCCCGTGTTGGTGCAGTATTTTGGGCTGGGCGAGGTTACAGGCAATATCACAGTGCTGCCCCCTGCCTTGCATTCTGCCGTGCAAAACCCGCGCCCCGGCACTTGCGGATATGCCCGCACCGGTATTCAAATTCAAATCCAAGACGATGAAGGGGTTGAAGTTACCCCTGGCGAAACCGGTGAGTTCTGTATTATCGGCCCTGCGGTTTTCGCGGGCTACTGGGATAATGATGAAGCCAACGCCAAGGCATTTCGCAATGGCTGGTTTCGCACTGGCGATATGGGGCATATGGATGCGCAGGGGTTTTTCTATATCACCGGGCGTGCATCTGACATGTATATTTCGGGCGGCTCAAATATTTACCCGCGCGAAATAGAAGAAAAAATTCTGATGCACAGCGATATAACCGAAGTTGCTATTGTGGGCATTCCTGATGAAAAGTGGGGTGAGATTGGTGTGGCAATTTGTGTACCAAGCGCAGGTTCCAACCCGTCTGAAACTGACCTGATTGCATTTTTGAAACCAAAAATTTCAAGCTACAAGATGCCAAAAGAAATTCATTTCTGGGATAGCTTGCCAAAGTCTGCATATGGAAAGATTACCAAGAAACAGGTTCGAGAGGCTTTTCTGGAAAAACGCCTTGAGAAATCAAATTGAAGGGTAATCCCCCGCCTATACGACTTCCGGCAACCTTTGTGCAGGCGGTGTGTTGCGGCTTCGCCCTGTTCGCACGACCCCATCAATGATTGTCATCCCAACCCCTGGCAAGTTGCCCAATTCCACCGACTCTAAAATAGTTTTCCCCGGCGCATGTTGCGCTTGATCCATCAGTACAAAATCGGCGGCATAGCCCACCTCAATCAACCCGGTATCCAATTTACGCTGGCGGGCAGTGTTGCCATTGGCAAAGCAAAACGCGATCTCGGCAGGGACGTTGCCAAGGCTGGATAGCATTGCAACCATGCGCAGTATCCCCAAGGGCTGAACCCCTGAACCCGCAGGGCCATCGGTGCCCAGAATGACGCGGTCCATTTGTTTCAATTCACGCGCCGTGTTGATCGTCAAAAGGGCTGCGCGTTCATTGCCGTTATGTACAATTTCCAACGCAGCTTTACAGCTTTCGCACAGGCATATGATCTGGTCATCTGGCAGGGCCGTGTGCCCGCCGTTGATGTGACCAATCACATCCGTTCCCGCCTCCAACACAACATCCGCATCTATCAACCCCGACCCCGGAATTGAAGGGCCGCCTGTGTGGATGGTGCTTTGCATGCCGTATTTACGCGCCCAATCCACCATTTTCTTGGCCGTTGGCCCGTCTTTGACACTGCCCAACCCAACCTCACCCAGCAGGGTAACGCCAGCGTCCGAAAGGTCTTTGAAATCCTGTTCAACCATGCCTTCTTCTATAATCGGCGCACCTGCCATTACCTTGACACCTGAAGGGCGAAAGTTTTCGTACCAACGCTGTGATGCAATCGCCATAGCTTTCAGCCCGACAATATCTTTAGGGCGGCCCGGCATATGAACCTCACCTGCTGAAATCAAAGTGGTCACGCCGCCGTGCAAGGTAGAGTCTATCCAGCCGAGCTGTTGTTGGCGCGGCGTATAATCACCAACAACCGGATGGATGTGACTGTCGATTAGCCCCGGTGCCAGTGTCACACCATTGGCATCAACCGTCGTTGTTGCCCCCTGCGTATCAATGTCTTTTTCATAGCCATAAGCACTGATTTTACCGTCGATAGCGACAAGGCAATCACCCTCTAATACGGGTGCTTCCATTTTTCCCGAAAGCATCAAACCAATATTGCGAATAACCAGTTTTTCACTGAATATGTCCATTGTCCTACCTTGTGTTAAGTCTAATTTCATTAGCACACTAACATAGAATACCGCTCTATCAAGATGCCAAGCCGCTACTTTTCTATTGCTTCAAGAATGTGAAGCATGACACTATCAGGCCGATCACTGCATGCTGTGAAGCAAAATAATAAAGGGCCAGATCTTTTTGAAAAATATACTGGATAAAAAACCAGCCGAAGAAAGTGCCTATATCCTTGAAGATCAGGTAGGGTACTTACTGCGTTTAGCAGGGCAAAGACATGTGGCTATTTTTCAAAAAAATACGATGCGCAACCTGACGCCAACACAGTTTTCAACGCTGGTTCGTATCGACCTTGTCGGGGAGTGTTCACAAAACAAACTGGGCCGCATGATCTCTATGGATGTGGCAACCATCAAAGGTGTGGTTGATCGGTTGAAGAAAAAAGATTTGGTAAATATCCAGCCTGACCCGAATGACCGCCGCCGTACAATTATTTCGCTTACAGATGAAAGTAAGGAACTTGTCTCTGATCTGCATGAAATGGGTGCATACATTACCGATGCCACGCTTGAACCGCTTACTGAAAAAGAAAAGAAAACTTTACTGCGGTTGTTGAAAAAGATCACTTAAAGCAAAGCCGCGTTGACAAAAGTATCCGTGCGATCATATCATTCGTACACTAATGAAAAGATTTGGATGAAACCTTGACCTATCTTGAACCCAAAACCCTAGATCATGCGCTTGAAATGTTGGGCCAAAGCCGCGTGTCACTTATTGCTGGCGGCACAGATTTTTTTCCGTCAATGGGTGAAGGGGCAGTTACGGGTGATTTGCTGGATTTAACCCGCATTGCAGAACTTCAAGGTATTACCGAAACCAAGCAGGGTTGGCGCATCGGGGCCGCTGTGACTTGGAGTAACCTTATAAACACCAAGCTGCCACCTGCATTTGACGGCCTGAAACAGGCCGCCTGCGAAGTGGGCTCTGTGCAAATTCAAAACGCGGCAACGGTGGTTGGCAACCTGTGCAATGCATCCCCTGCCGCTGATGGTGTGCCGCCTTTGCTGGCCCTAGATGCTGAAATTGAAATCGCATCCAGCACCAGTTCGCGCCAGATTAAACTAAGCGATTTTATTACCGGCGTGCGCCAAATTGATCTGAACACGAATGAGCTGGTGACGGCGATACATATTCCCGCCATTGAAAAGGGCACGACAAGTGCGTTCATCAAACTGGGCAGCCGTCGTTATCTGGTTATTTCCATTGCCATGGTTGCGGTTGTTCTATCATGTGAAAAGGGGCGTATTACGCGCGCCCGTGTGGCAGTCGGTGCATGTTCTGCAATAGCCACCCGTTTGTTTGCATTGGAAAAGGCCTTGGAAGGTGCACAAATCGACACTCTGAAAAACGATGCCCTTGTTACCGATCAGCATCTGGCAGAGCTTAATCCGTTAAGTGACATACGCGGCAGTGCCGAATACAGGGTCGAGGCGGTAAAGGAATTATGCCACCGCACCTTACTGCAAGCCGCCCCAAAGGGGACAGATCATGGCTGACCAGACAACGTTTATATTGAACGGATCGCAGGTAAAGCTATCACCCATTGCAGGCGAACGCTTATCTGAAAGCCTGCGCGAACGGTTGGGCATGCGCGATGTTAAAATCGGCTGCAATGCTGGCGATTGCGGCGCATGTTCCGTATTATTGGATGGTAAAGTGGTTTGCGCCTGTCTGACTCCAACCCAACAAGCCGACAACCGCCAAGTGGAAACTTTGGCGGGATTGGTAGCAACCGACACCCATGCACAAACACTGGCTGAAAGATTTCAAGATCACGGTGCCGCACAATGTGGCATATGCACCCCTGGAATGATGGTGGCTGCCGTCGCCCTTTTGCGCAATGTAGATGCGCCAAGCGAAGTGCAGGTTCAAGATGCCCTTAGCGGGGTATTGTGCCGCTGCACAGGGTATCGCAAAATCATCGATGCTGTGCGCGGTGTCGATGCAAACACACTAAAAGACGGTGGCGCTGTCGGTGACGCGATCCGCCGTGTGGATGGTTTAGCAAAGGTTTGCGGCACTGAACGCTTCGGGGATGATGTGGCACCACTTGGTACATTGGAAATAAGGGTAATAAGATCACCCTTCGCGCGTGCAGGTTTTACGTTTGGTGGCTTTGATAAGTTTCTGGCCGAACATGATGGCATAAAAGCCATCCTGACGGCGGATGATGTGCTGGGCCTTAATTGTTTCGGGGTTATTCCAGACTTTGCAGATCAACCTGTTTTTGCCGAAGAGCTTGCCAAGTTTCGCGGTGAGGCCGTGGCAGCCGTTGTTGGCGAACCCACAGCAATCCGCGATTTTATATCAAGGGATTTCCCTGTTTCATGGCATGAATTACCCAATGTTGTAACTGTTTTGGATGCTCTGGCAGACAACGCACCGCTTTTGCATGAAAACCGCGCAGGCAATATCATGTGCGGTGGTTTTGTCGCTTGCGGTAATCCAAAAGCTGCTTTGGCGGATGCCGATGTAACAGTCGAAGGCAGTTTTAAAAGCGGCTTTGTTGAACACGCCTATATCGAACCCGAGGCAGGCTATGCTGAAATTGTAAAAGGCAGGTTAGAAATACACGCCTGCACCCAAGCCCCGGTTATGGATTTGGACGCATTGGAAATTATTCTGGGCATAGATCGCAAAAACATTCGTATCATCCCCACAGGCGTAGGTGGTGGTTTCGGTGCCAAGCTGGATATTTCCGTGCAACCCTATCTTGCGCTTGCGGCTATAAAAACCGGCCAACCTGTTCGGATCACTTATTCACGCACGGAATCGATGCAATCCACAACCAAAAGGCATCCGTCTGAGATCAAAATAAAGATCGGGGCAACAAAAGATGGCCGGATCAAGGGGTTTGATTTTCACGGGGATTTCAACACCGGTGCCTATGCGTCATGGGGGCCCACGGTTGCCAATCGGGTGCCGGTTCATGCGTCCGGCCCCTACCAAATTTCTGATTACAGGGCCGCTTCTTGTGCTATCCATACCAACTGCCCACCTTCAGGTGCGTTTCGTGGTTTTGGTGTGCCACAATCGGCCATTGCGCAAGAAAGCATGTTTGATGAATTGGCTGATAAGCTTGGCATCGACCCGTTGGAATTTCGTATTCTGAACGCACTGGAAAACAATACCCCCACGGTTTGCGGGCAGGTTTTTGAACAAGGTGTGGGGATCAAGAAATGTCTGGAAGCCTTGCGCCCTGCATGGGCTTTGGAGCGCAAGAAGGCCGCAGAATTCAACAATACCACGACAGGTACGTTGCGCCGTGGTGTTGGCATTGCCGCTGGTTGGTATGGATGCGGCAACACCTCGCTTCCCAATCCATCCACAATCAAGGCCGGTATTAAAGCTGATGGAACCGTAGTCTTGCACCAAGGGGCGATGGATATCGGGCAAGGGGCAAACACTGTGATTGCACAGATTTTTGCAAGCGCCTTGGGCATCTCCGTAGCGCAGTTAACCTTGCTGGGGGCCGATACCGATATAACACCCGACGCAGGTAAAACCTCGGCCTCTCGTCAAACATATGTTTCGGGCAATGCCGCGCGACTGTCGGGTGAAGCGATGCGCGCGGATATCCTGAAGCAGATAAACGCCTCTGAAAACGCTGAAATCAACATCGGTGCGGGTGTGATTGATATAGCGGATAACGGCACCACCCACCGCATTGATTTATCCAAGGGTGCGATTGATGCGCAGGGCTATGTTTTGACGTCACAAGAAACCTATGACCCACCGACAAAACCGCTGGATAAAAACGGCCAAGGCATACCTTATGCGCAGTTCGGCTATACCGCGCATCTGGTTGTTGTTGAGGTCGACACCGCCCTTGGCACGGTTAAGCCGCTACAGTTTGTAGCCGCTCACGATGTCGGCAAAGCGATAAACCCCATGCTGGTTGAGGGCCAAGTGCATGGCGGTATTGCCCAAGGTCTGGGCATGGCCTTGATGGAAGAATATATTCCGGGCCGCACTGAAAATCTGCATGATTATCTAATCCCGACAATCGGCGACATTCCCCCGATAGACGTGATCATTATTGAAGAAGCCGATGCGCAAGGCCCTTACGGCGCCAAGGGTTTGGGTGAGCATGTTTTGATCCCCACAGCCCCTGCCATTTTGAACGCGATTAAACGCGCTTGCGGTGTGCGGATTACAAGTGTTCCTGTGACACCTTCCAGATTACATGCAGCGATTAAGGCAAAAACCGATGGCAGATAAATCCAGACCTGTCGTTGAAAAAATCCGCTGCGATGCCTGCCCTGTTATGTGTTTTATCGCTGACGGTAAAATCGGTGCCTGTGATCGTTATGCCAATCACAAGGGTGAACTGGTGCGCCTTGATCCGCTGACCATCATTGATAATGTTCAGCAAAAGGGCGAAAAACCGATCCCGTTTTTAAAGGGCAGTGATTGGGATGGCGACCTGCTGCAATCCAGCCGCCCGTTTGTAACTGCCGTGGGGGCCGGCACGACTTATCCTGACTATAAACCTGCGCCTTTTATCGTAAGCCAGCCGGTGGACGGTGTTGATATGGTGACTGTCGTGACCGAAGGTATTTTCAGCTATTGCGGTGTGAAGATCAAAATAGATACGGATCGTTTTATCGGCCATGAGCGCGCCATTGTGCGTGTGGACGGTGAAGCGATCGGTCATGTTATGACCAGTGAATACGGCTCTAAAATGCTGTCGCTTGGCGGGGTGGAACATTTGACGGGAGGCTCTAAAAAAGAGGGCCGCGTCACCTGTGATGCCCTGTTGAAACTGTGCAACTGCGAAGCGGTTGAAGTGACGGTTGATGACGGGGCAAGTGTTGTTATTCAAGCAGGTCAGGCCCCGATTGTGGACGGGGTTAAAGAACAGCTGATGCGGGTCGGTTGCGGCTCGGCGACCATTGGTATGTTTGCCGCACAATGGGTGGGCCATGTGGATGAGGTGATTGTCGTTGACGATCACATCACGGGCGTGCTTTCCGAACACCAAGCGGGCAAGCTGTTGGATGTGCCGCCCACGGGCATCAAAATAAAGGGCCGCAGGTCTACGCCGGGGCGATATTTTCAGGTAGCTGAATCTGGTACAGGTTGGGGTGGAACAAACGTTGAAGACCCCTTAACGCTTCTAAAAGACGCCGACCCTAAAACTGCGTGGCAGGGGCTTCGGTTGTTGTTGGTGTCAACAACGGGCCAGCAATATGCCTACTATGAATTAGACAGTGATCTGGTGCCAGTACTTGCCAAAATCCCCCCCGAATTGAAAAAATCCGCTGAACGCATTGCCGAAAACTGTGAGCCGTCCATATGTTCCGTATTGTTCATGGGGGGGGCAGGCGGGTCACTGCGTGCGGGCGTTACAGAGAACCCCGTAAAGCTTACGAACTCGGTTAAAGATGCGCTGACTTGCGTTACTTGTGGCGGTGCCAACACCTATGTTTGGCCGGGCGGTGGTATCACGATAATGGCGGATGTTCTGGATATGCCGACAAATGCGTTTGGCTATGTGCCCACACCCGCACTTGTCGCCCCGATTGAATTCACCATGCGCTTGTCCGACTACAAAATACTTGGCGGGCATATGGGGGCGGTGCAGCCGATTGAAAATATCATGACCGAAGATGTGCGAAGGGTACCCCAAATTGATACGGATGCTAACCCTAACGCGAGCTATAATTTCAGCTGGAAAAAACAATGATGGGSCCKRCKKCTRCACTRCTGGATRAYGRCCACCGTTTGCACCTGCAACACGGCCCGATTGATYTGRTCATCGGGGCTGATCCTGYATYYSMRRRMMAGCGKRSKGCKGNCTTTNCAACTGGCRACTGAAGCCTTTGAAAMYGTRCTRGAAMRGYTGGTTGAAGARCTGCCRTTRCTTCARTCYGCKATRAACCCRAAWTCMCCYGCKCCCAARRGCCAAGTRGCSYTMAGGATGKATCAWGCGGTGCKYCCGCATTGTGCAAAARCATTYGTMACNCCCNATGGCYGCCGTTGCAGGGGCYGTGGCRGATSMGGTTYTGKCRGCAATGRCCCAAGYRATRCCGYTYAARCGCGCMTAYGTTAATAATGGTGGCGACATTGCTTTGYATCTTGCGCARGATGAAAACTTTTCAACGGCAATGTTTGGCCTTCAGGGGCATGAGYTTGGCCGCATTMAACTGTCATCCCAACACGGGGTTGGCGGCATTGCYTNCAGCGGCCAAGGKGGCAGAAGCCTRTCGTTTGGTATTGCCGACAGCGTGACCGTTCTGGCGGTAAATGCAGCGGCGGCGGATGTTGCCGCAACACTGATCGGTAATGCCGTCAATCTGCCAAATCATCCGGCCATAACACGGCAAAAGGCAATGGATGTTAAACCCGATACCGATTTAGGCAACCGTCTGGTCGTGACAAACATCGGTATGCTGTCTAACCTAGATATAATAACAGCTTTAAATGCGGGCCATGCCGTTGCTGAAAAAATGTTGGCGGATGACCTGATAAAAGGTGCCGCCCTGTTTCTTCGCGGAAAACATAAGGTCACAGGGCCTGCGTTTTCTTTAACCCAACAATTACCCCAAAGGTGAAACATGCCTGAACCAATATTGCGTAAAATATCAACCTCCGTTGAAGAGATTTATCACGAAGGCGGCCCTGTTTCTGAAACGCCCTTGCGCAGGGCTGCCGTGATTGCCGTGATCCAAAACCCTTTCGCGGGGCGGTTTGAACCTGACATCCAAGGCTTTATTGATGATCTGCGCCCCTTGGGTTTGCAAATGGCAACAATGCTAGTTGAAGCGATTGGTGGGGCCGATTTAGTCGAAGGTTACGGCAAAGGTGCCATCGTGGGGGCAGGCGGTGAGTTGGAACATGGTGCCCTTTGGCATGCCCCGGGCGGGTATGCCATGCGTGAACTGATCGGCGGCTCCAAAGCGATTGTGCCTTCGTCCAAAAAAGTCGGTACCGTTGGTACACGTCTGGATATTCCGGTCACGCATACCAACGCGGCCTATGTGCGCAGTCATTTCGATTCTATGGAGGTTGGCTTGAATGACGCACCGCGCGTAAACGAAATATTACTGGCCCTGGTGATGACAACAGGCCCCCGTATCCATTCCCGTTCGGGCGGATTGGATGTGGCAGACGTAGAAGGAAAGGATGGTTTAAGATGAATGCAAAAATCAGAAAAATAGCCGTTTGGGTTGAAGAAACCCATCGTGAGGCGGGCAAAGCCATAACACCTGCCACCCGCAAAGCGGTGGCGGCAGCTGTGATAGCCAACCCGTTTGCAGGGCAATATGTTGAAGACTTAACACCGTTAATGGATATAGGCGCAGAACTGGGTGGATTATTAGGCGAAAAATGTATCGCAGCCCTTGGCATCACTGCCCAAGATGCTGAAAGCTACGGCAAAGCGGCTATGGTTGGTGAAGCGGGCGAGCTGGAACATGCCGCCGCCATCCTGCACCCCAAACTAGGCGGCCCTTTGCGTAAAGCGGTTGAAAAGGGTGCGGCCCTTGTACCTTCAAGCAAAAAAATGGGTGGGCCGGGGCAAGTTATGGATGTACCCCTTGGCCATAAGGATGCCGCCTATGTACGGTCACATTTTGATGCGATTGAGGTGCGATTGAACGATGCGCCACGTGCAAACGAAATTCTGGTTGCCGTTGCCGTGACCGATAGCGGCAGGCCACTACCGCGCGTGGGTGGTTTGACAAAAGATGAAATGGTTGGCAGTGACGGGTTGAAGTGACCGGCCAGCAACTGCGTCATTCACCGATTGCAACGACAAACAGTCGCCGATGAGACGCTGAAAACAAGCCCCAAAATACATGGCTCGTGTAAGTGCGATAATAGATCAGGCACATCAAAAGCTGTTCTTCGAACGAAGGGTGGTATTTCATGCCGCCGCCAATCGCCCGCTGACGGCTGCTGCGACTTAAGTGCTTTCCCTCGCTTGTGTGCCAAACCGGGCGGAGCTGTGTTGATACAGTCTCAAAATTTCTCAGGCGAATATTCGTTTGGGCGATTGAGATGCCCTTCGAACAAAGCACGCAGATGGGTGAATTCGCTTTGCATGTGTTCGCGGAACAGCCGCACGCGCTTGGTTCGCCGCAAATCCCGATGATAGACCAGCCAAAGCCCCAGATTGTGTTTTGCCTCAGGCGGGCGGAAGCGGGCCAATGACGGTTCGCTGTCGCCCATGAAGCACGGCAAATAGGCCAACCCGGCCCCAGCTTTGAGGGCTGCAAGCGTCAGAAGTGTATCGTCGACAAAGAAATTATGGTCGTTGTTTGGACAGGCGTCTTTCGTCCATGATGTGTGAAAGCCACAACATTCAATACCTAGCCACTTTTGCGCAGCTGTGCCTGCCTGAACCCGCCTGCAATAGTCTAGCGACCCATAGACCGCCGAAGCCACTGTGGTCAGCCTTGTTCCAATCAGTGTTTCTAATGGGGCGTTTGTCAGCCGTATTGCTATGTCCGCATCGCGTTCCGCGAGTTTTACAAACTTGTTTGTAACCACCAGATGAAATTCGATTTTCGGATAGGCCTCGGTGAATCGGGTGAACACGGGCATCAGAACTGTCGAAGCCATATTGTTGATTGCCGATACACGCAGTTCCCCTGCGGCATCCGTGTCATGACCCGCTTGCGCCCCCTCGAACCCAAGAATTTCCACCTCGATGCGGCTTGCGGACATCTGAAGTTCTTCACCGGCCTCTGTTAGCTCATATCCGGATTTTTTTCGCTCAATCAGCTGGGTTCCAAGTTGATCTTCCAGTGATCGCAAGCGTCTGGACACGGTGGAATGCTGAACGCCAAGCCGCTTGGCGGCCCCGCTGATAGAGCCTGCCCGGGCGATTGCCAGAAATATTCTTAGATCATCCCATTGCACGCCAGTCACCAAAGTTTGTGCATTTTTGCAAAAGTATTGTCGATATTCTGCGAATTGCCTAATCTTTAAGCCTCTGCCACAGTTATAGCAATAAAAATTGCACATGGAGGAGGAATAAAATGAACATCAAGCCAAAGATCTTTGACCCCGTCGCTTTCAAGGAAACTACTCGTAACCAATGGAATTCAGCCGCAGAAGCCTGGGACCGCTGGTCGCCACTTCTGTCGCGTTGGCTTGGCCCCGCAACAGAATTAATGCTGGATATGACCAATGTTCAAAGCGGTAGTCGCGTGCTGGATGTCGCAGCGGGGGCAGGTGAACAGACCTTAGCCGCCGCGCGTCGCACAGGGCCGACCGGCTACGTTCTTGCCACCGATCTGTCGCCCACCATACTTGATCATGCTGCCGCCAACATCAAAAAGGCTGGATATACCCATGTCGATACAATGGTGAAGGACGGCGAGGCCCTTTCTGAGATTGAAGCACAGCCATTTGATGCAGTCATATCTCGGGTTGGCCTGATCTATTTCCCCGATCAGCAAAAGGCTCTTAGCGGAATGCGCAACCAACTGCGTGCTGGCGGTCGTGTTGGGGCCATGACCTATGCTGCGGCAGATCTGAATGGGTTTTTTTCAATACCTGTCGGCATCATCCGACGCCGCGCGGCACTTCCTGCCCCGCTTCCCGGGCAACCTGGTCCGTTTAGTCTGGGGGATCCCGATGTGCTGGCAAAACTGTTCAAGGATGCCGGTTTCTCCGACATACAGATCGAACGGGTTTCCGCCCCAGTTCGCCTWGGYTCRACGCTGGAATGTCTACAGTTCGAACAGGAAAGTTTTGGTGCCCTGCACCAGATGCTCGGCGGTCTGAGCGAACAGGAACAAGACGACGCCTGGGCTGAAATMGAAGACGCGCTTGGCGCATTTGAGGCAGACGGCCAGTTTGAAGGCCCTTGCGAGATGCTTGTCGCTGCAGCTACAAAGTAATGCCTATTTGGCCGCAGAAAATTAGGAGAACAAAATGACCAAAATCGCAATTATCCAACAGCCCCCCGTCTACTTGAATTTGGAAAAGTCGATGCAGCGGGCCATCGCCCTTATYGAGGAAGCCGCGACTGAGGGCTGCCAGTTGGTTGTCTTTCCCGAGGCATGGTTTTCGGGCTATCCAACKTTCGTATGGCGCCTGCCGCCTGGTGCTGGAATGGGTAAAACGGACGMGCTGTTCACCCGCTTGCAGGCCAGCTCGATAGACCTTAGCAGGGGGGGGATGGCMCCCTTGCAGGAGGCTGCAAAAGAACATAGCGTGGTTATTGTGGCTGGGTATCAGGAGCTTGACGGKGCGSTTAGTGGCAGCACATTGTATAATAGCTGCATCATCATTGATGCTGATGGAAAGATCGCCAACAACCATCGCAAGCTGATGCCAACCAATCCCGAACGCATGGTTTGGGGGTTTGGAGACGGGTCGGGCCTGAACGTGGTCAACACTGCGATTGGGCGCATCGGGGCACTGTTATGCTGGGAAAACTACATGCCCTTGGCACGCTATGCGCTTTATGCTCAAAATATCGACATCTATGTCGCGCCCACTTGGGACAGCGGCGACACATGGCTGGCCACGATGCAGCACATCGCGCGCGAGGGTGGATGTTGGGTTATTGGTTGTGCGACCGCGCTGGAAACATCGGATATACCAACCGATATTCCCTATTATGACGAACTTTTTCCGAATAAGGATGAATGGATCAACCCCGGAGACGCGGTAGTCTACAAGCCCTTTGGCGGCGTGCATGCAGGGCCGATGCATCAGGAAAAGGGCATTCTCTATTCAGACATAGATGCCGACGCCGCACGGTCTTCGCGCCGTAAGTTTGACGCCAGCGGTCACTATGCCCGTCCTGATGTGTTCTCACTCAGCGTCAACCGAAAAAAGCAAACGCCAGTGGAATTCACTTGATACAGCCGCCCAATTCAATCAGGGGTCATTCTCAAGGCTGATTGATCCTGCCCCGCTTTAGTGCCGCTCCATGAACTCATTCAAGCGATCGTCGCAACGGTTGGTTGGTATATCACTTCAAGACCTCTGAGTGGGATGTTGGCGCAAGYACCKCTGGCCATATTCGTTTCACAATTCGGATGGCGCGCGCGTATGTGGGGTGTCTAACGATAGTTTAGCAATTTCCTGAATATCTGGGTCGTCTTCGACGTGTAGGATTTTAAGGNTCATTCTAGGGTTCCTTATTCAGCTGCGACATTGCAGACTTCAACCGCTTCATCGCTTATGTCAWCGGTTGGCTTTGGCAGTTCGAAGAAGAATGTTGTGCCTTTGCCTTCTTCGCTGACAAAATCCACGTTACCGCCGTGAGCTTTGATCATAGCCTTGACGATACTCAGCCCTAGGCCAGTGCCGCCGACGTGGCGCTGATCAGAGGAATCTGCCTGCGTAAACTTGTTAAAAATGGTTGCCTGCGCGTCTTTCGGGATGCCACAACCAGAGTCTTTTACGGAAATCCGGGCGGTTTCGCCGATCTGTTCCAAAGTGACTTYGACGTTCGATCCTTTGCAAGAGAACTTAGCGGCATTCGAAAGAAGGTTAGCCATAACCTGCATCAGGCGGTTTTYGTCACCTTTCGCAAYGAAACGGGCCGGGMAATCGRTTACAAYGAAGGTGATGTCATGGTTTTTTGCATAAGGCTGGTTTGCGGCAACGGACGCATGGATCAACTCGGACAAGTCGATGTCTTCCATATGATAGGTCAATTTCCCGGCTTCCATTTTTTCCCAATCAAGCAGGTCATTCACAAGAGCCGCCAATCGATTGACGTTGGTATAGGCCATATCGAGAAGGTCACGAGATTTTTGGGGATTGCTGGCGACGGTTTCCATGCGCATAAGCCCGAGAGCACCCATGATCGACGTAAGCGGTGTTCGCAATTCGTGGCTAACGGTAGACACGAATTCTGACTTGGCTATTTCAACTTTTTTCTGCTCAGATATGTCCCGGTAAATCGAAAGGAAGCGGGGCTTTTCACCTTTTGGTTCAATCAGATGAAGCGAAATCTCAAGCGGAGTTCCATTTCGATCCACAACCTCGTAGCTGGCCGACTTTGCATCACCATTGATCAGGGTTTTGCAATGTTCTTCAAGCTTGGTTTGCGCGGCCGGAGAGATGTTGTCAAACGTTGCCTTGCCATGCCATTCACTCTTGTCCCAAGCAAAACGCTTGAGTGCGGATTTGTTGAGATACATGAATTTATAGGTTTCTGGCCAGAACATGTAAGTTTCAGCGGCCATCAGATCAAGTGAGGCATCAAGCTGCCGGTATTTTTCATGCGTTGCCTCGCGGTCGGAAACGTCATAAATGGTTACAAGGAAACGCGGTTTCTTTCCGCTGGGAGTCACATACCTGATATTGGTTTCCATCAGGCGCTCTTCGCCGTCTGGGTTTTCAACCCTGCGAATAAAGGAGTGTAAACCTTTCTTACCCGACGAGGCCAGTTTCATAAGAGCATCACACTCGTCTTTCGGAAGGCCGCCTTCAATCTCGGACGGGGTTAACTGGAACAACTCCGTTTCGCGCATGCCAAGCCGCTGTTGTGCCGCCTTATTGGCAAAGAAGAACCTCTTGCTATCCGGCCAAAACAGATAAATCTCGTCATCTATATTGTTGAGCGTATCACGAAGTTGGCTGGCCTCGTCTTCGGCGGCCTTCCGGCCCGAGACATCCGTTATCGTCCCGATGAACCGGGGGGGCAAATGGTCAGTTTTAATATACTGGATGGTGATTTCCGAAGCAACGGTTCCACCTTCGGGCAACTGTCTTCGCGTATCATAAAACAGTTTTGATCTGCGTCCGTCGATCAGCGATTCAAGACTTTTTCGAAACTGCTCCTCTTCTATCCCCGGCGTGATGTCCATCGGCGTTTTTTCCGAAATCTCGCTGGTACTCATGCCTATGATTTTCTGTGCGCGCTGGTTGGCATAAAAGAATTTCAGCGTATGTGGGTAGAACATATATACTTCATCTTGGACGAGTTCGAAAAACTCTTGCATGTTCAGTGCCGCCTGATCCTGTTTTGCTTGCGTAATATCCGTTCGAATCGACACAAATTTTTGCGGGCGGCCTTTATCGTCCATTTGCGGTATGATCGTCGTTTTCACCCAATAAAAAGATCCGTCTTTCCGCCTATTCTGGATTTCACCACGCCAGACATTTCCAGACCATAATACGCGGTTCATCTCTGCGTAAAACTCTGGGCCATGTGCTCCTGATTTCAGAATCCGATGGTTTTGCCCAATCAACTCGTCCCGTGAATACCTGCTTATTTCGCAAAATTTTTCATTGACGTAAGTAATATTACCATTGCTGTCAGCCATGCTGATGACCGCATGTTCGTCAAGTGCCGCGCGGGCAAAATCAAGGTCTCGTGCTTTGTATAAAAGCAGCTCTTTGGTTGTTTTGGAATGTTTGTCCTGCCTCTTAACCACAATCAGCAACAACGCGATCAACCCGATGATACTAATGCTCAGAGCGGCAATCCAATATCTGTAATTCCATACGACATCGCGAAAAGATGCCGCACCATAATTCTCGAATGGGGGCGCCTGAAGCAATTGCAAAAGAATATACACTGGATCGTAATTGAGTGCGGCTTGCCAGCCGAAATACCCGCCTTCCACGGCAGGGCGACTGGTTGGAGAGATTGTTTGCAATATGTGGAAAATTTTGGTGCCTAATAATCTAGGTGCACCAGGAAGTGCGGCAAAAGCCCATTCCGGATAGAGATCGGTGGAAAGCCGAAATGGGAAACCGGCAACTTTGCGCGGCGCAATAACGTGCAGTTTAGAGATATCAAGTATCCCTTGGGCATCCATTTTTTCCAGAACGCCGGTTCGAACCACACCAACGTCGACCGTTCCGGCCAGAACTGCAGAGACAACATTCCGTTGGTTTCCGCCCGCAAATGTAAGTTCACCAAGGTATGTATTTGGCGTTAGGCTATGTTCAGCAAACTCTTCTTTTACCATTTGCCATCCCTCGAATCCATTAGGGGTAACAGCCATGAGTGATTTCCCGCGCAAGTCTTGCAGCGATAAGATATCGGCGTTGGTATTCAAAGAGAAAATTACGGATCCAAAACGGTTGAGTGGCTTGCCTTGCCAAGCATTGGCCAGCGATGCAATTTTTTCGGCCCGTGATTTGACCTCTATACGC
The DNA here is from genome assembly GCA_016764475.1 of Amylibacter sp. Lineage (GTDB taxonomy): Bacteria > Pseudomonadota > Alphaproteobacteria > Rhodobacterales > Rhodobacteraceae > Amylibacter. The sequence goes on from JAESRV010000037.1 coordinate 34,501, forward strand.
ACAAATGTTGAGGGGTCGATAATGGCGTATTCGATTTTCCCGTTCTTGGCCGCCAAGACAATCGCTTCAGGGGTTTTGTAGGGAATTAGTTTGAATGAATAGCCGTCGATCTCTTTTGACAAAAAATCAGCCGTCGCCTGCCAACGTGCCATCGCGCTTGCCGGCCCCAAATAGGCGCGAACCCCAATGTTGATTTCTTTGGCAAGCGCAGTATCGGCAAAAACCAGTTGAAACAACAAAATGGGTGCAAGCAAGATTAATGCTAACGACCTTGGCTTTGGCCAAGCCCGGGGGTTGGCGAAATCACGACCATCGATAGCTGGTTCTTTATCAGGTCGCCCATGTTTTCTAAGCTTTTCTTCACTTGCCGCGATCCGGTTGTACTGACCTTTCTCACCTCTGCCGAAAAAATCCGTGTGAATTATGGATGTATTGCATCCATAACGCCTTAATGTTGTGCTGTTCATTTTCTCTCTTGCTCTGTCGGCATTGCCTGCCAACTTTGTAACTACTCCGCATTCTTCGACGCGGTTGAAACCTCGGATCGCGCATTATACGCTATTAACCTTAAAGGTTGCCTAATAACCTTAAAGACTGCTTAAAGATTGTGGTTATTTTATGGCGCCCAATTATATCCGCCATTTTTGCTGAAACCTGCGGCTCGATTTGTGCGCAATACTGGACAAAGTTTGCATACATATTTGGTCGGACCACGCCCTTACTACATACACATATCCACCGCCCACGTGTCTAATTATATTTGGTTATGCTTGGCTTTGGATTCTTCATCGTTCACGCAACATTCTGATGCGTCCATTTCTTACCATGAGCCGTGCGTAACTTTATGCGATTTGCTTCGTCTGCCATCGCCTGCATTGAAACTTTGCCACGGGATGCCGGACGTAGAAAACATTGCGTAGACTATCACGGCTTTTGGATAATGCGCGCCCTTGAAATCAAGTGTCATGAATGGTTTCCTGCCTGTAGCTCTTTGCTAAAGCATATCCCACGATCCAGTCGACATGAAACCCTCCGTGAAATTTGCGACAGAACCTTTTTGCGCGGCTTACACGAGGGTGCATAGATTTTACCGTAATAGCATATCCCGACACGGCAATGCTTCCTGCGGTTCAATGGAAGTTACAAAATGTCATGTGATTCAAGGCAGAAAACCCCGCCCGCCATGCTGATCAAGGTGCAGCGTTGGAAACACTGCTCACCACCGTGCCGCCGTAATTTATATTTGAGAATTCAAAGCGACCTATCAATTCTTTTAGAAGCAGGACCCAACGCATTTTTTAGGAATACATTTCCTTAGCTGCGGGCAATATCTCTTTTGTAAAAGCTTAGGAACAGCACATCGGAAACACCTTCGAATTTTGGCTGCACCTCTAGGGTAATATCACGCGACAGTTTTTCAGTGTCGATGGATGCTCCGCGCAAATCACGACCTTCGGCTGATATTTTTAACTCTGCAAAGATAGCATCGCGCAAACGAGACCCGTTTTCACCTAAGTTATAATACTCGGCATGGCCCAAATCTGAAACGGTTACACCCAAACTTGTCACGATATAGGTAACGCTGCGGGCTTTGTAGACCGGGATAATCATCTGGCCCAGCTTTACAACAAACGATTTTTGATCATCTGCCTGGTCTGCATCTTTTTGGGGGTCGTGCGTTTCATCTGCATTAGCAGGTTCAGCGGCTATATTAGCATCCTCATCTGAAGACGTGCTTAAATATCCCCCAATACCATACCCCATTGCCAGACAGACAATGGGTAGTATCACTAAAAGGCTTAATATTTTTTTCATCGCACCATAACCACTGCATTACATTCATAGCGGTTATGGCCTTGGAATATGGCCTAATTTATACGGCAATAAGGTATAATTAAGCGTTAATATGGCAGGATAATGTCAGCAATAGTGCCGCCATAATTGGTTCTTTGGGTGCGTGAAAGCTGCCCGCGACCGCCATAAATAATCCGTGCCTCGGCAACTTTATCGTAGGCAATCGTGTTATTCATATCAATATCTTGCGGTCTGATAATGCCGGCAATACGCAGCTCGCGTAATTCGTTATTTACCTTAACTTCCTGGCGCCCGGCAATCACCAAACTACCATTTGGCAGCTCCTGAATCACCATCGCTGCAATTTTAAGCTTGATGGTTTCGTCGCGTGCAATTGTACCGCTGCCATTGGTCTTGGTTGTTGATGACAGGTCGGCAATATCCCCGCTTGGGAATTGTTCTGTCGAGACACCGGGCAGAATTTCATCGAGTTTATTTTCATAGCCGAACAGGATTGGCTTGCCGAATGTGCTAGCACCGCCGCGCGATGTTTTAGAAGCGTTATTGAAGCTTGCCTTATCGTTGATCTCAATATTGACAGTCAAAATATCGCCAATTGTTGTCGCGCGTTGATCTGCAAAAAAGCCCGAGGTGCCCTGATCCCACAAAGAGGCCGCTTCGGCGCGGTATGGGGCCCGCACGGGTTGCAGCGGCGGCATCGGTACTTGCACGTGGATTTCACTGGTATCTATTTTCAAATCCGACAGCTGCGGGTTACGGTCTTTAAAGGCTTGGCTGCCACATCCAGCTGCGGAAATTGCAACCAAGACCAGGATTAATTTATTAAAGCTTCGTTTTGTCATCGGATAATTTCCACTAACCCTTCGTCGGTCGCAATTGCCATCACGGTCTTGTTTCCAATAAGATTTACGATCTTTATTTCCTGCCCGCGATAAGCATCCGAAAGAGCACGCCCTGGTGCCGTAACCTTCAAGATGCCATCCACATACTGGATTTCCACAATATCCCCACGATCAATGATGCGTTGGTTCATAATTGATTGCGTCATGATGGGGCGGCCCTTTGCCAGCAACCGCCGCACCTGTTTACCAATGACATCCTTGGCTTTTATCACCGCATAAGCACCAACCCGTGAATAGGGCAGGCGCTGGATCATGATGTCTTGTTTGGCAATAATTGCGTCGGGCAACATACGGGTGACAGGGACGGGGACTTGTACGGTCAAAACCGCCAAGCCCGCGACACGCCGCACAATGCCGTCTTGGGTGATAATGTTCGCGGCAAATTGACTGGTGTTGGTATCCATCCAAAATGCAGAGATCGCCAAGGCTTCTTCTACTGTTGCCGTTTGAAATATGATATTGAAGTCACCAGTGTCAGGCAGGGTGACACCATAGGTTTCGGCGGCTTTTTCCTGAATTAAAACGTTAAGTTTTTCTGCATTTCCCGTAGTGGGGAAGGCTAGACACGCCAAGAATATGCTGAGTAAAAGCTTTTTCATGTTACTTAATCTGATTGGCCGTTGACATCATTTGGTCAGCGGTTTCGATTGTTTTAGAGTTCATCTCATATGCCCGCTGCGCAGAAATCAGGGCGGTTATTTGCTGAATGATATTTACGTTAGAGTTCTCTAAAAACCCTTGACGGATAATACCAATACCCGGATCGCCCGGATTAGATTGAAGCGGGTCACCTGAAGCGACCGTTGCCTGTAGCATGTTGTCACCCAAGGCCCTAAGGCCTGCATTATTGGTGAACGTGGTCAGGCTAATCTGGCCCAGCTCTACCGGATCAGGATCGCTTTCCACAAAGGCTGACACCACCCCTTGGTTACTTATTTCAATCTTTGTTGTGTTTTCCGGGATTGTAATGCCAGGGGCCAGTTCATAGCCTTGAAAGTTCACAAGCGTACCTTCGGCAGAAAGTTGAAAGGCACCATCACGGGTATAAGCCAAACTGCCGTCAGGTAAGTTAATCGTAAAGTAGCCTTGCCCATCTATCGCCATATCAAGCTGGTTTTCAGTAGCCAGCAAACCGCCTTGGGTATTCAATCGTACTGTACCTGCGGTTTGAACCCCCAAACCCACATCAACACCTGTCGGGCGTGACGTTCCTTGGTCTGATGTCACCGCACCTTCACGCTTGACCGTTTCATAAATCAAATCCTGAAAAGCGGCCCGGCTGCTTTTAAAGCCAGTGGTATTCGCGTTTGCAATATTATTCGAAATAACATCCACGTTCATTTGCTGAGCCAGCATTCCGGTTGCGGCAATTCCAAGAGCTTTCATTTTATCTTCCTTATATATGTGCCAAATTACACTGGGCGGCCAATTTTTTGTAAAGTCTTGCGGCGCAAATCATCTTCGCCATCCATAAGCTTGTTGGATCGTTCATAGGCACGTTGCATATCTATAAGCCGTGTCATTTCAAGAACCGGCTGGACATTACTGCTTTCAATGGCGCCTTGTAAAACCTGTGTTGTGGTATCAATAGTTGCCTCTATCTTACCTTTGCTACTTTCAGGCGGCATAAGCCTTCCTGCGCCGATACGTTCAAAAGACTGAAGTTGGGGCAATGCGAAAATCCCGATCTTGGCGATGTTTCCATTGCCGTCAGCCGAGATTGTGCCATCTTTTGAAATCACTGCGATTGCGGCCGTATCCGGTGGAAAGGTAATATCACCACCACCATCATCCAAAACACGGTCACCATTAAGCGTGACAAGATTTCCCTGCGTATCAACATTGAAGCGGCCATCACGGCCATATACAACTTGACCTTCGGCTGTACGGTATGAAAACCAGCCCTTTCCTTGCAGGGCGACATCAAGTTTGTTGCCTGTAAAGGTAACAGCCCCCTGCTTTTCATCAAGGAAAGACGCTTTACTGACAACAAATTCGGTTTCATTATCACCTTGACCGACAAGTAAAGCATCAAAGGTCAAACGTTCACCTTTGAAACCCGCAGTGTTGGCATTGGCTATATTATTTGCAGTCATTGTCAGCTCACGTGCAAGTGCAGAGGTAAGAGATAGTGATACAAACATAGAATTACTCATGGCTTTCTTTCATCGCTGCAAACCTATCTACGAATAATTTATTATATTCTTGCATATTTATCCTTTAATTTTAGAATAAAGCAAGTATAAATTCAAAAATAACATGAATAGGTGTTCTTTGCGGCGTTATAGGTTCATATATATAGCTACTTTATGTTGTGCTGTTTTTGCGCCCAATTCTTTGATCGCAGAAACGGTTTCACATGGGGGGGAAGATGCGGCAGCGGCTGCGCACACTGACGTACGTGATGAAAAACCTGAAGCTGTTGCGCTGGTTGCAGATAACCCCCAGCCATCAAGCCTTGCCCTGCCATCTGATCTGGATCTTTCCAAGGTCACAAATGTGGGGTTTTTAAAGCTACGGCGCGATCTGATTGATGCGGTACATGAAAGCGCAACGGGTCTATCTTCATCCCAAGAAACCACCGACACAATTCTTAGCTTGGCCGAACTTTATCTGGCACACGCAATGGCTGTAGAGGGCCAGTCGATTGTAATTGAGCTTGAAGACAGGGATCTAACCGAAAAACAAAAGGCACGCACAGCGGCACTGGCGATTGCGGTGCATATCTTTGATCCATGGGATATGGCATTGTCGGAAGCAAGCATATTGCTGCTAGAGGGCGCAGATAAATGGCCCAAACATGCTTTGTTCCGGTCGCTTTACTATGCAAAAAAAGGCACCCCCGAAAAAGCCCGGCCATTCTTGACGGAAGCCGTGAAAGATATTCAGGCATTTCCAGAGCCGATCAAAGAAATGGCACTACCAGACCTTTTGAACACGGCTATTGACCTTGGCGAATGGGAAGCCGCCCGCACGTTGGCCGCATTTTTTGTGGAAACTCCGCGTCTGAATAAAGGTAGTGCATATCACTACCTTTTGGGACGCACTGCTAAAAACGGGCGTGATTATTTGGTTGCCTTTGATCATTTTGTAGAAGCCACAAAAGGATTGGATCAGTGGTCACAGCTTGCCAGCCTGTCTTTGGTAAAGATGGGGTTGGCAACAAAAACGCTGACCCCAGCAGATGCACGCACACTGTTGGAGCAAATCCGTTTTGCCTGGCGTGGCAACGCTTTATCTTCTGAGGTGTTAAAGCTTTTAGTCAAAACCGAACTATCCCTCAATGATATACCCGCAGCGTTAGAAGTGCTTGGCGAGATCATCTACATTAATGATGATGCGGATGCGGTCAAAGCCGCAAAAGAACAGTCAAATGTGCTGTTAAATTTATATTATGAAGACGGTGCCTCTGGTAAAATATCGCTTAGCAAATTTATGAATGGTCATAAGCGCATTACCCAAGATTATAGGTTTCAAGAAGGTTATGACCTGTTTTCTGAAAGATTTGCCGACCGGTTCTTTGCCATTGGTGCCTCTAACGAGGCGGCGTTTGAGTATGAAACAACCTATAACTATCTTTCTGTAGCGCAAGATTTGGGTTTATTCGAAGTAACGTCAGAACGGTTGGATAAATTACATCTGAAACAAGTGGCAGCCCTTATGCGTGGTGGGCAGTATGACCTTGCAGAGCCGATATTAACGTTGGGCCCTGAAAGCACTGCCCCCGAAATACTGGATCAATTTACGTTCTTAAAAGCAGAGGTTTTCACCCGAACCGGCAAGTTGCAATCTATTCTTGAAACCCAAGCGCACAAACCTTCCATTGATTACCTGCGGATTAAAGCCCACGCTTATTTTTCAATGGAAAACTGGCAGAATGCGGCAAAAACTTACTATATTATATGGCAGCGCATGGGCAATGATACTTTGTTTACCGATACGTTGAATTTATTTCTTTCAGCCTATCGCAACAATGACAGCCAGTTGACCATAAAGTTGGCAAAAGCATTTCCAGACTTAACAAAAATACCGCAATGGCAACAAATTGCAGATTGGCTGGTTGAAGACCGAAGTGCGACAAGTGTTTTGCAAAAAGACACTATTACAACGGGTATTTCCGATGCATCGCGGGTTTTGGATGTGATGGAAACCATAAATACATCCTCACAATGACAAAAAAATTATATTTTTTATCATAAATACGGAAACGTTAATAAAACTTAAACATCTGCTGACCATCTATCATTACAAGACTTGTATAAAATAAAAAGGACATGAAACATGAGCATATCCAACGCAATGCAAACAGGCGTTAGCGGGTTACTTGCCAACTCTACTGCAATCAGCAGCGTTTCTGACAATATCGCGAATGCAAATACGGTTGGGTACCGCCGCAGCTTTGCCCAAATGGTAACATCAACTTCTGGAAACTTCGGAAGTGCGTCTAGCAACAGCGTACGGGCGGTTTCAATTCTGGATATGTCCGAAGGTTCAAATCTTAATAATACCGGATCGGCAACGGATTTGGCTATTTCAGGTCAAGGCTTCTTTGTTGTATCAAGAAGCCCGAACGACCCAAATGTTGGCAATTACGTTCTGACCCGTGCAGGGTCTTTCTTACCTGATGCAAACGGTGATCTGGTCAATGCCGCAGGATATTATCTGGCAGGATATGCATATGGCGACGATGGCTCTTTGGGGTCTATTGATCAAAATAGTTTTACGGATTTAACCACTGTAAACGTCAACACTGGACTATCGACAGGGGCTGCAAGCGCACAGATGTCAGTTGCAGGTAACTTACCGTCGCAAGAAACTGGCGTTGGAGCCCCTGGTGATCCATTCACATCCTCGGCTGAGTTCTTTTCACCGCTTGGGCAGGCAGACCGGTTACAGTTTTCTTGGCAGCCCACAAGTACCGCGAACCAATGGGATCTGACTTTTTCAGACTCCTCAGGCAACGCATATGGCAATGTCACAGTTGATTTCAACGATAGTGGCGCGAACGCAGGATCGCCGGCCCTATATTCTGGTGCCACAAACACAGCAACTGCACCTGCAGCTTTTGCCTTTGATGTATCAACCGGGATTGTCACATTGACGATCGACAATGGCACAACCCCACAAGTGGTTAATGTCAGTATAGGCGCACCAAATACATTTGATGGCATGACCCAATTTGCCGGGGATTACACATCGCTAGACGTAATCACCGATGGTTCTGCATCAGGTAATCTGTTGGGAACAGAATTTGATGAAAACGGGAATATCTTCGGGATCTATGATAACGGCAACCGTGAGCCGCTTTTTAACGTACCGTTGGCAAGTGTAGCCAATCCAGTGGGGCTTGTTGCTGGTGATGGCAATATTTTCCAACTCAGCAGAGCATCGGGAGTAGCCCAGCTGGGTGCTGCAGGAACCGGCTCCGTTGGTAATATCACAGCCGGTGTTCTGGAAAACTCTAACGTGGAGATTGCCCAGGAACTGACCGATCTGATCCGTATTCAGCGGGCCTATTCATCTAACGCCAAAATTATCACCACCGTGGATGAGATGCTGGATGAGACCACACGCCTGAAACGTTAATCTGATGAATAAGGAGTAGCCTTGTGGGTATTTCAAGCGCGTTCAATAGCAGCGTCAGTGGGTTGGCAACCACATCAAGGTGGGCTGATCTTACGGCTGGAAATATAGCAAACGCCAGCAATGAAGGTTATGTCAGAAAAAATCTGGTTACCCAAAGCTCTGTCACAGGGGGGGTTTTTGTTACTGGCATCAGCCGTGAGGTGGATAGCAATCTGGATCGTATGTTCAGGTTCGAAATTGCAGGTGTGGCGCGCCAAGAAGTAATTGCCAACGAATTAGATGGATATTCGTTTCAGTTGGGTAACCCCAGCGACACACTTTCCATGTCTGGCCAGCTGTCACAGTTTTATGCGGGGTTTGGTCTTTTAAGCAATTCGCCTGGCGATGTTTCATTACAAAATAACGTACTGGCAACGGCAAAAGGTCTGACCCGTAGTTTGAATGAAGCCTCCAACAGCTTGGCACAGACCCGTACAAATGTTTCTGCGGGCATTCAAAATGACGTCAGTACAGTGAATAACCGATTAAATACGATCGCAAGTTTGAATGCCCAGATCATGCTGGAAAGCGCCCCCACCGAACGCCGGGCAATTTTGCAAGACGAACGTGCGGCTGAAATGGACGCACTTTCCCAGCTGATGAACATCAATGTGTCGCAAGATACTGATGGCAATCTGAATATTAGCACCGGCGGCGGTACCCAGTTGGTTGATCGCAATGCCGCTTTCGAAATTGCCTATGATCCAGGGCTTAAAACGCTAAGTGTCGGCGGCGTTGACATCATACCTGGCAGGGTTGGTGCGCGTGGGTTTAGCGAAGGGCGGCTTGCAGGGCGATTTGAATTATTAAACGATGCTTTACCCCAAATGCAATTACAACTGGATGAGCTTGCCCGCGCCTTAATCCAGGGGTTTGAGGCCACGGATGCATCTTTGGCACCAGGGCAAGCTGGGCTGTTTACCGACTTGGGGGCCGCTTATAACCCATTACAACTTGATGGGTTGGCCGGGCGGCTATCTGTCAATACAGCGGTTGACCCTAACACAGGGGGGGCACTTTGGCGCCTAAGGGATGGTATTGGCGCAGTTGCACAAGGCCCAGCTAGCGACAGCACCCAGACAATCAGTTTTTTGACAGTGTTTGAAACAGCCCAAAGCTTTGACCCGCAAGCGGGGCTAGGCAGCACCGCAGAGCTGATGAATTACGTGTCCGGGATGGTTACAGACCAAAAACTTGTGCAGGTACAGGCACAGGAAAAACTACGCGAATTGGGTGGTAGGGCAGAGGCGGTAGGCGCTGCACGTCAAAGTGTTCAGGGGGTGAACTTGGATACAGAACTGCAAAAGCTGACGTTGATTGAACAAAGCTTTGCCGCGAATGCACAAGTCATACAATCTTTGACACAGATGATAGATTCATTATTGGCCGCAGTGTGAGGGAATATTTAAAATGATCGGAACATTACGCGCAAGTGCGACTTATAATTTGCTGACCGCCCGGAGCAGCCAAATCGAGGATGTGCAAAGCCGCCTAAATCAAGCCTCATTAGAAGTTGCAACCGGCTTGAAAGCCGATGTTTACAAATCACTTGGTTATGGGGCCTCTGAAGCGCTTGCCTTACGTGCCCAGCTTAATCGTAATGATGGTTACATTACATCCAATAATCTACTGTCCAGTAAGTTGGATGTCACTGCCCAAACCCTAAGCGGAATACGCGATGTTGCCCAAGGCTTTTTGAATATCGCTATTCTGAACAAGGATGCGCCCACAGCCAGCGCACAAGATTTGCAAGCCGCCGCCATCACCGCGTTAGAACAATTGACCGCGCAAATGAACGCCACCTATCAAAGCAGTGCGTTATTTTCTGGCATTGATAGCGATAAAAGGCCGTTACAGAAATGGGAGGAAGTGAATACAACGACAGGATCGTCCCCCAGTGATGTTTTGGCAAGTGTGGTTGGCGCGGGCATTACCAATCTGGCAGATGCAACGTTAAAGGTTGATGCGATAGTGGATATATATGCCAGTGCTGATCTGGCCTTGCCCAATCGTAATTTTGAAGCGACATTCTATAACGGCTCTCCGCTTTTAGACTCTGGTGGCCTAGACACGCCCCGCCTGCAAGCACAGATAGATAAAAACACAACCCTGTCTTACGGGGTGCAGGCCAATGACCCGGCCTTTACCGATATATTGCGCGGGCTGGCGATGATTGCATCAACCGATGTCAGCACTATTTCTGATGGTCAGGCCTATGCGGCTTGGATGTCCAGTGCGGTAAATGCGTTAAGCAACGGGGTGAACGGTATGATTAGGGTTGAGGCGGATTTGGGTGCGCAGCAACAACAGTTAGAAGAAAAAATAGGCGCACAGCAAAATATGGCGGATATTTTCAATGCACGCGTGAACAAGCTGGAAGGTGTCGATTTATTTGAAGCTTCAAATCGCGTGTTACAGTTGGAAAACCAACTTCAGGCCACCTATACCATGACCGCCCGGCTGGCCAGATTAACTTTTTTGGATTTTATTTAAGGCTCGTTTTTTTGCACGTTGTTTTTGCGTCCAACGCCATAAGACAGTTTCTTCTATTTCCGCATTTTCACGGGCGTCGTGCTTACGGCGCATTTGTGCACTTAACGAAATGTGGATGATATCAAAGGTTTTATATTGCTGAAACTTATCGCTGACCCGGTTTTCCATCGTGGTAATATTGGGTTTAAGTTGCACCATTTTTTCTGCGATCAAGCCGATCTCAACTTTTGCCGCTGGCACAAACTGCTGCATATATGGTGTGAAATTCGCGTCATATGCGGGGGTCTTAAAGCTAAGACCATCGGCCAGCACCTGCCGTTGTCGTTCAAGCTGCACCATGCGGTGACGCAGCTCACCCAGTTCGCGGGCATCTTTTTCCATTTCGTATTTTTTAAGACGCTTAAGAAGGTCGATGGCTGAAAGACGGCGGCGATCCATATTAATGGCTTGTCTTTTTGGCAGGCTCTGCGCTTTCTTCCGGCGCCACCCCCATAAGCACCATCAGTTCTTTGCGCATCCGATCAAGAATATCGGCAGGTAAAGGGTTGCGGGTGGTCGGGCTGGTGATCTTGATGATCACGGCTGCATCATCTGCCTCAACGTCTTCTTCAGATGTTAAGGCTTCTTCAGTAGGGTCTGTTTCAGATGTTAAGGCAAACTGGGTCGGATCGTCTGCCTTAGCGTCTTCTTTATTGGGGCCTGTTTCCGATGCTAAGGCAAGCTGGGCCATTAGCAAAAAAAGGCCGGTAAAGAGCCCGCAAACAACACTGCGCTTTATGCCCGTGATCATGCGGCCGTTGCCAATGCTTTTTGCGCCTCTTCGACTTCGTAGAAGTTGGGTTGCATGCTGGTAGGAATGTTTGCACGACCCATTTCAACACACACACTGGGGGGATAATCAGCTACCATGGCCACGAATATATCACGGATAATTGTGTAAAAAGCACCGTCTTCATCAACGATCTGCCCCAAACGCCCGGCAATCGGTGCGACCATACAATAAGCCAGAAACACGCCCAGGAATGTGCCCACAAGTGCACCACCGATCATACCGCCCAGAATTTCCGGCGGTTGATCAATCGAGCCCATGGTTTTGATAACCCCCAAAACCGCCGCAACAATCCCAATCGCAGGCAGGCCATCGGCCATAACGGTTAAAGCACCAACTGGCCCCATAGCCTCATGATGATGTTTTTTAATCTTACGGTTAATGATGTCTTCGGTTTCATATTTGTCATCAAACTGCATCGCTAACATACGAAAACTGTCAGTGATCAATTCGGGCGCAAAGTGATCTGCCAGAATTTTAGGGTAACGCTGGAAAATAGCACTTTCTTTTGGGTTTTCGATGTGATCATCCAACCCCAGAATGCCATCGGTTTTATAAACCTTGGTCAATTCATACATCAGACTAAGCAGATCACCATAATCTGCCGTTTTCCATTTCGGGCCTTTAATCACAGTCATAACCCCTTTACCCGACCCTTTCACAACAGCAAATGAATTGGCGACAACAAGTGAACCAATAGAGGCCCCGCCGATCATCATACCTTCATAGGGCAAGGCGTGCAGCACTACGGCCATACTGCCACCTGACAAAACAAACCCGCCAAAGACCAGCCCGAAAACCATTAAAAGCCCAATTACAAAGTTCATCAGCGTCCATCCGTCAAGAATTAAAAATATAGGTCACATTGCTCGTAAATTAGTATAAGTATAATTGACAAGTAGTCAAAGGTAAATAAGAATAGGGTAATATCTATTCTTACTCTAAATAGGATTAACCATGAATAGCTTGAAAGCTTTTGTATACTTTGCAGAATATGAAGTTGTAAAAGACATGATGCCCGACTGGCCATCAGAAATCAGATTGGCCTTGGGCTTGCACGCAAACGGAAAGTGCGAACTGGTTGTGTTTCATCACAATGAGGGTAGCCAGATAATCAAAAGAATGGCCCGCATCCTAAAGCTTCCTGTTGGCAATTTTGGCGTGGTACCCGAAAGACATGGTTATCCAACAAAAATCATACGCTTTTCTGATCAGCAGCTGCTTTTGAAGCTGGTCACAGAAAAAGATGCTTTGTGCGAAACCGCTTCAGATTATGCCATAAATTATCGGTTTGCCGAAGAAGAAGGCTTTGACCCGCTTCATTTCACCAGCCTTGGGCATAAAGACAAAAAACCTGTCAGAATTAACCAACCCAAAGACAGTGCGTTGGTTGTACCTTTTGCATCACGACGCAGTCAGACCAAAATGGATAAGGCTGCCACCCCGCAAGAGATTTACTATAAAGGCCGCTTTGCTGAACTGGCACTGATCGAAATGCGTGGCGAATATATACGTGTTACGCTGAATCCAGACTTGGCCACCCCTGATCTAGCCGTCATCAAGGCAACAAAGGTTGGGCAAAGAAACGGGCAGAACCAATTTATACTTGAACGTTCCCTGCTTGCGGAATGGAAATCTGGCAACGCTGCTATCATTGAAATTCCAACCCAGAAGTTATCCGGCAGATTATCACCTAATTACTTTAAACACCCATATATTGAAGCGGTAATCATTGTGCCCAATGGTATTTTTGTGACTTATAATTTAAAAATTAAATACCCTGATACGGGCTCTAAATCGGTAAGCTATCCTTTCCATGAAAATGCGATACGGGGGTTAACCTTTGCGGATAACCAAAAGATATATAAATGAAATGCGCCATCATAACATCGGTTGGGCCAGGGCACGAACAGCTGTTGGAAAACAGTTGCCGCCCATCTGTGATCGCGGCGGAAAACTACAGTGTCGGGCCATTTAATACGATCCGGCATATTGTGATGGATGATACCAAAGGCCTTTATGGCCGTTCAAAACGGCGCAATGAAGCGGTGCAGCAAGCGGTTGCTGAAGGCTATGAGTGGCTGTTTTTTCTGGATGCGGATGACGTGATGACCCCAAATGCTTTTGATCGGTTTGGGCATTGTCTGGGCGCAGAGCCCGCATTGGATGTGGTTTGGGGTTTGATCTGTGAATTTGATGGCGATGAGGAACCTCAATTACGCCCGAATCAGGTAGAAAACCTGAACAATCGCAAAGAATTTTTGGCGGTAGAGCCGTTTCTGTCAATACAAATAGGGGCTTTTATGCGCACCAAATGTGTGGCGCGGTTTGGCTTTGATGAGGCTATGGATACGGGTGAAGACTTCAAACTTTATTATCAGCTATGGGAAAATTATCAGTGCGCCAAACGCCCCGAAATATTTTTTATCAATCGCCGAGGCGCCCATAGTACAGGCCCCCGTGCGGCCACAGGCGAAGATTGGCGTATCAGTGTATCGGCGCAATGGGCCGAACAGCTGGCAAAAAACCCGATTTGGGCACGTGTTTCTTCGGCTGGAAATGATGTGAAAATGCTGATCAATAATCCAAATGATCTAATTCAGCGGGCGCATCTGAACGGGTATTTTTTTGAAGCAGATTCTTTGGAAAAACTACACGCACTGATTAAAAACCCCGCCCCGCATATTTTGGAAGTGGGGGCCAATATTGGCAATCACGTGGTTTGGTATGCCCAAAACCTGAATGCGGCGCGAATTTACCCGGTAGAGCCAAACCCCTCGGCCTTGAATATTTTACGGGAAAATATTTCCACCAATAAGCTTGATGACCGCATTGATACACGCGGAATGGGGTTTGGTGCTGGGAAAAGCTCTGGGCGGTTTCGGGTCGAGACCGATGATATTAACAATCTGGGGGCAACGCGGCTGGTGGCAGATGACAGAGGTGAAATTGAAACCCAGACATTGGATATGCTTATGGGTGACGATAAAGTTGATTTTATCAAAATAGATGCCGAGGGAATGGAACTTGATGTGTTGGAAGGTGCCGCCGCTTTGATAGCCCGCGATAAGCCAGTGATCTGGGTTGAAGTATTGCGCCAGAACCAAATGGGGTTTGCCCAGAACTGGTGTCGAAATGCTGGTTACCAAATAGTTGACAGCACGGCTTATGTGAACACAATAGATTACTTTGCAATACCGAGGGATTGATATGCAAACCATGAACCTATCGCGCACCGAACGCCGCCGCCGCTATGCAAAGACGGCAAAACTATATGGTATAAAGGGCGAAAACGGGCTGACGGTTCATCATGCCTATCAGGCATTGTTTGAAAAAGATCTGGAAAAAACCATGGCATTGATTGTGCCGATTTCACGGTCTGACCCAAAGAACAAACATCCTTGGATTATTCTGGGCGGGGCGGCACTAGAAAAGGTTGAGGGGGCCACTGCAAAAGTATTTTTTGAACAGGCCCGCGAGATTTCACCAAAAGATCCGGTGATTTTAGGCGGTATAGCTAAGGCACATGTTCTGGAGGCCGAGGTTGAGCCTGCTGTGCAGATGATGGAAAAAGCCTTTGCTGCGGGGAATGTCGATAAGGGGTTAATAACCTTGTTTCTTGAACTGATGTCACGCATGGGCCGCAATTTGAAAGCCGTCGACATTGTAAGCCCGATTGTTAAAAAACTGAATGATGCAGCACTTTGTTTCAGGCTGGGATCATTGCTGACAGATGCGGATGAAACCAATGCGGCGGTGCCTTGGTTTGAGCGCGCCTTTCAACTTGACCCAAAACCCGAAGCCCATCAAATCGGCCGGTTGCGCGGTCTGCTTTATTCACGTCAATTTAAAGCGGTTGAAGTAGCGGCCCCTGAATTGTTGGAAACGGTCGAAAACAAAGATGACGTGATGGTGCTATACCTGATGGCTTTGCGGCTGCTGGGTCAATACGATAAAACCGCCAAGCTGGTTGACAGTTTTGAGTTTACAGACCCGAAAGCCTTTGCGTTAGCGCGTGGATTAATGGCCAATGTCTATCAGGATCAGGAACAATGGGACCGTGTGGAACCGGCTTATGTAGAAGCCATGCATATCGCTGGCGAGCCTGGCAAGATTGCCAAAGCCCTAGGGGTTTATAAGTATCGTGAGCATGATTTTGTTGATGGGTTTCCCTATTATTCAGACAGGTTTCCAGCACAAAACCGTAAAACCATCCCGTTACAAAATGCCGCCCCTGAAAATCTAGCGGGGCTGGAACGCATCCATCTTATGGGTGAGCAGGGCATCGGCGATCAACTGGCTTTGTTAAGCTTACTGCGGATCGCACCAATTGATACGGAAAAGACCGAAGTGATTTATGTCAGCGACGCGCGGTTTGAACCTGTGTTGCAAGACAACGGGCTGAATATCAGTTTCATATCGCAAGATCAGTTTTTTAATGAGCCTAGAAATTTACAGGCAAATGAGCTGGTTTATCTGGGCGACTTAAGCCAATATCTTGGGGCAAAACCGCTAACTGCAATTAACGGGGCTTATCTGAAGCCCAATGAAAAACGTCTGACACATCTGAAAAACAAGTACCAAACCAAGGCAAACGGGCGGCCTATCATTGGGGTGGCTTGGAACAGTGCCAGCTTGATCGGGCATATGCGCTCACTACCCTTGATCGAGCTGCTTGCCTGCATCAAGGAAGATGCGCTTGTGATCAATTTGCAATATAACGCCAGCCCCGAAGAGATTAGGGCGGCACAAATTATGCGGCCAGATCTAGAGATTTTTGTCGACAAGGAAGTTGATCAAATGACCGATCTGAGCGGCTTTGCCGCACAGATCGCCGCCTTGGATCATGTGGTGACAATTGACAACACAACCGCACATTTCTGCGGTGCACTTGGTCACATTGATACCCATGTATTTATTCCGCTGGGGTCTGAATGCATGTGGTATTGGGGCAGAGCGGGTAAGGTTGATCCGTGGTATGGCAACCTGAACCTGCACCGCCAAACAAAATTGCGCGATTGGGCTGGGCCAATTGATTCTGTTGCCCGCCATTTTGTATCTAAAGCCCCATAATTTATGTCAAAAGAACCATGATTGCGTCTAATTTGAACACAATTCATTGAAATTAAAGGTTATTGTGTGGTTTTTATCAACAAATTCGCACAAAACCATGCATTTACTTGATTTGTATAATTATTTGTAAATAGATGAACCTGTATATAACGAGTTTTAACAAGTAGTAGGTTTATCATGTATCTAGTATCCGTGCTAAGTATAGCACTATTCTCTTTCGGCATTTGTCTTTTTACCTTTGATTTAGCAAAGCGCAAAAAAGCATACGAAGATAAATGGCTTAATGACAACGTCTGGAAAGATGCTTCCGAGTGGGAAGCATATCAGACCAAACTAACATCATCCCATATTGATCTGTCTCTGTAAGTCATCCGCTTTAAGTTAGCTTTGGCTGTTGTGTGGGTAATTCAATATGGATCATCGCATCGCTAAGTAGTTTATACAGCTCGGCAAAGGATTGATCGGCGTTAACGCTTTGGTTTTTGCGTTGCGCCAGAAATTCCTCTGCAAGGTTGAAAAACTTGATTGCGGCATCAATATCTGGGTCAGTACCTGTCTTATAGGCCCCGATACGGATCAGTTCTTCCATATCGTTATAGGTCGCCAAAGCACTGCGCGCCGCCTGAAGCACGGTGTATTCCGCTTCGGAATGGCAATTGGGTAACATCCGTGAAAGGCTTTTTTGAATATTCACAGCAGGATAACGGCCCTGTTCGGCAATGTGGCGATCCAGCACGATGTGACCATCCAGAATACCGCGTACCGCATCGGCAATCGGTTCATTCATATCATCACCATCAACCAAAACCGTGAAAAGGCCGGTAATATCGCCTGCGCCTTTCGGTCCCGGCCCTGCACGTTCCAACAATCTGGGCAATTCGGAAAACACGGTTGGCGGATAGCCTTTGGTTGTGGGCGGCTCACCCCCCGACAGACCAATTTCGCGTTGGGCCATGGCAAAACGGGTGATACTATCCAACAACAACAGCACCTGTTTACCCTGGTCACGAAAATATTCAGCTATCGTCATGGCCATCCAAGCCGCCTGCCTGCGCATAAGCGGGGGTTCATCGCCTGTGGATACAACCAAAACAGTGCGCGCCATACCTTCTTGCCCTAAATCTTCTTGAATGAAGTCCTGCACTTCGCGGCCCCGTTCCCCGATCAGACCAGCCACGATCACATCGGCCTCACCATTACGCGCAAACATAGCCATCAAGGTTGATTTACCAACACCAGAGCCTGCAAATACACCCATTCTTTGACCACGGCAAAGCGGCGTAAAAATATCAACGGTTTTGATATTGGTCGCAAGCCTGTCACCAACCCGGCGCCGATCATATGCGGAAAGCGGGGGGGCTTTCAGGGATTGCGGTTTGGTGCCTTCAAAAAGCGGGCCTTTATTATCAAGTGGCTGCCCTAAAGCGTTCATCACCCGCCCCACCCAAGATGCGTCAGGTCTGATAACATTGCCCTGCGTGGTTAATTCTACAGGGTCACCAACAGCAACCCCATCCCAAGTTCCAAAAGGCAACACATGTGTGCCCAACGTATCTACCCCGACAACTTCGCCAAGTATTGAATTTGACCTGCCATGCACTAAACAACGTTGACCGATGCCCATTGCGCGTTCCAAGCCTGAAACGGTTAAAGATAACCCGGTAACAGCACTTACTTCCCCAACTATCTTTGACGAATCAAGGTTTCTTGCAAACATTGATAATTCTGAAAACGGCTGATACATGTATTATCCTGTAGTAATCTTTATTAAATCATGTTAACCTTGTTTTAATCAAAATGAAACCTAGAAATCAAGGAAGTTAATCATGGGTCTCGATTCAATATCTTTCTTCAAGAACGCATCACAACGTTTGCAATGGTTGGGCAATCGCCAAAAAGTAATCTCGGAAAACGTCGCTAACAGCGACACGCCTGGTTATAAAGCAAAAGATGTGACGTCTTTTGCAAAGATGTTAGAGGGCACGCAAAAGACAGGTATTTTAACGACAAACCCACGTCACATAGGCAGCTCTACAGATGTGCCCGGGGTGAAATCCGTAATTGATCAAGAGGCTTGGTCTGAAACAATAACCGGAAACACGGTCGTTTTAGAGCAGCAGACCATTAAGGCAAACGAAGTTGGCGAAAATTATCAACTTGCTGTGCAGCTGTATCGCAAAGGTCATGACCTGCTGGCGTTGGCTACCACCGGCATTAGATAATCCCTAGCTTGGAAAGGTGTTAAAGTGAATCCATTAAAATCCATATTATCCATCGCCGCCAGTGGAATGCGGGCGCAAAGCGAACGCTTGAAAGTTATTTCCGAAAACGTGGCGAACGTGAATTCACTTGGTTCTAATCCAAACGAAGACCCCTACCAGCGTAAAACAATTTCCTTTACAGAAATGGTCGACAGAAAATCTGGGGCTTCAATGGTGGCGATCAAAGGCATTGGCCGCGATACAGCCAAGTTCACCACATTTTACGACCCAAGTCATCCGGCCTCTAATGATAAGGGGTTTGTAAAAAATACCAATGTGAACACTTTGATTGAGATGGCAAATATGCGCGAAGCTTCGCGTAGTTATGAGGCCAACTTGAATATGTTTGAAGCGGGTCGCAGGATGCGCGCCCAAATCCTTGATCTGCTAAAGTAGGATTATGCCCTTATGACAACCATTCCCTCTTTAATCTCATCTAGTGCCGTACAGGGCGCATACCGCAATTCAAAGGATTTGGTCGCGGATGCTGCCCAAAAAATTGACAAGCCCGAAACCAAAAGCTTTTCCGAGTTATTGCAAACAGCGGCAACCGAGGCGATTACAAATGTGCACGAAGCCGAAGGTGTTATGCAAGCGGGCCTGCAGGGCAAACTGAATACACAGCAAATTGTTGAAGCGACGATGGCGCTTGAGTCTAGTGTCACGGTGGCGGTTTCTGTCCGCGATAAATTCGTCGCGGCATACCAAGAAATTTTACGTATGCCGATTTAAAATAAACAGCGGGCCCAAAAAGCCGCTGAAGGATACATAAAGATGGATGCCACCGCAATTTATACAATTTTTTCAGAGATGCTTAAAACCGTATTGTTCGCATCCGGGCCTATTTTAATATTGGCGGTATCCATAGGGCTTGCCATCGCTTTCTTTCAGGCTTTGACCCAAATTCAAGAAATGACATTAACCTTTGTTCCGAAAATCATTGCAATTTTCATTGGGCTACTGGTCTGGACCCCTTTTATGTATAAGCTTCTGAAAAAGCTTTCTGGCCAAGCCTTTGATCTTATTGCCAGTGGTGGGTTGTGATTGTGCCCGGCTTTGTTCAAACTCTTGGCTTGGGCACTTGTATCTGGGCCTGCGCATTTGCCACAGCACAGGCTGGCTGGGGCGGGTTTTACACGGCATCACAGCCAACAGTTGCAAAGCAAACAGAGCTGGCTTTACCAGTGCAAAGTGTCTGTGTTCGCGAAATATTGCAGGCCCAAACCCGTTATAGCATCCCCGATAATATCCTGCTGGGTATTGGGCTGCAAGAAGCGGGCACCAGAGTTAACAAACAACTGACCGTATGGCCTTGGGCGATCAATGCAGAAGGCAAGGGGCGGCTTCATAACACCAAAGCCAGTGCGATAGTCTGGGTGGCACGGCAATTAGATGGCGGAATGCGGTCGATTGATATTGGCTGTATGCAGATCAATCTGCGCTGGCATCCAAATGCATTCACCAGCCTGACCGAGGGTTTTGACCCTAAGGTCAATGTGGATTATGCCGCGCGTCTTTTAATAATGCATTACAAAGAAACTGGAAACTGGCGCAAGGCAGCAGGGCGCTACCATTCAAAAACCCCAGAAAAACAACAGATATATCTAAAATCCCTGACACAGAATATTCGCGTTGCAAACGCCCAGATAAATCAGTTCAGGGTTCTTGCCGGCCTGAAAGCAACAGCAATAAAGATAACAAAGCAAACGCAGGCCCCGCAGGCACAGCAACTTTCGGATAAATCCGAAAAGCGCAGTCACTGGACCGCCGCCTTAAGTTTGCAAGACAAATCTGGTGACCGTTACCGCAGTATTTACAGCCAAGCAGAGTTGCAGCCGATCTTGCCTAAATTCAATCACATCGCTTCACGGAGAATACAATGAGCGCGTCCAATACAAATCAAAGCAGCGGTGACCGCTTGCTGGCGTTAAGCCTTTCCAACCGCGACGTAGGATTTGCGCTTGGCGTCATGATGATTTTGGCAATGCTATTCATACCTTTGCCCGCAGTGCTATTGGATTTTGGCCTGGCAATTTCCCTGTCGCTTTCCGCATTGATTTTAATGGTCGCTTTATGGATCCCGAAACCATTGGAATTCAATAGTTTTCCAACATTGCTGTTGATTATCACAATGCTGCGGCTGTCGCTGAACGTCGCTTCAACACGGTTAATCCTAAGTGAAGGCCATACCGGAACAGATGCGGCGGGGGGCGTTATTGAAGGTTTCTCAAGATTTATTGTCGCGGGAAACTTTGTCATCGGGATCGTGATCTTCGCCATTCTGGTGATTATCAACTTCATCGTGATCACCAAGGGCTCAACCCGTATTGCCGAAGTTTCAGCACGGTTCTCATTGGATGCCATGCCAGGCAAACAACTGGCAATCGATGCCGATCTGGGTGCGGGCATGATCGACGAAGAAGAAGCCCAGCGTCGGCGCAAGGAATTAGAAGATGAAAGCGGCTTTTTCGGTGCAATGGATGGTGCGTCTAAATTTGTGCGTGGCGATGCCATCGCAGGCATTATCATCACTGCAATAAACGCGGTTGGCGGCATTCTTATCGGTACGGTTCAACACAATCTAAGCTTATCTGAAGCGGCAAATGTTTACACGGTTTTAACCATCGGCGATGGGCTTGTCAGCCAGATACCCGCTTTAATCGTGTCACTTGCAGCCGGTCTGATTGTCACAAAAGGCGGTACAGTCGGTGCCGCGAATGAAGCCATACTTGATCAGCTTAGCCGGTTCCCCAAGGCACTTTACATGGCCAGCGGGTTATTATTTGGCATCGGGTTGCTTCCCGGATTTCCCATGATGGTATTTGCGGCACTTGCAACATTGATGACTGGTTTGGGATATTTCGTGCAACGTAAAGCCAAAGAAAAAGAGTTGGATAAACTACGCGAAGAGGCCGATGACGAGCAGGCCAAGACCAGCCAATCCGATGATGATATTCAAGAGGTCTTAAAGCTTGATAATTTGTGGATTGAGCTGGGCATGGATATTGTCCCCTTGGTTAACAGCCTTGAAGCAGCCCTTCCTGGCAAGATAAAAAGCCTGCGAAAACTGTTCGCCAAGGATTACGGGTTTATATTACCATCGGTACGGATCAAGGATGAGCCAACATTACCCAGCAGCACTTACGCCATTCTGGTGCAAGGTGTTGAGGTTGCACGCGGTGAAGTACGGCCCACAATGATGATGGTGATCAATCCACCCGACGCGCCAATTTCTTTGCCAGGGGAACACACCAAAGAGCCTGCGTTCGGGTTGGATGCAGTTTGGGTTACGGTAGAACACGGGCAACAAGCAGAGCGTGAAGGCTATACAGTTGTCGACCCTGAAAGTGTTATCACAACACATCTTACCAGTGTCATAAAAGAACATATGCCAGAACTGCTGACCTATGGCGCCACACGTTCGATGATTGATAACCTTGATCGGGAATATCAAAAACTGGTTGCGGAAATCACCACCAGTTCACCTGCTATATTGGTACAACAAGTATTGCAGGCCCTGCTGACCGAACGCGTCTCTATCCGTAATTTCCCTTTGATTATCGAAGCTATTACCGAAGCCAGCCGCACCAGCACAAAGGTAGTGACAATTACCGAGTACGTGCGCTTAAAATTGGCCAACCAGATTTGCAAATCTCTGGTGGATGAAAATACTGGTTTTATTTCCGTTATTACAATGTCGCAAAGTTGGGAAAAAGAATTCAAAGACGCGGTACGGGTTAACGGCGATGAGCGGAATTTCATCATGTCGCCACAACGCGCCCAGGACTTCATTTTGGCCGCGCGTAATAATATTCAGCAATTTGCAGAAAAAGATGAATGGCCCGCTTTGCTGGTTGCACCAGAAGTGCGCAGTTTTGTCTATTCCATGCTGGAACGCGCCAGCCCGCTAACCCAAATAATTTCACATAATGAGGTGCATCGCAAAGCAACCTTACGTACAGTTTCCACGATAGGGAACTAACCTATGGACCTGTCGGTTTATTTAACCTCACAAATGGCTGGCATTATCGTGGTTTTTTCCCGTATCGGCAGTGCCATGGTTTTCATGCCGGGCTTTGCAGAAACCCAAATATCTACGCGGTCCAGGCTGATGTTTGCCATTGTTTTAAGTATGGCGCTTTATGCCGCCACGCCGATCGGCCCGTTGCAGTTTAATTCCTGGTTACAATTCGTACCCATTGTGGCCATTGAAATAACAATAGGGCTGTGGATCGGTTTGACTGCACGCATCATCATGACAGCCCTGCAATTCGCAGGTTATCAAATTGGTCTAGTGTCTGGCCTTGCCAATGTTTTTGCACCAAACATGAACACCTTCCAAGGTGCCACAGTCATTGCATCTGCCCTTTTGATGCTTCAACTTACCTTGATTTTCGCCACAAATTTACACCACGTGATTATACGCGCTCTGTTGATGAGCTATGAAGTTTTTCCCCCAGGGCAAATCATGCTTGGGGATTTGGCTGCACAAATCATTAAAGCGGCCGACAAAAGCCTATATATCGGGCTAAGTCTGACCGCGCCGTTTTACGTGATGGGCATGATTATGAATGCAGGGCTGGCGCTGGCCAACCGCATGATGCCGTCACTACCTGTTTTCTTTGTCGCCGGGCCCATTCTTATCGGGGCGGGGCTGTATATTCTTGGAATATCTGGGCCATATATGGTGCGCGGTTTTCAAGAGGCTTTTACCAATTGGCTCGGCACTTTATCATTTTAGGATTCATCGATGGCAGACGAAGAAGAAGACAAAGACAACAAAAACGAAGAACCAACCGAGCAGAAACTGCGAAAGGCGCGGGAAAAAGGTGACGTTCCCAGTTCGCAAGAAGCGGGCAATATGACGGTTGTATCTTCATTGCTTGTCGTTGTTATTTTTATTTTACCACAGGTGGCCCCTGATTTTGTACAATCCAGCAAAACATTTATAGAGCTTGCGGGGAAAAGCAGTGTTGCAAGTGGCAACGCTGTTTTAAATGACACTGGCATTGCAATGCTATCAATAATAAAATCCCTTTCTTTAGGGGTGGCGCCTATTTTTGCGACAATGCTTATTGCCGCATTTATGGGCATTATGTTTCAGGGTGAAACCGTTGTGGCGGTGGACCGTATCGTGCCCAAAATATCAAAAATATCTTTGCTTGGTGGAATTAAAAAAATGTTCTCGGTCGACAGGCTGGTGGATTTTTTAAAGAACGTCACAAAGGTGCTGGTTATTGCCGCGATTGCATTTGTGGTTGCCAGAGACGCCGTTTCCGGTGTTTGGAGAACCCAAGGCTTTGTGCCTGAAACCTTATTGCCCTACATTAGTCATGCCGCTTCACGTTTGCTAATCAGCGCGGCAATTTTTCTGGTGCCGATTGCGATTTTTGACATTATCTGGAAACGCATGCAATGGATAAAAAAGCAACGCATGAGCATTCAAGATATCAAGAATGAACATAAAGATTCAGAAGGTGACCCAAAGATAAAAGCGCGGCGCAGGGAAATTGGCCGCAAGCGCGCACAGCAACGCATTGCAAGTGCTGTGCCGACCGCAGACGTTATCATCACCAACCCAACCCATTATGCGGTGGCACTTAAATATCAAATGGGTGTGGATGCCGCCCCGATCTGTGTCGCCAAAGGCGCTGATCTAATGGCCGCACAAATTCGGCTTCTGGCCAATGACAACGAAATTCCTATCATTGAGAATAAACCGTTGGCGCGCGCATTACATGCAGGGGTTGAGGTTGATCAACAAGTGCCGGTGGAACATTGGCAGGTGGTTGCAGAAATTATCGGCTATGTTATGGATCTGCGCCGCAATGTCCGCCGCAAACCACCAACGGGGTCAACCTTGCGCTACCATGATGAGATATAAAGGCCTATTCGGTGATGATGTCGTCATCTTCCTCTTCGCCATCAGAAGGTAGCTCGATCACGCCTTCATCAACTAGTATTTTCGTCTGCTCAACAATCAACATCTGCGCATCACGTGCATCACGCCCGCGCACCGCACCCATAGAATTCATTTCATCCAACAGCATATCGCGGCTTCTTGAAGGCAAAGCATTCAAGAAATGATCGCGTAATTCTTTACTGGCCCCGCGCAATGCAAGCGGCAGTGTATTGCCCTGAACGCCTCTGGTAATTTTTGCCAAATCTTGTGCTGAAAGGTTAATCATATCGTCAAATGTAAACATCTTCTTCTTGATGCCATCAAAAGTTTCAGAAAGGTTTTTCTGTAACCCAGTTGCAATCTTTTCAAATAAATCTGACTGTAAATGGTTAAAAATACTGGCCATATGTTCTTGCATTTCAGTTTCTTTTGAATGGCTGACGTCGTTTATAATTTCGGTTTGCAAAGTCTCTTCTATTTGTTCCATGATAAAACCTGGAACAGTTTCCATACTGATCATCCGCTCAATAACGTCTTGCATAACCTCTGGTGAAAGTAATGGTATAACCTTGGCTGCAATTGCCGGGCTTAATTTTGAAATGATCGCGGCTGCGGTTTGTTCATGCTCGTTCATCAGATATTCAGCGATTACGGTTTCACTCTGCGCGTTGAAACGTGTCCATAGATCACGTTCCTTAATCGGGCCCCTTATCTTATTCAGAACCTCTTGAATTTGATCTTCCGGTAAAAACTCACGTAACATATTTTCTGCAATCGAAAGAGAGCCGGTCAGCCCGCTATCTTTAGCAAACAGTTCGGCAAATTCCAGTATAACCGCCTCTATTTCTTCGGCCGAAATAGCACCCAAACCTGACATTGCTGCCGTGATGTGCTGAATTTCTTCCGAAGAAAGTTTCTTCATCAGTTCCGCACCACGTTTTTCGCCAAGGCACAAAAAAACCACAGCGGCTTTTTCTGTGCCTTTGAATTTTTTCCACCGTGACGCACCAGAAGCGGCGGCAGGTAAATTCGATTGTGCAAGCGTTGTCGACGACATTTTCGTTGGTTATCCTTTATTTTCGCAAAACTTAAGTGTCATATCCCGGTTCCCGCATATGGAACGTAACTTTCCATCAAACTACCGGCAAGCATGTACCAGCCATCAATCAAAACAAAGAAAATCACCTTGAACGGTAACGAGATTAGAACCGGCGGCATCATCATCATGCCAGCCGCCATCAAGACAGATGCAACAATCAGATCAATCGCAACAAATGGCAGGTAGATCAAGAACCCGATGTAAAAAGCATGGCGTAATTCCGAAATCATAAAGGCTGGAACCAGTTCCCGCCAACCGACATCATCTACAGTTTGCGGGTTTTTCAGCGTTGCGGTTTCAGTATTACTGTTACGCGCGGCAATATCGCGGAAAAGTTCAATATCAACGGGCCGTGTATTGGCATACATAAACAACTTAAATGGCTCTGCCACGCGTGGAAAAGCTTGCGTCTCAGTGATGGAATTGTTCAGCAAAGGCTGTATTCCATCAGACCATGCATCTTCAAAAACCGGTTGCATGACAAAGAATGTCATAAATAACGCCATGCTTGAAAGCACGATATTTGGCGGGGTTTGGTTTAACCCCAATGCTGAACGCAAAACAGAAAACACGATAATAAACCGCGTGAAACTGGTCATCACAACCAATAGGCCCGGTGCAATACTTAAGACTGTCATCAAGGCGATAAGTTGTATGATATTGCCACTAAGCGATGCCCGCTCATCTGACCCTTCGGGTGCATCGCTTAAAACACCAGACAATGATTGCAGAAAATCGCCGCCCGCATCTTGGGAAAACGCTGTGGAAGGCACCATAAAACTTATGGCTAAAACCAAACACACCAATGCTGCCAACCTTGTGCAGGAAAAGAGGTTAAAGTCTAATCGCGCTAGCTTCATCATCAACTTTCAAGAATATAGTCTTTGACTATTTCCGTTAAAGAAATGCCAATGCGGTTATCACCGACCTTTATCAGGTCGCCACGCGCCACCAGACTTTGGTTGATAATAATGTCAACTGGTTCACCGATTTTTTTGTCCAACTCGATAACCGAGCCACGGCTTAATGTTAGTAAATCAGAAATTGGCATTCTGCTGTAACCCAGAACAATCTGAATATTCATGCCAACATTCAACATCGCATCAATGCTTTTACCAACTCTGGCCCCCTCTGCAGGTGGCTCTGTGGTTTCAAGTGCTGGCACAGCTTGGTCAGGTTCAATTTCAGGAAGAATGCCCTCCATTTTCAACTCTTTGTCGGGGGGCGTATTATCTGTCGGGGGGATCACATCTTCAGACACTGGCTTCACTTCCATTTGCAATAGGGTTTAAGTTGGTTGCTTGGGTCGCTTTCAACGCGGTTAAAATACGCTCACAGACCATTTTAAAATTGTATTCCATAAAGCCGTTTTTCCATTCAATATGGGTGGCCCCATCTATCAGTTTTGGGTCTGCTAGCAATTTGATCTGATCTGTCAGACCCAACTCTTGCGCAGCTTGTTCAATAAGCGGTTCCAACTGCGGCAATACGGTTTCTGAAACCGCAATGTTTATATAAGGGCTATCAAGGGCCATTCGCATGGTTTTCTTGATCTGGTTAACTGCCCGTTCCTGCGACTGGCTGTGTAAAAGATACGGGAAAACCTGCTCACATATAGATAAGCTAAAATCCAGAACCTGCGCCTCCAAAGCATCATTATGGCTGTCTGATTTTTCAAAGATATGGCCCAAATGATCTTTGATGGATTGCACTGCATTGATGTGATTTTGATCTGCTTCTTGGCGAAACTGTTCCAAAGCTTCACTGCGGCCTGCCGCTAACCCTGCTTGATAAGCTTCTTCTTTTGCGGCCTCAATACGCGCCTCTAACTCTTCTGGTGTCGGATGCGAACACGTACACTCGTTTGCATCTTTCCCGGTTTCCCGGTCAAGTTCATCATCAAAATTACGGCGGAATATCAACGTCATTTCTATGCTCTTTCAGCCAGCCAGTGATTGATAATCTTCATGGATTCGTCAGGTTCCTGCTCAACAATATTGGTAAATGCACTTATTCTTTGGCGTTCCAGACTGCCATTTCCAGAGATCAATGGTGGAAGCATGGCGGCATTATCTGTAGATTCGGCAATCATCGGGGTTGCCCTTGAATTATTTGCATCCGGCAATTGAACAGCCTCATCCGCACTTAAAAGTGTTGCATCAGTTAATTTTGGCGCCTCTAACATCAGGCGCAACGTTGGGCGCACGCCCAGCATCAAAACCGCCGCAATCAGGCCAAGTGCAAAAAGGCCCCGCAAAATAGACGCCAGATTTTCTGAAAGCATTTGCCCAAAGGAAATACCAACAGGCTCGATAAGGCCAGCACCACGATCTACAAACTGCAAACTATCGATCGATATGCTATCGCCACGTTTAAGATCAATACCCGCCGCAGACTCGATTAAACGTCGCAGACGATCAAGTTCATCCTGACTGCGATTTTCATATGTAACATCGCCATTTTCGGCCACTGTGCGCACGCCATTGATCAAAACTGCAACAGATATACGTTCAATTTCACCAGCTTCGCGCACTGTCTCTGTGTTGGATGATCCAATTTCGTAATTGACCACCTCTCTGATAAGCGCGCTTTCACTGGAAGAAGCACTACCACCCGTGTTGCCACCCAAAGCATCAGGCAGATTATTTGCAACATCAACAGTACCACCACCGGGAGGCGCGCCATCGCTACTGGTTTCTTCACTGGATTCTGTAGATCTGACCACTTGTTGATCAGGGTCAAAGCTCTTTGCCCTAGTAACGCGCCGTTCATGGTTCAGCGAAACCGCAACTTGAACCCGGGCATTCCCGGCACCAACGCGGGCGGTCAAAATATCGGCAATATTATCCACAAGACGATTTTCAATACCAACCTTAACGGTTTCCAGCGTTATATCCTTTGCGCCAGACTTACTATCACCCAATATCATCTCACCGTTTGATGATATTACAACCACCTTATCCTGTTCCATTTCCGGAACGGCCGCTGCAACCAAAGCCCGAATAGACAATGCTTGACGGCGCGATAACGATGCATTGGTACGACTGCGCACAATCACAGATGCGCTTGGGGCCGGTTTGGTTCTGGAAAATGCTTCACGTTCTGGTAATACCAAATGCACCCGCGCGGCTTCTACCGTGTTAAGCGATTGGATGGAGCGTGCCAGTTCACCTTCAAGCGCACGAAGCCGATTGATTTTTTGCATGAAACCGTTCATGCCCAAGCCACTAGACTGGTCAAATAATTCCCAGCCAGGCGTGCCTTCGCTTGGCAGGCCTTTATCGGCCAAAGCCATCCGCGCACGGGGGATTTGATTTTGCGCAACATTGATGGTTGACCCAGCCTCGGAAAGCTTAACCTTGAAGCCTGCTTGCTCAAGCGTATTCACAAGCTGGCTGGCCGTTGCCGCTGACAGGCCATTATACAATGGCACAAAGGTTGGCGATATGGCCGTGCCGACCCCAAACACCAAAGCAAAGACCATTCCCAGCCCAATACTTCCCAAAGCCAAAAGGCGCGTGCGCCCTAATGATGCAAGATTGTCAAAAATATCTTTCAATTGAACACCTTCTAAGACAGTAGTAAGAATAAATAACCCCATTAATCCTTTAAAGGCAAGCATTGAATTATATTATACTTGCTTAATCATAAATAATTATCCATATTATATATGTTATTTATGATCTTTTGCAGGTAATCTATGGCTAAAACAAAAACAGAAGTGGCAACAACCGATGAATCTGAAAAGAAACCATCGCGAAAATGGCCTATTTTGGTTCTGGCCATTGTCCTAAGCTTGTCTGCTGCTGCAGGCGGATTAGTGGTTTCTTTGGGCACAGACGGGGTCATGGCTTTGATCAACGGATCAAAAAAGGACACTGAACTTGCCAGTGGCGATCAAGCAGCAGATCATGGGGCAAACCCCGAAGAAGATGATAACGGTTCAAACGCAGATTTGACCGTTGACCCAATGAAAGAGATTATAGTGAACATCACGTCCATTAGCGTAACAGGGCGCAGAACCACCCGTTTTCTGAAGCTTAACCTTGCGCTTGTCTTTGATGAAAACATCGAAGGGGCCGCACATATATCAGAACGCAAAATCTACATCCGTGATGCTTTTCAGAACTATCTGCGTCAATTAACCGAACGCGACCTAAGTGGCACCATTGGTGTGGTGCGATTAAAATCAGAGCTTTTACGGCGGGTACGCGCCGTTACAGAAAGCGAAGCCCCCAAAGAGGTGCTTATTTCCGATATCATTGTGCAATAAAGTAGACCGATAATCATGACTGAAACCGCTCAAACAATACCAGACAAAAATCTTTCGGCGATGCCCATCGNAGAACAAATTATCGCGGCATCTAAAAGCAATTACAGGCCACTTCCGATGATGGAAGCGCTTTTTTCCCAATTCGAAGAAACTCTTTCCCATGCGATGACTGAATACACCYCSGTTAAAGCTGAAGCGGTARTGAAATCTTTTGAATACATGTCTTGTGCTGAGGCATTAAAAGAATTCTCAGYACCTAATCTTTTTGGCATAATAAACGCCAAACCTTGGGGTAGATCATTAGCCATTATTGCTGAACCCGCACTTATTTTTACAATATTGCAAACAATGTTAGGTGGGCARCCTTCGTCCAAACCACGAAAGCCCCGAAGTTTTACCGGGATCGAAAAGCGTATCACCACAAAACTTTATGAAGTTACYATCCGCGAACTCGGTCGCCARTTCTCAAATATCACGGCGGTAGAGTTTAATATCGATGCATTAGAAGATGATCCCGAAGAGTTAAGCTTCACGCCTATGGCAGGCTCTTGTGTAAAAGTTACAATGGAAGTTCTGCTTGAAGAGCAAGGCGGGCAGATCACCTTTATCATTCCTTATATTGCGTTTGAAACTGCCGAAGCGGCCTTTTCCCAACCATTTCATGGTGGCGACATAAGCGGGAAAAGCGGGTGGCGCAGCGCAATCACAAAATCCTTGCAAGGAACCGATGTTAACCTAACTGCAATCCTACAAGAATTGACCGTACCCTTGCACGAGGTTCTAGCCTGGCGACCCGGTCAGGTGTTGGACATTGGCATAGACACCGAACATGAATTGGTGGTCGAATGTAGCGGCAAACAAATGTTTCAGGCCGCTATGGGCTGCCGTAAAAATGGGTCAGTGGCCTTACGTATATCAAAAATATTAAACGAAGTGGAAAGTTAGCATCATGATGACAATCATAATAAACGGAATGATTTTAGCACTCTTAATAGGGTCAATCGGCTATACTTATCTGATGGATTTAAGGGTTCGAAAATTGCTGGCCGCCTTAAAAGAAATGGAACCCATGATCAGTCAGTTTTCAAAAGCGGTGGATCAGTCGGAAACCTCGCTTGAAAAGTTTAAACAGGCAACTGTTCCCGATGAAGCGGATGTCAGGCCCGTAAAAAAAACTGCTGACAATGGCCTCAATAAGAAAAATTTAACCTTTGAGACCAGCAGAAAGCCCATGCAAAACCATATTGGGCAAATTTCGCTGCCAGGAAAATCTGAACTGGTAAAAAGCTTTTTTGAAAACGCAGAAAAACTAGAGCTATGAGGCGGGTTATTTCTTTACGTATATTACTTTTGTTTCTAGCAGTTACAGGTGGTGCAAAATTTGCAGCACCCTTATTTGACACCACAGACAGTGGTAAGCAACAATCATTTTCACTGGTAAATGCTGGGTTCGCCAGCGAAAACGCAGAGGATGCCAAGGTGGAGATGGCGCCACAACAATGCGAAAAACCAGAAGAGCTTCTTTTGGCTATCAAAAATGAACGTGATCTTTTGAATGTGCAAAAAGCAACCTTGAATGAACGCCGCGCATCTATAAGCCTTGCGGAAGAAAAGCTAAAACAGGAAACCGCGCGCCTGAGCGGTTTAAAGCAAGATCTTGAAGGTTTATTGATGCGCATAGAGCAGGCCAAAAGCGATGATTTAAAACGCTTGGTTTCAATTTACAGCGGAATGAAACCCAAAGAGGCCGCTGCAATTATGAACACGTTGGATATGGAAGTGACTGTCATGGTTCTTGGTCAAATGAAGGAACGTGCTGCGGCCCCTATTTTTGCCAAGCTTAATATCGTGCGTTCCCAAGCAATTTCAAAGATCATCCTTGAACGTTCAAAGCTGCCTGGTGATCAGAAATTAGTAGGCATAGCACTGCAATAGTGTTTACTTAAGTTTATAATTTCAAAGCAGGATCAGGGTAAAGCAGCAAGATACCAATGCGTCTGTTTTCAGGGGCTTTGGGGTTTTGCACATTCAGCAAACGCTTGTCAGCAAAGCCGGATACCCGTGTAATTTTTGAAGGGTTAACGCCCGCAGAAACCATGATCCGCCTTGTAGCATTTGCACGATCTGTGGAAAGATCCCAATTATCATACCCCGTTTGGTGGGTAAATGCATTTGCATCTGTGTGGCCGGATATCTCAATCGGGTAGCTCAATCCAGAAATCGCTTGTGAGATGGCTTGAATAACCTCGCGCGTACTTGCCGGCACTTTAGCACTACCAGTGCGGAACATGGGTTGTTTTTTATGATCAACCATCTGCACCAAAAGCCCCTCTGGCACGATCTCAAAAATCAAATTTTCGGTCAATCCAGAAATCTTGGAGTCTGATTTTATTACGCCTATAATTTCCTCTTTAACCGCCTCTAAAAGCGCGTCACGTAATGCTTGTTGGTTTTTCAATTTCTGGGCTTCTTGCAAAGCCTCTATACTTATTTCTGCTGCTTTATTATTTTTAGGGGCATCAAACTTTCCGTTCTCAGTCATGAACTCTTCTGGAACCACCTCATATTCAACAACGACATTTGGCGTTTCATCCCGTAGGCGGCTGTCAAAAACAATTAGCGGGTTCTCTTGGCCAAAATTGGGAAGGTCACCAACATTCTTTGGCCCAGTCGCACCCCCAAGCACACCTTCTTCGCCTATGACCGTCCCGTCCAAAAGCCCCTGACCCCGTCCACCTGCCTGTGACAGGCTGGGCGTGAAATAATCTGCAAGCCCGCGCTTTGCAGACTCGTCCGATGAGGCCAGTATCCACATAAGCAAAAAGAACGCCATCATCGCCGTCATAAAATCCGCATAAGCAACTTTCCAACCGCCGCCGTGATGGCCGCCATGGCCATCACCTTCAACTTTTTTTATAATTATTACAGTGGTCTTGTCAGCCATTCCAGACGTGCCTTTTATGAAAATATATCATTGCTAAAATAGTATACTGGCTAAACACATCCGAAACCTTCCGTCGCTGAAAAATCATGAGAAAGACAGCAAACGTAAACTATTCTGTATAGGCTTCATCGCGATTAGAGGCTTCCCGATGGTATTTGCCCAAACCAAGTTGCTTTGCATGGGCCGCTTTTTTATCAGAATAGCTGGGGGCCACCAAGGGCATAGTTTCTGGTAAATCAAACAGTTTTCTATATTCGCTTTCGTTCAAGCCATGCTCTACACCAAGGTGGCGTTTGAGCATTTTAAAGCCTTTACCGCAACACAGACAAAATACCTGATCTTGCGTCACTGCCTGATCTATTGGCAAAGCTGGCTTTATTTTGTCTGTATTTATTTTGGCCTCTGATGCGCCCACAGCAATTTCTGTTGAAAATTCCTGTCTGAGTTTGGATATCAGCTCAACAATATCATTTGGCGTTACATCGGTTCGCGCCGCATAAGATGCAACGATGCGCGAAATCATCGTGTCGTGCGATTTATTATTACTCATGTTACTTGCCTTTAACCTACATTGATTTGAATGGGTTTAAATCCCCATTTTCTAGGCCCAACCAAATTTAAGCTCTGGCCGAGACTGATCTTTTTGTTCTTTATAGTTAAGTGTACTAGTCCACTATCCTTATATTGTACATCATTTCTGATAATTTAGTCAAATTATCCTTTGCTTTGAGCGTAATAATGTACATTCTTTTCCTATAACTAACTATAACCTTTGATTATTTCTTGCTGTTGACAAAATTTTTGCTGTAATATTAATAATCTTAACTATACTCTAAATCCTACAGCTACCCAGAAGTTGTGATTGTACGTTTCGGCAGTGCATTAAAATCACACTAAAGACGCCAATTAAGGAACCGATTACACGATGGATGAAATGATAAAACTGGTTATCCTTATCGAAAGCAGTAAAATATTACGCACAGAGATTACCACCCAGATCAATTCTATTGGTGCGCAACAAATAATGGAATGCGCGTCACCATGCAATGAACATCGCCAAATTATGGTTGGCATTAAATCCGGCCTATTAATTATCGGGAATAATCATAAAACTGACAGCAGCTTGAAACTTATAAAGTTCTGCCGTGTGCGTTTGGTAGATTGGACAATACTTGTGTTGGATCACTTGAACACAGATGAAAGTGCCGCCGAAGCATTTGCCGCTGGTGCAGACGATGTATTGCACATCCCCTTTTCAGCACTGGAATTTAAGGCGCGGTTAAAGCTGCGGCTACAGCAAACCGCTCATCCGGAGAATGATGACAGACAAGCCATCAAAAATACACTCGCCAAAGCAAAGCTGACACAGACCGAATTGGAAATCATGAACCTTCTGATTGGTTCTGGCGGAAAAATTGTAACGCGAAACCGGCTTTCACAATATATGGAAAACCGTGATTGGGTTTATGGTGACCGTAAATACGATGTCCACATCACAAATATTCGCAAGAAACTAAAAAGTAATTTGAAATCAAAATATATGGTCAAATCGGTACGTTCCGTTGGATACTACATTCAAGAAACCAGTGTGGACGGCTAACTGTCCCCAGAAAAAGCACTTTTATCTACCTTACAGCAAGAATAACCCCTGAAGACACTTCTTGGTCATTGCGCAATAGCAATGTTGGTTGGCCGTTTCTGAAAGCCAGCTCTTCAACATGTGTCACTGCAAAACTTTGGTATGAAACTGGGTCTAACTCTGAATTGACGGCAACAATTTCAAATTTATAAGCCCCATCTGCAACTTGCAGGCCAGCCGCGCTAAGCCCATCCCAATCAACTGTTTGGCGCACCCCTGCGGCTTCTGGTAGGCCCGTGATTTTTTTTATCACATCGCCATTAAGCCCTATAATGTTAATGCTAACTTGCTGGGCTTCTTCACTTAATTCGTATTGTATCTGCGCCTGCCCAGAACTTAAGTCCAACTTATCTGACGCAAGCACCACTTCACGCCCGATTAACTGCACATCAGAAAATTCATTGGAACTGGCAAGCTGTTGACCCAACCGTTCAAGATTATCATTTGTTGTGATCGCTTGTTCCACCTGTGACAGCTGCGCAAGTTGCGAAACAAAAGTTGTTGAATCCATCGGCTCCAAAGGATCTTGGTTTGTAATTTGAGCGGTTAAAAGTATCAGAAAATTATCCAGGTCCAGCCCAAGCTGCGTTTGCGCCTCACTAGCTACGGTTGGTGTTCCTGTTTGGGTGGTTTGTGAAGAAATTTCCATTGGTATCGTCCTTTTTTATTAGGTGAGTATATCTAACTGACCTTCGCCAAGTGGCTGCTTTACAATAGGCGCAGGGTTAACAGAATTCTCATCCTCTTCGTTTTCCAATTCTGATTGCGCCAGATTTTCACCAAAATTAACCCCGTTTTCATCACGCATGAACTGCCCTTCGCTAAATTCTTCAAACTGAAGATCAACACCATCTTGGGCAGAAACCTCATCAGATAATACCGAAAGCAACATCTCACGGTCTGTACGCAAAGCATGTAAAACCGCTGGGTTTTCCGCCTTCACAATAATCTGAATATCGCCGGTTTCTTTTTTCTGTAATTCTATAATAACATTTCCCAGGCCGCGTGGCGCAAGTTCAATGCGTGTAATACCTTCACCAATCGGTTTGCCCTGCATTTGACTGGCAACATTTTGGCTAAAGCTTCTGGCTGGGCGAGTGTGTACTGGCAAAGTAGCGGTAGTTAAGTTTTGCAGCTCTGTTCTTGCCTGCAATAACTGGCCTAGATTTTCACCTGAAGTAGCGGGTGTATTCGCACTTAAAACAATCGCCTGGGCAGAAACCGCCAAAAGCTCTTTCACTTTGGCTTTTACAGCATCGCCTCCGGATAATTGTATTGTATCAGCACCCGTCTTGCTAGCCGTATTGGTCAATTCCGCCGCCAACTGCCCTGCAACAGTGTTTTCCAAAGCTTGGTTTTTCGATGGGGTTTCTACAGCGAATTGCTGAATTTGCTGCGGCCAATCAGATACCGCCTTAGGCAGTAATTCAATACCCTCTAAAGTAGACGCATTTGCGATGACCTGTAAGGCAGTGCTAGGGTTTTGACCGTTTTGCGCCAAGGATTGTGATTGCAACAATAAATTAGTGATATTTGCAAAAAGCGGTGCATCACCAGTTTGGGGCTGTCCTTGCACAAAAACAAGCGATTGCATTTCCACACGGCCTAAAGCTGTGGGAACTTCCGAAACCACCGATTGTGCAATCAGGGGATTAGCTGGTTGTATAAGTGCCGTCGATAATAATTCCGCTATATCCGTCGTGCCTTGTATATCCACTGCTTCTGTAAGGTTTTCAGACAGTTCTGACACAAATTGTGTGCCATTTTGCGTGTCAAAATTTCCGATCAGCTCCCATAGTTGAGTGACCGCTTGTGAAAGAATACCCTCTACAGCTTCAGGTTCAGCCGTAACCAATAAGGCTTCGGTTTCTGCTGACAATTCCGCTATTTGCTGTTCCAACCCAGCAAAAGCAGTCACTTGTTCCGGCGGGCTTTCTTGCGCGGATTGCAACGCCTCACGCATCACTTCCCCGAACTTTACGCCACCTGCTTCACCTTGTGCCTTAGCCGGATCAAGCCCTGCCTGGGTCTTAATGGCCGGCCCGCTTTGCGCTGAGGATGACAGTATGCTTGTATTATGTTCCATTCTTAATGTCCCTTAACCCAACATTTCAAGTTCAAAGCCACAACTCAGCAACGCGTTTCGCAACCGCATCAACGCATGTCTTTCAAGCTGGCGTAGCCTTGTCTGGGTCATTTTCATTTCCACAGCCAAATCCCGCGCGCAATCTGGATTGTGCTTTAATTTTAATCTTTTAATAATCTTACGCTCGGCTGGGGTCAGCACTTCCATTGCTTTATAAAGCGTGCGCGAAAGGGCCGACAAAGACGATTTTTCAACCATCAGTTCTTCAGGATTCAGTTCCGGGCACTGTAAGGTTTTTAACGCAAAAGCCCCTGTTTCATCAATGGGCTGATCTAAAGGAATAATACCTTTTATCGCCATCTGAACTTGTGCAACTTTATCCTTGGCCAAACGGTTGCCACATGCTTCAATATAAATTCTGGCTGGTATGTCTATGACAATTTTAATCCGCGCCAAAGCAGCTGAAATGCCAGCGGATATCCACCACATCGCATAGGTCGAAAACCGCACTTTGAACTTTAGATCAAAATTATTTGCAGCGCGGATCAAGCCGATAATGCCTTCGACCACCAAATCTTCCACATGCACAGGATTGTTCGCACAACTGATTGCTTGCGCCCAAGCTTGCCGCGCATGGGACCGCACCAGAAGCTCTAAAGAACTGCGGTCGCCGTCATTTTGCCAGCTTTTAATAGCCAGCCGCTCTTGCGTAACACCCAACAACGGTTCTTGTATTGCAGCTTGATAGGATAAAGACATCATTAACAGGAAGCTCTATTATTCTTAAAGATAAGAATAGATAAGCATATCTTGCGATATAATAAAAGTAATCTTTGGTTTACAAAAATTAAATAAGATTAAGAATACTTAATACTTGTGTATGTTAATGATTATAAACTTGGCCTGTATCAGATAATATCTCACCTAGAACCGCCTCAACAATGTCAACTTTCCATGTATGGCAATTGCGTGATTTGCTATAGATTTTCGATAAATTGACATGTTTTTGGTTTGCTTTACGCGACCAGATATAAGGGCTTGTCGCTTTTAGATACCGACAAAACAACACCATTTCATTTGAGCTTTTTAGGGTGGTCTTTCTGGTGCTCTGAGCAGGCCCATTCCAATACTCACTTACCGATTTAGACAGGCCGTTTTGAAACCTGGTTGAGCATATCGTTTTCTGTTTCCGCTCAAGGCTTTCAGCAAGGCTGCAATATGAATTTGCCATCACTCGCAGTGCTTCTGTCTCATACTGTAGTGGGAAAACCCCATCGCCTACGATGCCTAAAAGAACATCACCAATGATAAGACCTAATTGAAAGGAAATGTCTTGCTTGCTCATTACGGCCTTACAATCGTGGTCTTTTAAGACCACAATCATTGACCCGGGCGGAACAATTGTTGATAGTTCTTCAGCCAGAATATCGCCCAACGACAATGCTGGTAATAACTCAATTTCTTCCGGAATAATGCGGCTGCAAGTCACGGCAGAATTAGCACTCAAACAAACAGTGTGAAGTGGCAGCATTAGCTTTAAGAGGTGCTGAATTTCCTTAGACATTCTACTTTGAGAGGAGACTACGTCCCCCTGCCAAATGCCTTCTAATAAAGTTTCGTTACGCATATTCAGCCCAATCTTGCAGTTCCAATTTTACACAAATACCGTTTACTATGATTTATATATCTTTAATAACCTTTAACGTGCTTTCATTAAAGTATGTAATTGTTAATAAAATGACACTAAGTATAGTAGTGGTTACTACGATATAAACTACATATATGTAAAAACTCTATGATATTCAGTAAAGTTAATGCAGAAGCGTCGCCTTTTTTGCGCCACACAAATTGCACAATCTTAACATATCTCAGGGTTGACTTTAAAATAAATAATAAATTTGAACTTTTCAAGTTACCTTAAGCAAATTATTGACATCACGCTTTCGTGATACCCCCATAGGGTGCAATATTCCAGCCTACTTATTTGGCCAGATAATCTTCTTAACCTACATAATTTTTAAAATTCCTATTAAATACGCGCAGATTACAGCCATGAAAAAGGGCGGAAATATAAGTGCTTTAAAACTGTCCGAAAATTCAAAATAAAAAGCCGCAATAAGTAAGCGAACAGCAACTGATATGTGAGATAGATCACATTACAAAATACAGCGTATAAAAATCGCTAAATATCATACTAGTTTTGTATTGCCACTTTGGGCATTCAAATAGAAGCCACCATCGCTTGCCGGCTCGGCATAATCGGAAAAGTCTCTTCCAAAGATGAAAATTTATAACCACGGCCAAAGACCGTTTCAATATAGTGATGTTTAGAAACAGCTGCCGCGCTGATTTTTTTGCGGATTTTGCACACGTAAACATCTATAACTTTATCGAAGGGTTGACTGTCCGCCAAACTATAAACTGCATCATAAACCGCAATCCTGGACATCACTTTTGGGGCGTTCGTAAACAGGTATTGGAATATCGTATGTTCACGCGGTGAAAGCTTAACCGTCTTACCTGAAATCTCTGGATTACGTCCATCAAAATAGGCGGTAACCTCACCTATCGTCATGCTCTCTGTCACCTGCCCATAAGCCCTACGCGCAATCGAACTTATTCTTGATCTTATTTCAACGCCACTTACCGGGGCAATAATATCATCATCGGCACCAACATCCAGCGCGGCAGCGGTTTCCCAAACATTCCGTACATCGCGCAACACCAAAACTGGATTACGGCAGCCGGCTGCGCGCAAATTGCGGATGTGATCCAAAGTGCGCGGGGCGCTTGCCATCAAAAAAGGCTGCGGGGCAGTCTTAGTATTATTTAGCGCACACAAGTTTCCTTTAAAAAAGCCATCGTTAATTTCCACCGGGATCATTTGCGCAGATAAAAGCTCTGTAATAATGCCGACCCGACATTCGTCTCTTGGTTCGTAAAGGAATACATTAATCATATGACAGCATGATCTCTCATTTAGGATTACATGAATAAACATGTATTGTTCAAGCGAACCTTGGCAGCTAATTCCAAATAGGTCAAGTAAAAGAAGAATTAATAGAATTAAGCTTACTCTATTCTTGCTATTTTTACTAATAATGCTATTAAATAAACCAACCATACGCCTTTTGCTTGCTTAATTTAGGGAAACATCGTGCCTATTGATCGAAAACTTACACTCTTTTGGCCGGCAGCATTGCTTGGCCTTGCGTTTATATTCCTGACGGCCAGCCATAGTTTTGCCCAGGTCAGGATCAAAGATATTGCATCCTTCGAAGGTATTCGCAAAAACCAACTGGTGGGTTACGGGCTGGTTGTTGGCCTAAACGGAACTGGGGATCGCATCAGAAACAGCCCGTTCACCAAGAAATCCATTGAAGGCATGTTAGAACGCTTGGGCGTAGGCAATCTGTCTAACGATAATCTTAAAACCAAGAATACCGCCGCCGTCATGGTCACAGCAATGCTACCACCTTTTGCCAAAACAGGGTCAACAATAGATGTTGTCTTATCTTCATTGGGTGATGCTACATCTTTGCGCGGCGGCACTTTAATCGTCACCCCCCTAACCGGGGCTGACGGGGAAATTTATGCAGTCGCCCAAGGCCCGATTGCAGTGGCGGGTTTTGTCGCACAAGGTATTAACGCAAGTATCGTTCAAGGCGTGCCAACAGTTGCACGTATCGAAAATGGTGCCATTGTTGAAAATGAGGTTAAGTTTGTACTGAGCAGCCTTAAATCTGTCATGCTTTCTATGCGCACACCAGACTCTACCACTGTAACCCGCGTTAAAGAGGCTATCAATAAAGCCTTGGGGCCCAATGTTGCCGTTGCACTTGATCCTTCTACAGTGGAAGTACATCCGCCCGGAAAAATGGCAATCATTGATTTGATGGCCGCTATTGAAAACCTGCGGGTGGTGCCGGATAATATTGCCAAAGTCATCATAGATGCCCGCTCTGGCACAATTGTCATCGGTGCAAATGTGCGTATTGATCGGGTTGCGATCAGCCAGGGCGGGCTTACCATCTTAGTTGAAGACACGCTAACGGTTAGCCAACCCGAACCTTTTTCAATCGGAGAAACCGTGGTGATACCGGAAACCAAAGTTGTGGTTGAAAACCGGCCCACTAAATTTACCGTTCTTGAGGGCGACGTCAGTCTGCAACGTCTTGTAGACGGATTAAACGCAATCGGGGTCGGGGCCACAGAAACAATCTCTATTCTACAAGCCATAAAGGCCGCAGGCGCATTACATGCGTATTTGGAAATCATCTAAGGGGTCAGACAAATGGAAGCCTTGATAAAATCAGTTGATATTGAAAATACCCGCCCACTTCAAAGCACTCCAAAGGTATTAACCAAAACGCAGAACACCGCGCGCGAATTTGAAGCGATGTTCTTATCCCATGTCGTCGAAGAAATGATGAAGACCGTAAATATTGGCACATTTGGCGGTGGCGAGGCAGAAGAAAAGTGGCGTAGCTTTCTAACAAGTGCCATCGCTGATGAAATTGCCGGGCAACACAGCACGGGCATCGCACAAAGTATAGAGGCTGCGATTAACAGTTATGAAAGCGCAAAAAAGCAAGGAGAACAATAAATGAAAAAAATATTGAAACCCCCGAATATCGCCAAAGAGAACTCTGGAATCAAAGACCTTATTATATTACTGAACGCAGAAATTGCGGCCATCAACAACGGCGATCTGGATCATGTACTGGATTTATATGAACAAAAAACCCTGCTGCTTGAAACCTTAAAAGCCGCGTCCCCGGGTATAGAAGCCCAGCTTACAACCAAAACCGCTGACAGCAAAAACCTACGTAATGATTTAACCGAATTGCTTAGCTTGATCCAAGAAGATGCACAGCTTCTAGCCAATATGACGAAAGCCACAAAAGAAATAATCGTCGAAATTGCACGCATTAGGGGCCGCCACAATCTAGACGGCCTTTATGGTTCCGCAGGGGAAAAACACCCTGAAGTTGTTTCATTTGAGCAACAAATTGATCGATCTGTTTAAATCTGAATTGCCTGTGGATAAATAAATACTTGTTTAACGATACTAATGTGTTAGCGTTAGGCGTGGTGAAAGCCGCATTTCGTCAGAAAGACGATTTACCTGAAGCAGAAAATTGGAGCAGCTTATGTCTTCTATATTAACTAACAACTCCGCAACAGCGGCGTTGTCGGCCTTACGGTCAATCAATACGAATCTCGATCAAACACAAAACCGGATCAGTTCTGGCCTGAAGGTGGCTTCCAGTAAGGATAATGCCGCGTTCTTCAGTATTTCTGAATCGCTGAAAAGTGACAGTGGGATTTTCAACTCAATCAATGATAGTCTGACACTGACAAAAAACTCTATCTCAACAGCGCGCCTTGGTGCTGAAACTGTTGTGAATCTGGTTAATCAGTTCTCTGAACGTGTTGCTTTCGCCCAAGGCGGATCATCCAGTGTTCGGGCCTCTGTACAAAACGAACTGGACGCATTGGCAGAACGGATCAATACTACGATCAGCCAATCAACCTTTAACGGCACTGATTTGGTTAATGGCACATCTGCCGTTACCGTTGTGACCGGTATTTCGCGTACGTCAGGTGGGTCTATCAGCACGACAACGATCAGCTTTAACCAGCAGGATCTAGGGGCAATCCAATCCGCCCTGGCCGCTATTGACCTGACCACAAGTTCCACCACGGCACTTCTGGCTGCGGATCTTCAAGCGGTTGCAACCCAACTGACAGCAGCCACAAGCTCGGCAACGTCACTGGGTATTGCTGAGAAATCGGTTGAGACACAACAAACGTTCCTGACGGAATTAACGGATCGTATAGACAGTAGTGTGGGCAGTATTGTTGACGCCAACTTGGAAAAAGAAGCTGCACGGCTTCAATCCTTACAGGTACAACAACAGCTTGCGACGCAATCACTTTCGATTGCCAATAAGGCCCCTCAAAGTATCTTAAGTCTATTCCGGTAATAGAACCCTCCTAATCTAAACAAAGAATTGGTAGGGCGGGGCAAATTTTCGCCCTACCAAAATTGGTAATCAGATTGAGCGTAACCTGATTAAAGGTCTAGATTTTTATAATAATCTACAAATAAATGTAGAAAAAGAGGAAACCAGTATGGGCTTAGCAGCATATAAAAGCATTATTCGGGAAAGCGAAACGCCACGCCAGATAGAACGCCGTGTATTAACACGCATCACAGGGGCCTTGGCTAAAAACGCTGAAGAATATGATGGCGACATTAGTTCCGAACAACGTTTAGGGATACTCTATAACGGCTTGGGTGAAAATCTTATTGAAAACCAACTGTTCTGGAATATGTTGAAAAATGATTTGGCCACCAAAGAAAACGCGCATCCAACAGGACTGAAAGCATCATTGTTGTCTATTGCGCTTTGGGTGGAACGTGAGACCAATTCTGTTATGGGCGGGTCTGCCGGGGTGCGCGATCTTATCGCTGTAAACCAAAATATAATTTCTGGGTTGGCTGGTATAAGCCCAATAACCGGGGATTAAATGTTTTGCCGCTAAGATTAACCTTAAAACCAGAGGAGCGGATCATCATCAACGGATGTATAATCCGTAATGCAGCGCGGCGGCAAACCCTGACCATTGAAAATCAAGCAGACGTTGTGCGCGGCCATGATCTGCTAAAAGAACAAGAGGTGACAACCCCCGTCACCAGAGTTTACTTCCTTATTCAAACCGTTCTTGTTGCCGCTGAATTACGCGATGATTTCAACCCACAGATACAAAAAAGCCTTGCAGAATTGGTAACGGTATTTGGCTCTGATTACACAGATAATATCCTGAATGCGGCAAATTTTGTCAGCACTGGCGATTACTACAAAGCCCTGCGTGCGCTAAGTGGTCTGATGAAACATGAACGTGACCTGTTAAACCTAATGCTTCACGTAAATACTTCAGAGACGCACGAGGAACAGGTTAAATGATTTCGTTACAAGGCCTAAGCGCATTAACCGGCTTGGCCTTGGTCGATGCTACCCGTGATCGGCAAATCAACTCTATCAGAAATTCTGCGCAAGGCAGCCGTGAAATAAACAGCTTTCGTGAACGTATCGGTAACATTCAAACTGTTGACCAGCTGCTGGACGATCGAGAGCTTTATAGCTTCGTTATGAAGGCCTACGATTTGGAAGATCAGATTTTTGGCAAAGCCTTGATGGCCAAAGTGCTGAAAAGTGATATCAACGACAGCACATCATTGGTTAATCGTTTGACCAGCCAAAGATTTAAAGACATTCATCAGGGTTTGGGTTTTGCAGCCAACGGAATTGGCAATACCAATACATTAAATCCGGCCTGGCAAGAAGCCATGGTTGAACGTTTTCTGGAACGCCAATTTATCAATATACAGACGGATCAAAATGAAACGATCGGCACCGTATTAGAGTTTAGGAAACAGGCGGGCAGTATAAGCTCTCCGTATGATTTTCTTAAAAGCACCGTGCTGTCCGAGTTTATACGCACTGCAATTGGAATCCCAAGCGAGGCCGCCGGCCTGAATATTGATAAGCTGGCGGCCTTAATAACTGACAGGGTCGACATCCAAAATCTAAATGACCCCAAAGTGGTTAACAAACTGGTGTTGCGCTATATTGCGATTAAAGACGCGCAAAATAGCGCAAATGTATCAGCAAACGCAGCCGTGCAGTTAATGTCAGCGGCGGTAAACACCAGTTCTGGCGGGCAGTTTGTACCGATTACTATCAATATAGAATCCATTTTTGCAGCTCGCAGAGGCGCGTATAGCTAACTTTGGCTATTTTTGCTCGCTCAAGGGTATTGTGACAAAGAAAGTCGTTCCCTCGTTCAGCTCACTTACATAATCAATGCTGCCTTTGTGCGCATCCATGATCTTTTTGGTGATATACATCCCCAAACCAGAACCGCCTATTTTGCGTTCCTTAGAACCATCCACCTGTGAAAATTGCCCAAAAACCTTACCCTTTGAGTTCTCAGGAATACCGCTGCCATAATCACGTACTGAAATCCGTGCAATTTGATCGAA
This sequence comes from Amylibacter sp., assembly GCA_016764475.1. Taxonomy (GTDB): domain Bacteria; phylum Pseudomonadota; class Alphaproteobacteria; order Rhodobacterales; family Rhodobacteraceae; genus Amylibacter. Next base: position 79,495 of record JAESRV010000037.1, read on the forward strand.
GGTTTCAATCCAAATATCGATGGTCCCGTCCTGATTTGAAAACTTAACCGCGTTCGATAAAACATTTGCCATGACCTGCATCAACCGATTGTAATCGCCCTCAACATTAACTGGCGTGTCTATATCAATCATATTGAAGGTCACGTTTAATGACTGGTCAAAAGTTTGGTTGGATTCAACAGAATCTTTCACCAAACTGGCTAGATTAACCTGATCCAGTTTCAGTTCCATTTTACCGAATTCAAATTTCTGCACATCTAGAAGGTCATTGATCAAAGCGCCCAAGCGAATACTGTTTTTAAACGCAATTGCAGTGATGCTTTTAATCTTGGGGGGAACCTCGCCCAAGGCACCGCTTTCGATTAAACCCAAACCACCTTTGATAGAGGTTAACGGCGTGCGCAACTCATGGCTAACCACAGAAACAAACTGGGATTGCAACACATATGCTTGCTTTGCGCGATCCCGTTCCAGTTCAATGGCTGTTTTTTGGTTTTGACCTTTGCGATACATGCGAAGAAAAATCCGCGAACAGTCCACAATAAAATACAAAACAAACAATACGGTGAAAAACTGCAGCCATAAACTTGTTTCGATAGACTGGCGGATTGCCGGCACAGCCTCTTCACCTAATACGTACATTTTCCAAAGCTCTGCGGAGGGAATATATATGAAGGTCCCCCCGTAAAAACCCAACCGGACAAGCAGAACTTTGAGCAGCTGATGATTATTCATTGCGGCAAATAGGCCAGCGGCAAAAAGTAAAAACAAAGGCGTAAAATGCAAAGGATTGCCTTCTTTATTTGCCATAATAATTATAAAGACACAGACTATAATTGCCCCGAATGAAGAGTTTAGAATAAGCAGGTGTAAGAACCATTTTGCAGTTTTGGCGCCGCGCCCATTCCATTTTAAGATGTGTTTGAAAATTTGAAAGTCGATTATTTCGTTTATCAAAATAAGCAGATAGCAAAAGACCGCAACTTTAATGTTTATGTAATAGCCCATCATAAAAGCGGCACCAAAAAACATGAGTTGGCGCTGCCAAACCAATGTAAGGCCAGCGTATGCAAAATCTTTCAGCTGATTTTTAAGAATGGGCATTCTGTAGGTATAACCCCAATTTTCAACAAAAGTTTATCCTGATTTCCGTATTTTGAAACAAAAATATCCTGTATGTACCAGTTCAGTTTAGCTCACAAGTAATTTTCACCTTGTAAACCCTAAGGGTATGCCTTGAAGCGCATCAAGGCAACTTGATTCATCGTACCGTCGATTTTCATTTTTGGCCCAGCGGCCCCAGCTTCTAGTGAAAGCTTACTAATCCAGCGCTCCCATACTGCGGGAACCAAACCCATCAATTGTTCTGCGCCCAAAGATTTTGCCGTATCTATAAGCTGCCTCATCAGTCTTTCTTGTACACGCAACCGCATCTTTGCCGGAACCTTTTTGGAAACAAACACACGCGATGACTCCCAAATATGTTCATCAACTGGTGCTGGCATATACAAAAGATTTGACGGGATTGAGTCCAATAAGCCTTTTTGTGCATCCGCAATCATATAAGTGTAAATTCCGCAGTGCGCCGTTGTCGGTGTCAGCCGAATTCCCGCCAGAATTTCCCCGTATTCATGCACAACAATCCAGCGACTGGCGGGCGTATCATATTGGTCATATTCCATTCCATCCGCTTCGGGTAAATCCCAATTATTATCGATAATAAAGGATTGTTTTCGCGCCCGTAAAAGGTTTGGAAACAGGTCCCCGTAGGAACCCATGTTATTAAAAGAAAGTGTAGTCACCTGCATTTAGTTTACCTAATTGATTAGTCCCAGAATACAGAGACGGTTGAAGTCACCCACATAAACGAAAAACACAACGAACAAATTACCCTCTACTTTTACAAAACTACTCATACTTCAATCCACCCCTGTATCCATTCCTAGAACCGGGAGAGGGTTCTATTACCGGAATAGACTTAAGATACTTTGAGGGGCCTTATTGGCAATCGAAAGTGATTGCGTCGCAAGCTGTTGTTGTACCTGTAAGGATT
>JAESRV010000126.1 GCA_016764475.1 Amylibacter sp.
CTGACCGCAGGACGTGCAGGTGCAAACATCATTTTGGCGGATGAAGACTACGCTATGGGCGGCCGCCTGAACGCGGAAACATTCACACTGGATGATGCCGCCGCCGCCGACTGGATAGCCACAACCATGGCAGAACTGACCAGCCTGCCCAACGTGCGCATCATGCCCCGCACCACTGTAATCGGTGCCTTTGACCACGGTATTTATGGCGCGGTTGAACGGGTGTCAGATCACCTTGCAACCCCCGCCGCTGACAAGCCGCGCCAAATTCTGTGGCGCATCTACACCAAGCGCACATTACTGTGCGCAGGTGCCATTGAACGCCCGATCGCGTTTGAAAACAACGACCGGCCGGGGATCATGCTGGCAGGTGCCATCCGTTCCTATGTCAACCGTTGGGCGGCAACGCCCGCGCAAGAAATCGCAATTTTCACCAACAATGACGACGGCCACCGCACAGCGGCTGATTTGCAAGCTAAAGGCGTGAAAGTCTCGGCCATAATAGACACCCGCACAGATGCCCCAAACTCTTCAGATGTAGAAGTTCTGGCAGGCGCACAGGTTACCAACTCACTGGGCCGCCTCGGCGTCAAACAACTGACCGTGCGTTTGGCAGATGGCTCAAACTGCCACGTACACTGCGAAGCATTAGGCGTATCAGGTGGCTGGAATCCTAACGTTCATATCAGCAGCCACCAACGCGGCCGCCCTGAATGGAACGCAGATATCACCGCCTTTATCCCTGGCAAAGACGGGCCTGCAGGCCTATCCGTTGCAGGTGCAGCATCAGGCATATTCTCAACCACTGGTGCTTTGAAAAGCGGTGCAAAATCCGCAGTAGCCGCCCTGAAAGATTTAGGGATCAATGCCAAAGCAGCAATACTGCCAAAGGCCGAAGATGCGCCCGTGAACCTGCAACCGTTCTGGCACGTCAAATCTGGCAAGGGCCGTGCGTGGTTGGATCAACAAAATGATGTCACCGTCAAGGATGTAAAACTGGCGCACCAGGAAAACTTCCGTTCGGTCGAACACCTGAAACGCTACACCACGCTTGGCATGGCGACAGACCAAGGCAAAACCTCAAATATGGGTGGCCTTGCGATCATGGCCGAACTGGCAGGCAAATCCATCCCCGAAGTCGGCACCACCATTTTTCGCCCCCCCTACACCCCTGTCCCGATCGGCACCTTCGCAGGCCGCGCCGTGGGCAAAAATTTCCATCCCGTGCGCAAAACCCCAAGCCACGTTTGGGCGACCGAACAAGGGGCGGTTTTTGTCGAGGTTGGCAACTGGCTGCGCGCCCAATGGTACCCACAAAAAGGCGAAACGCATTGGCGCCAATCGGTTGATCGCGAAGTTATCGCCACCCGAAAATCCGTGGGTATTTGCGACGTGACCACGCTAGGTAAAATTGACGTACAAGGGGCTGATGCCGCCATCTTCCTGAATAAAATCTACTGCAATGGATTTGGCAAACTTGCAGTCGGCAAAACCCGTTACGGGTTGATGCTGCGCGAAGATGGCATCGTGATGGATGACGGCACTGCGGCACGTCTGGCACAAGATCATTTCGTTGTTACCACCACCACGGCTAATGCCGTAAGTGTCTATAGACACATGGAATTTTGCCGCCAATGCCTGTGGCCTGATCTGGATGTACAGCTAATTTCCACCACTGAAGCTTGGGCGCAATATGCGGTGGCGGGGCCAAACGCGCGTAAGCTTTTACAAAAAATTGTTGACCCGGAATTTGATATCTCTAATGAGGCTTTCCCGTTTATGGGATGTGGCAGCATTACCATTTGCGGCGGCTTGCGGGCGCGGCTTTTCCGGATCTCGTTTTCTGGCGAACTGGCATTTGAAATCGCCGTACCAACACGCTACGGCGACGCGTTAATGCGTATGCTGATGCAAGAGGGCAAAGAATTTGACGCCACCCCTTACGGCACTGAAGCCTTGGGCGTTATGCGCATTGAAAAAGGCCACGCCACGGGCAATGAATTGAACGGCACAACGACCGCATTGAACCTTGGCATGGCGCGCATGGTTTCGAAGAAAAAAGACAGTATCGGATCAACCCTGTCAGAACGCGAAGGGCTGAATAAAACCGATGCCTTTATGCAAGTCGGGCTAAAACCCGTTGACCCGTCAAAACCCGTGGTTGCAGGCTCGCATCTGATGGCCGAAACTGGCCCCGTGAATGCACAAACAGATCAGGGCTATATCACATCCGCCGCATACTCACCGACACTGAAAACCTCTATCGGATTAGGCTTCCTGAAAGACGGTGCCAACCGTAAGGGTGAAATCCTGCGCGCAGTAAATCCATTGCAAAATCAAGAGGTTCTACTGGAAGTCGTCAGTATGCATTTCTTTGATCCAGAAGGGGAGCGGCTTCGTGCATAACCTTAAAGCCATCACCGCGTTGGGCGGTTTAAAACTTCAGACCGATACTATTGCGGGCCTGACAATCAGTGAATGCCCCAACTGGGCCATCGCCTCGGTTGCGGCCCGAAGGGGCTGCGAAAAAACCAATGTAACAGCGTTCAAAAAGGCACTTGGACTTGCCTTTCCAAAACCGATGCAAAGCACCGGAAAAGCAGGTATCACCGCGTTTTGGACAGGGCCAAATCAGTGCTTTGTGGAAGCCCCGATAGACAGTGACGAAGCCCTGCCAAACAGGCTAGCCGATGCGCTGAAAAAGACAGCTTCAGTGACCGAACAAACCGACGGTTGGGTGCGGTTTGATCTGCTGGGTACAGGCTGTTCAGACGTGTTTGAACGGCTTTGCATTCTGGATACACGCACGCTGAAAAAAGGCATGGTTTCGCGAACTTCTTTAGAACACTCAGGCTGCTTTATTTTGTGCCGCGCAAGCGACCATTTCAGCGTCTACGGGCCACGTTCAACCGCCGCATCTATTCATCATGCACTTGTGACAGCGGCGAAGTCTGCGTTGGGGTGAAATCGGCGCACACAGACCGCGCACAAAGCGTATGACATTTGTCGGATTTGAATATTTAGGCCTTTGGCAAGGATTGTAGAGCCAGCTCTTATAGCTGCATCTACATTCTATCGTTACTTTGCCACATCCATACACCGTCTTTACCGGCAGTTCTGGTGATCTTATCGGCCAACAGCAAATGGTTCAAATGCGCCATGGCTTCGACCATCGCAAGCCCGTAATTGCTACCCTCGATTTTGCGCTTGAACAGCAGTGGAAAACAATCAACCGCAGTTCTGGGCTCTTTCAAAAACACCTCTAGGCGGGCAAGGCCGCCGTGATGATTTTCAATCAGTTGGTGTAGCCGTGCAGGCAGACCGGTAAAAGGTAGTTTATGGCCCGGAAAAACCAGGTGATCTTCGGATGCGATACCTGAAAGGCGTGTGCAACTTTCCAGCCATTCGGCCAAAGGGTCTGCATCGGGTTCAGTGGCATAAACACCGACATTTGATGAAATGCCCGGTAGAATTTGATCGCCAGCTATTACCAGCGGTTCTTCATTACACCAAAGTGTTGCATGTGCAGGTGCGTGGCCATTACCGATATGCACTGTCCATGTGCGGCCCCCGATGGCCAGCACATCATCTTGTTTTATACGGGTAAAACCAAGTGGCATATGGTGGACGATATCAGCATAATTGAACGGGCCATTTTTCATGCGCCCATCGTATATGGCCTGATCCATGCCTGTTGATTTATAAAAAGCAGCCAGCTCTTCGGGCCATTCAACCTGTACATCCAGCGTCATCATCCGCGAATACAACCAAGCGGTGCGGGTTGAGATCAGCTCAACGTTATGATGCTTCTGAAACCAGCCAACATTGCCGATATGATCGGGGTGATGATGGGTCATCAGCACTTTTTTCACGGGCTTGGCCTTTAACGGGCCTGCAAGCAAGGTTTCCCATAATTTCACCCCGCGTTTTGAATGGTAGCCCGTGTCGATAATAATCCAACCATCCCCATCGTCCAGCGCGTATACATTCACGTGGTTCAGGGCCATCGGCAGAGGCAGGCGCATCCATAAGATGCCTTTTGCAACCTCTATCGCTTCACCTTCTTCGGGCGGGGTGGCAAACGGAAATTCGATATTTCCAAACATCTTGTTCATCGGGCGGTATCCTTGATAACATTTTGGTCTTTGCATCCTGTCAGACGTCAGTTTATGACAGGTTAATCTATCAACGGTAACGCGATGATGCGGGGCCGACAACATGGAAATACGTTTTGCAGACACAAAGCCTAAGCAGTAATCCATCGGATGTGGATAAAGCCACCGCAATCCTATCCGCAGGCGGGCTTGTCGCGTTTCCTACTGAAACTGTTTACGGGCTAGGGGCGGATGCGCGTAACGGGCAAGCTGTGGCGCGGGTTTATGCGGCTAAAGGCAGACCCGTTTTTAATCCGCTGATTGTGCATGTGGCGGATTTAGATGCAGCCCAGCAATATGCAGTATTTGATGATTTAGCCTTGATGATTGCTGCACAGTTTTGGCCGGGGCCGTTAAGCTTGGTACTGCCACTTGCCAAAAACCACGGCTTGTCTGAATTGGTTACGGCAGGTCTGGATAATGTTGCAATTCGCATCCCACAACACCCTGTAGCGCAAGCATTGCTGCAACGCTTTGATGGCCCGCTTGCTGCCCCATCTGCAAACCCGTCAGGCCGTATTAGCCCCACAAATGCGGCACATGTATTAGGCGATATGAGCGGTAAAATTGATGCGGTTTTAGATGGAGGTGCATGCAATGTCGGGCTGGAGTCTACCATTTTAAAGGTTGATGGTTCTGGCGTATCACTGTTGCGTGCGGGGGGGGTACCTGTCGAAGACGTTGAAGCGGTTTTAGGGCATAGTATTGCAATGCCCAGTGACCCCGAAACACCACAATCGCCGGGTCAATTGCAATCCCATTATGCGCCTGATGCACAGGTGCGGTTGAATGTTTCAGTACCTAAAGATGACGAGGTTTTGCTGGGGTTCGGCCCTAATGACAAGGGTGCAACCCTGAACCTGTCACCCACGGGTGATTTGGTAGAAGCGGCAGCCAATTTATTTGGTCACCTTCGTGAAATGGATGCACTGGCACAACATAACATTGCGGTTAGCCCTATCCCAATGTCAGGTTTGGGCCTTGCAATAAATGATCGCCTGAAACGCGCAGCTGCCCCCAGAGATTAAGCCGTGCCACCTTCTGCTGACAACAATCGCGGATCAAAGCCCAAGCTTTCAATAGCCCCGTTCCATTTATCTTCATTCTTATCGGAAAAAACCAGTGCCGCTTGCGCATCACAAATTAACCAGCCGTTAGCGCGAATTTCATTCTCTAACTGCCCCGGCCCCCAGCCTGCGTAACCCAAAGCCAGCAGGCAGGCATCTGGGCCATTTCCTTGGGATATATCTTCCAGAATATCCAAAGTGGCTGTCATGCCGAACTCTTCGTTCACTTCCAGCGTTGTATCCTTGGTGGTATAGTCTTTTGAATGCAGCACAAACCCACGGCCATGTTCCACAGGCCCGCCGAAATACACCTTGATCGGGCGCACTGACTTGGCAGGCGTGATGTTCAGTTGATCCAGCAAATCAGAAAATTTCAGGTCAACAGCGGGCTTGTTCACAATCAACCCCATCGCGCCATCGGCGGAATGGGCACACATATAGATCAGGGTTTTATCAAATCTGGGGTCACCCATGCCCGGCATGGCGATCAGCAGTTTTCCGTCAAGATGTGGTAATTCGGGTTTTTTATCCATACATAATAGATGGGCCAGAAAACCCCGATCTGCAAGCCATGATCGTTGCAAAAACGATTTGTTGCTAAAATGTGATTTTAAGTTCACCCAAAAAGGTATAAGTAAGCCTAGTGATATAAGGTCTAAGTACAATGATGATGAAACCCCTGTTACAGTTTGGATGCGCAATTGCCGTACTGGCGGCACCTGCTGTGGCACAAGACGCATCCGGGCAAATGGGGTTGAAAAGCATTGACGTTCTGAACGGCTGGTACACTGAAAATGGCACTTACATGGCTGCCGTCCGTTTCTCGCTGGAAGATGGATGGAAAACCTATTGGCGGGCACCCGGAAAAAATGGCATTCCGCCAAGTTTCGACTGGGAAGGGTCTGAAAACCTGTCATCGGTGAAATTTCACTGGCCGGCACCAAAGGTATATGTCCAAAACGGCATTAGTACGCTTGGCTATAAGGGTGATTTTATCTTACCGATTGAGGTTATGCCGACTGTCAGCGGCGACCCTATCAAGATTAAATCGCAGATCGAATACGGAATTTGTAGTGATGTCTGCGTTCCCGCAAGTTCCACGCTTGATGCAATCATGGGCAAAGGCCCTGCACAGCTCGATTTGATAAAAACCGCCCTTGCTGCAAGACCGCTATCAGCTGAAGCAGCTGAGGTTCATACAGTATCTTGCCAGATAGAACCGAATGAGGATGGTATGCGCATTACCGCAAATATCACGTTCAACAACACTGCACCTGATATTGATATGACCGTAATTGAATTTGCAGCCCCCAATATCTGGATAGACCAATTGGACTTGGAACAATCTGGAAACGTCATAACAGCACAGGCCGAACTGGTCTCTTTTACAGATACCCCCCTTGTAATGGATCAAGGTAAATTACGTGTCACACTGATCGGCAAAAAGAACGCGGTTGAAATTAACGGCTGTCCTATTGCGGGTTAAGACGGCGCGCCATAAATACCAATACTGCGGATGCCAGCAGAATGATCATGCACAAACCTATGAATAAACTGATCAATGTCGCCATGATCGGGGCGGTTATTGCCATGTCTGGTAGGACTTGCGCAATCCACGGGGCGGCAGTTTGGGTGACTGCCAGATAACCGGAACTTGCAGCCAGTAAGATCACGCAGGCGATCGTGGCCACGATGAACAGCCCGCGAAATTTTGCAGGCAACCTGTCGGCCCTTAAAATACGTCGTATTGTGGTGAACAGGCTGGATATATCTTTTTGCACAACAACCAGTGAGGGCACCACCAAAAGTACCAGAACCATGCCAAACCCCAAGCCGTAACACAGGGTGATCACAGTTGGTTTCAAAAATAATGCCTGACGCGAGCTTTCAAACAAAAGCGGCATCAGACCAAGTACGGTGGTTAAGGTCGTCAACAAAACCGGGCGTAAACGGTCTGCGCTGGCGTCTATTATGGCGGGAAACAACCCGCGCTTTTGGGCGTATTCATCTATCGTTGTCACCAGAACAATCGAATCGTTTACGATGATACCGCTCATTCCCAGCAATCCGACAACAGAGAAGATCGACAAGGGGATATCCCAAACGTAATGGCCCCAGATCGCGCCCACCAAACCGAACGGGATGATCGACATCACCACGATGGGGCGTGACCAGCTGGAAAAAATCCATGTCAGGGCCAAGTAAATGCCCAATAGGCATAGAATAAAACCCTTGAACGCATCACTAATAAATTCCTGTTCTTGCTCAGCCAACCCGGATTGACGCCACTCAACACCCAAGTCAGCCGCAATTCTGGGCAGAATTTCAGTGCGCAAGCTGTTTACTATTTCCTCTGCACGGGCAGGGTTTTCTTCATCAATATCACCAGACACGGAAACCAGCCGAATACCGTTCTCACGGCGCACCGTGGAAAAACCCGCTTTGGTTTGCACGGATACGATATCGGAAAGGTTCACATATTCACCCAAGGTACTGCGCATCTGGGTTTTATCCAGAAAATCCGCCGTCAGTTCTTTTTCATCCAGACGCACAGTCACATCAGACGTGCGCCCGCCAACAGGGAATGAGGCCGCCTTGATACCGTTCAAACGATCCCGTAATTCACGGCCAATGGCGTCAATAGTAAAGCCCAACGCCTGACCCTGCGGGGTCAGTTCCAGGATCAGTTCCTCTTTGTCGTAGGCCAGACTATCTTCCAGTGATGACACTTCGGGGAACTTTGACATCTCTGCCTTCAGGGCTTCGGCGGCCTGTTTCAGTACGTCTGTATTCGCCCCGAAAAACTGCACATCCAGCGCGTCACCACCCGGGCCTGAACGCCAACGGCGAAAACTTATGGTTTCCAGTTGCGCGTGATTGCGCACGGCCGCTTTGACACTTCCCAGAAAAACAAATGACGTGTAGGGGCGAAAATCCGCATCTATTAGTTCCACTGCGATCGACCCCAGCAAGTCTTTGTCTTTTGTTTCCGTGCCAGACAGGCCACGGCCCGTATTGCCACCCACTTCTGCTATCACAAAGGTCACAGGGTTCACGCCGTATTTATCTTCGTATTCTTTTGCGGTTGCTTCAACCGTGCGCTGCAATTCACGCACCATTTCTAAAGTGTCCCCACGATCTGCGCCTGGCAACATCGCCACATTAGCTGAAATTGAACCGCGTTCAGGCGCATTGAAAAACCGCCATTTTACGTCCCCGCTAAAGAAAAGTGCCAGTTGTGATGCCAGCAACAAACCGACCAATGCCAACACGGGATAGCGGAAAACCAGCACCCAGTGCATGAAGGATTTAAACACAGTATCGCGGAATTTCGTGAAGCCGATATTGAACCATTTGCTGGGCAGGTCGTACCATTTATCGGCCTTATGCCCAATGGAATGGCTCATGTGGTTTGGCAGGATTATGAAACATTCCACTAGGGATGCCAGTAAAACGATGATTACGGTCAGGGGGATATCGATGATCAGTGTGCCGAAATGACCCCCTACAAAGGTCAGGCTCCAAAATGCCAGAACGGTTGTGACGGTCGCGGCAAACACGGGCGGGGCCATGCGGCGTGCGGCATTTTCAGAGGCAGTTACCGCATCTTCGCCCAGCGTACGCACCCGAAAATCCGCGTGTTCCCCAACCACAATGGCATCGTCCACGACAATACCAAGGCAGATGATCAAGCCGAACAGCGACACCATATTGATGGTCAGCCCAACCATATACATGATCGCAATAGCGGCAAACATTGCCGCAGGTATACCTGCCGCCACCCAAAAAGCGGTGCGGGCATTCAAGAACAGAAACAACAGCATAACAACTAGGGCCAACCCCATAATACCGTTATCCAGAAGAATGCCCAAACGATCCGAAATAGCCTGGGAACGGGTGCGGATTAATTCGATTGCAACACCTTCCGGCAAGGTTTGTTGCATTGCATCGGCCACACGCTGCACGGTGGCCTGCATCTGAATAGCATCCCCTTGATCGGCACGATCAACACGGATGGAAATGGCAGATTGATCCCCCACGAAATACGTGCGCCCACTGTCAGAACCTAAGGCGGTAACTTTGGCCACATCCGAAATGCGCAGTTTTGAACCGTCAGGGTTGGATTTTACCACGATGGATTGGATGGCATCCGCTGTGCGTTTTTCAACGCCTGTTTTCACCCGCGCCGCACCACCTGCCACATCCCCCGCAGGATCAGTGTTGACTTCGCCAGCAATCGCTTCCGCGATTTGGCGCAAGCTTACATCGTGCTGGATTAGGGATAATTCTGGGGCGGACACCACAATTTCAGGGGCGGAAACACCGCGAATTGTTGTGCGCGTCACACCTTGACGGTACAAGCGCGCGGTAAACTCATCTGCAAAACGGCCAAGTTGTTCGGCAGAAACCGGCCCCGTGATCACAACGTCCGTCACGCGATCACGCCACGCACCACGGCGCACGACGGGTTCATCAATGCCGTCAGGCAGATCCGTTACACTATCGACGGCCGCTTTCACATCATCATTTGCGCGCGCCATATCCCAACCGGATTCAAACTCCAGAAAAATACTTGCGCGGCCTTCTCTGGCCGTTGATGAGCTGCTTTCAACACCTTCAACACCCAGAAAAACAGGCTCTAGCAGTGCCACAATACCATCGTCTATTTCAGTGGGGCCCGCACCTTCCCATGCTACTGTAACTGTCACATTATTGATGACCACATCAGGGAAAAATTGTGATCGTATTTGGGTTGATGCAGCAAAGCCCAGCACTAGCATTATGACCAGCAGCAGGTTTGCCGCAGTACCATGGCGGGTAAAATAGGATAAAATACCGCCCGCTGATTCTGGAAGTTTTCGCATTGCCATAGGCTAGTTACCCGTCGTTTTATCTGGAAACAAAACCCCATCCGCACGGCGCGGTTCCACTTTGATCCCTTCGCCCAGTTGCGGTGCACGTTCCAAAATCACTTCGCGCCCTGACAAATCACCGATGGCAACAATAACCTGATCCCCTTGCTTGCGCAGAACCGAAACACTGACGACTTCCAGCCGATCATCCTGCCCCAAAACCAGCACTTCGCCCGTTGCAGATACCGCCGTAGCAGGCAAAACGACGACGTTATCCAATGCAGGTTCTTCCAGACGCACAGCCACAAAATCACCCGGACGCACGGTTGCAATCTTGGCAACATCAAGTGAGGCGTACAGTTCACGGCCCGTTTGCCCTTCACCAACTGCCGCACTGACGCGCTCAATGGTCGCATTTATTTCGGTATCAATCCCGTCAAAACGCACAAAAACTTTGACCTGGTTAATGGCATGATCGTTTTGTGTCAGGTGATTAAATTCAATGTTTGAAATCCGGAACGACACTTCCAATGCATTGGGGTCTATCAGTCTTGCAAGCCGCTCACCGGCATTGACCAAAGCACCCAAATCCCCTGTCACATCACTTAGAACACCATCAAACTTGGCAATGACAGAGGATTGTGCCAACACGCGCGCAGCTTCGTCATCATTGATACGGTTGCGTGACAGAGCAATCTTTGCGCGGTTAATACGCGCCTTTGCATTAGCCAAGGCTTGGCGTTTTACCAGTGAGGCCTGTTGTGCCGCAGAGGCCGCAAGGGCCGCCGTTTCCAATGCGGTTTCCGTGCCAACACCGCGTTCACGCAACGATGTTTGACGGGTCAAAACCTGTTGGCGCAATGCATATTGATGTTCTGCGGCCTTCAGTTCATCCCCCGCCAGCCCAAAGGCTTCTTCTGCTTCACTTATCTCAGCTTTGGCTTCATCAAGGGCGGCTTGTGACAGTTGGGCATTGGCATATGCGGTGGCGGGGTCTGTTTGAAACAACAGATCCCCCTTGCGTACAACCCCGCCTTCACGAAAGTTTTCGGACATTTGCACAAGTGCCCCGCCTGATGCCGCGCGCAATTCCAGCGTGCGGCCGCTGATCACTTCACCAAAAGTTTCAATAATGGGTGTGGCTTTGGTCGGTGTCACTGTCGCGACATTCACGGTAAAGCTGCGTTCACGTGCACCATTACCATGCCCAGCACCTGCAGGCTCTTTTTTCAAAGAAGCCGTTATAACCGTCACAGCGGCCAATATCAGTGCCACCGTTAAAGCCGCAAGGAACAGGCCAAACAGGCCGCGTATCATAAATCTCATTATTTCCTCGGCATGAATTAAACAGGGCTAATTAAGTTATACGTCTTTAATCTAGGGTCAGGACAWATCACTTTTTACGCTTCTTATGCTCTTCAAGGCGCGGCATCATTTCTACGAAATTACAYGGCATGTGGCGGTAATCCAACTGRTGTTGCAAAATTTCATCCCAACCGTCTTTGCACGCCCCCGGGCTGCCCGGCAGCGCAAACAGATARGTGCCGTGTGCCACRCCTGCACARGCMCGYGATTGCACRGCAGARGTKCCRATTTTYTTCACCGARATCATCGTGAAYAATGTMGAAAAYGCATCGATCTGTTTTTCATAAACATCACGGTGGGCTTCTACCGTCACATCACGCCCCGTCAGGCCTGTGCCACCTGTCGAGATTATTACATCAATCGTCTGGTCTTTACACCACGCGCGCAGTTGATCTGCAATCTGGTCGCGYTCATCGCGAATAATCTTGCGGTCTGCCAGAATATGCCCGGCCGCTTCAAGACGCCCCACAATAATGTCGCCGGAACGGTCTTCTTCTAGTTTACGGGTATCCGATACCGTCAAAACGGCTATTTTTACGGGAATAAATTCACGGGCGGGGGCCATATTCTATCCTTTCAATCGGGCCTGAATGGTCAGCAAATCTGCCCACGCATCCCGTTTTTTCAATCCATCACGCAGCAAAGCTGCTGGATGGAACATTGGCATCACCGGCACCTCAAAGGCAGATGTCCAATTGCCGCGCAGGCGGGTTATGCCCTTGCGGCCCAGAACAGCCTGACAGGCAGTGTTGCCCATCAGCACAATCATATCGGGATTTACCAGCTCAATATGACGCTTCAAGAACGGCAACATCATGGTGATTTCTTCAGGTGCAGGATCACGGTTTTGCGGCGGACGCCACGGCATCACATTGGTGATATAAAGCGCATCTTGCACTGTTTTCCCTGTGCGCTTCATACCGATAGCCGCAAACATTTTATCCAATAACTGCCCTGCGTCCCCCACAAAAGGCAGACCTTGGGTATCCTCATCGCGCCCGGGGGCTTCACCGATGATCATCACCCGTGCAGACGGGTTTCCATCTGCAAACACCAGATTTTTAGCACCTTTTTTCAAAGCACAGTGATCAAACACCGCCATGGCATCACGCAGGGTTGCCAAATCGGCACAACGCCCCGCCATAATACCCGCAATATCAGCCGCACTTTCTTGCACAGCTATAACCGAGGGCATGGCACTGACAGGCCCGATATTAGACGTCGGCCCCAGTTTCAGTTTTTGCGGCTTCACGTCATACCGGTTGATCGGGGTTTCACTGATGCATTCATCCACGCCCAATTCAATCTGCCATTCAAGGGCTGCTTTGGCAGCGGTATAATCAAATTCGGGCGTCATACATACATTCCAGATTCCTTGACAGAATAGAAACTATGGCACTTGGCGTAAATCCCTTGTTTTAGCACCCGACCCATCTTATAAGCGGCAAAATCATGATACGAGGGCCTTTATGGGAATTTCGGTGCGTCACCTTCTGGGGATAGAACAACTTACACCTGCCGATATTACTGCCATTCTTGATTTGGCCGAAAATTACGTTTCTTTAAACCGCCAAGCCAATAAGCATTCCAATGTTTTAGCTGGCCTCACCCAGATCAACATGTTTTTTGAAAACTCCACCCGCACACAAGCCAGTTTTGAGCTGGCGGGAAAACGGTTGGGGGCGGATGTAATGAACATGGCTTTGGGGGCTTCTTCTATCAAAAAGGGTGAAACGTTGGTCGATACCGCGTTAACGCTGAACGCGATGAACCCCGATCTTCTGGTGGTACGCCACCCGCAATCGGGCGCGGTTGATCTGTTGTCCGAAAAGGTCAACTGCGCCGTGCTGAACGCCGGTGACGGCAACCATGAACACCCGACACAGGCTTTGCTGGATGCGCTGACCATTCGCCGCGCCAAGGGGCGTTTGCACCGTCTTTCCGTGGCGATTTGTGGGGATATTGCGCATAGCCGCGTGGCGCGTTCCAACATTTTCCTTTTGAACAAAATGGAAAGCCGCATTCGCTTGATCGCACCCCAAACCCTGCTGCCTGCGGGCATCGACAAATTCGGGGTTGAGGTGTTTCACGACATGAACGAAGGCCTTAAGGGCGTTGATGTGGTGATGATGCTGCGGCTGCAACGCGAGCGGATGGACGGTGCATTTATCCCGTCAGAACGCGAATATTACCACCGTTGGGGGCTGGATGTGAAGAAACTGGCCAACGCGAAACCGGATGCGATTGTCATGCATCCGGGGCCGATGAACCGGGGCGTCGAAATTGATGGTGAGGTTGCCGATGATGTGACCCGCTCGGTTATTCAGGAACAGGTTGAGATGGGGGTTGCGGTGCGCATGGCGGCGATGCATTTGTTGGCAGATAATTTACGCAGTGCAAAAAAAGAGGACGCAATATGTTGATCCTTACCAACGCCCGTCTGATTGATCCTGAAAACGGAAGTGACAAGCTTGGGTCTGTCATAATAGAAAACGGTAAAATTGTTGACATTATCTATGGCAACCCGCCTAAAGGCGAAACCATCGATTGCGCAGGTAAATGCCTGGCCCCCGGCATCATCGACATCGGTGTGAAAGTGTGTGAACCGGGCGAACGGCACAAGGAAAGTTATGCATCCGCAGGGCGGGCAGCGGCGGCAGGTGGGGTGACCACCATGGTAATTCGCCCCGATACCAAGCCTGCGATAGACAGCCCCGAAACCCTGCACTTTGCCCATAGCCGTGCAGTGGAAGATGCGGGCGTAAACGTGCATCTGATGGCCGCCCTGACCGTTGGGCGTAACGGGCGTGAGATGGCCGAGATCGGGTTTTTGCAAGATGCGGGCGCTATTGCGTTTTCGGATGCAGACAGCGTGATTGCCGACAATAAAATATTTGGCCGCTGCCTGACCTATGCCAAAGGGTTGAATGCTTTGGTGATGGGCCACATTCAAGACCCATCGCTTAGCAAAGGAATCGCCGCCACATCCGGGCCTTTTGCCACCAAACTGGGCTTGCCGGGGGCCTCACCCATGGCCGAGCGTATTCAGTTGGAACGCGACATGGCTTTGGTCGAAATGACAGGTGTAAAGTACCACATTGACCAGATTTCCACCGCCGTTGCCTTACCAGTTCTGGAACGCGCCAAGGCGGCGGGGTTGAATGTAACCGCAGGGGCCTCTATCCATCACCTGACATTGAACGAACTGGATATAGAAGGCTACCGTACTTTCTTCAAAGTCAAACCGCCCTTGCGCCATGAAACAGACCGCGTAGCTACGGTTCAAGCGGTTGCAAGCGGGTTGATCGACATCATCAGCTCAATGCACACCCCCCAAGATGAAGAAAGCAAACGCTTGCCTTTTGAAGAGGCCGCATCAGGGGCCGTGGGTCTGGAAACTCTGCTACCTGCGGCGATGCAACTGGTGCACGGCGGTTATATGGATATGCCAACCCTTTGGCGGGCAATGTCTTTGAACCCGGCAAAATTGCTGGGGTTGAAAAGCGGGCGGATGGCCAATGGCGCGCCGGCTGATCTGGTGTTGTTTGACCCCGATAAACCCTTTGTGCTGGATCGCACCACATTGAAATCAAAGTCCAAGAATACGCCGTTTGACGGGCGGAGAATGCAAGGTGTGGTGTTGCGCACCTTCCTTGCAGGACAGGAGATATATGCCAAATCTTGATATAACCTTAACCGCCGCCATTGCGGTTGCCAGCCTTGCCTACCTTATGGGATCCATACCTTTTGGCTTGGTGATCGCCAAGGTCATGGGGCTGGGGGATTTACGCAAAATCGGCTCAGGCAACATCGGGGCCACCAATGTTTTGCGCACCGGCAATAAACTGGCAGCCTTGCTAACAGTCGTATTTGATGGCGGCAAAGGGCTGGTTGCCGTATTGCTGGCCGGTTGTTTCTTTGGGGAAACAGCGGCACAAATCGCAGGGCTATGCGCGTTCCTTGGCCAC
>JAESRV010000078.1 GCA_016764475.1 Amylibacter sp.
TTTGAAACGTCTTTCTCATTAGTCGATCCATCTTAACAACTGGTCCGAAATTCCGCGAACACCTCTTCTTTGGGTGGGTCAGTTTTAAACGCTCATTGACAGAAATTACCTGCGATCTTCATTCCAATTTATGCCTATCCCGCCATGACAGGGCTGGCGAGTACAAACTCTCGGCAAAAAGGGCGTATATCGACCGTTCGTGATGGATGCGAGATAATCACGAGGTTTTCCGAACGCGGACATTCAACATGAGCCCGGAAAGACCTCTTAACTTTCGAACGTATAATCGCTTAATTAAGAACTCGGAGTCGTATCAAGCCCGGGTCAAGATCACCGCTCATTTCAGAACATGCGCACCTGTATTTGGATCAATAGCCATATGTGGAAGTTTGGCTTGTTTCCATCCACCAAGGCCACCATCCATATGGGCCAAGGGGGAAATACCGGCTTGTGCACAAAGTTCTGCGATTTTATGGGAACGCATCCCTGAACCGCAATGAAACACAATCGGTTTACCTTCTTGGGATGGCAGTTTCTTTGGATCAAAACTGGCCAACGGAAACAAAAGAGCCCCCAGAATGTGTTCAAAACCGTATTCAAATGGTGTGCGCACATCAATCAACACAATCTCGTTGTTATCCATTTTATCTTTAACTTCCTGCGGCGACAGGGTTTGTAAAGTTACGCCGATTAAATCTTCAGTTTTCATTGGATAATCTCCTTTTATGGTCGGTTACTTTAAAATCATATTACGACCGACAAGCTCCAAAAGGCTTTCGACGTGGCGATCCCAATCGGTGGCTTTTGCACCCTTGTCAAACTGCAGCCTGCATTGCCCGCAGCTGGTCAAAAAGTGATCCGCATCCGTTGCTTCAAACTGCCTGCGTTTCAAATCGAACGCTTTCAATCGCAACGGTTCAGCACGGGCATTGGCAAGAACACCGCCGCCACCGCCACAGCAAAAAGACGCTTCGCCATGATCTTCCAGCTCGCGCAGCTCAAGGCCAAGTGCCTTCATGATAATTCTGGGGGCTTCTACCAGACCACCGCGACGAATTTGCTGGCAAGGGTCATGGAAAGATGCGCTATCGTTAACTGTTTTCACTTTCAACGCCCCCGATGTGATGTTTTCAGCCAGCAATTCCAGCGTGTGCATGATGCGAATGTCATCAATTGGTGCGCCATACCAGCGGGCCGCCTCCCACCGGGCAGCCCCCCATGCGTGGCCGCATTCGGGTAATAACAGTGTTGTTGCGCCAATTTCACGGGCCTTATCAATTAAACGGCAGGTTAATTCGGACTGCACTTCTGTGCTTCCTGAAAGATAGCCGAAATTCGTGGCCTCAAAGGCCACAGAGGATAATGTCCAGTCGATACCAAGGTGATCCAGAATTTTAGCAAGCACATGCACAGATGCATGATGCTCTTCCAGATCACCCGGGGCCAATGTAAGCAATAAATCCGCCTTTGGTTTATCGACAGGCAGTTTGATTGCGAACTCTTTTTCAATCTTTCGAATGGCTGTTATAAACTCGCGGGGTTCACCAAACGGGCTGTGTTTGGATTCCGCATTGCGCGTAATTTGGGCCAGACGATCAGGCATCAAGCCTGCTTTATACATCCCGCTTCGTGCTTCTTTAACCAGTTCGGCAATATCAATGCCCATCGGGCAGACAAGGGTACATCGGCCACAAAGTGTGCAAGAGTCGTAAATTAGTTCTTCCCATTCTTCCAGCTCATTAAGTGTTATCGCAGGGGCCATTCCCAGCAATCCTGCCAGCCAGCTAAACGGGCCTGTTGTGCGATGATAGGCTTCTTCAAAGGGTTTGACCTTGTGAATAGGGGTGTATTTTGCGTCCCCCGTTTCAAGATAGAAATGACAGGCCTCTGCGCACAGCCCACAGCGTATGCAGGCATTCATATAGCTTGACGCTTGCGGACCGAATTCGGATAGAAACCCTTCCATCGCATTGGTTACACGTACAGCATCGGGTAAATCGCCCTGTATGTCGAATTGGCTTTGCTGCTTGTTCTTTGTTTCTATCATTTTATAACGCCCTTACATACGTGTTCCACGACGGCCGGCTCGCGCACCGGTGAAACCGCGTGAAAGTGGCCAAGTGAAAGTGTGCATCATGCTTGAGAACGGAAAATATATCAGCCAGATTTCCACCAGCCCAAGGTGGATGGCACGCAACACCTCAACAGTTTGCGCCAGTGCCATACAACCACTTAACATGACTAAAAAAGTCAACCCCGCAACGATATGATCGTCGGTTCTACTGATCAGCCTGACAACAGGATCAACGAAGCGTCTGATCCAAAGTGCCAGCAGACCAATGAATGCAAACTCTGCCGCAATAATAAAGCCCCAGCGTGGCAAAGCTGCCCACTCAAGACCAATCAGATTGTCATGGATAAAGGTTATGTGCGGGGCTGCAAAAAACAAAACTGCGAAAAGGCCCAGATGAAAAGCATATCCCGCCAAGGTTACGAACCAGACCTTACCGTTGCGCCTGAAAGGTTTTTGCGGGATGAAATGCCCGAATATCAAGCGGATTGCCCCAGCTGATGGTGATCCCGCCGGGCGGGCTTCAACCCGCCTACGCCCTGAAAGCAGGATCGCGCCCAGCCGCCAGATGGCCAGAACCGCAAATATCGTTAAAGAGGCAGTCCACAGCGGGCCTTCAAGAAGCTCTATAATGGTCATTTGACGTCTCCTTGGTGTTTTGCTTCTATCTCTGCTAACCAAAGATCATGGTGCGTGCCTATCCAGCTTTCATCAACATTCCCTGTTGTCATACCCTCAAGCGTTCCTTCGGTTCCAATGGTGCCAAGGTAGATATGCCCGATTGCAAATCCGACAAAGCCAAGCGCAGCAATACCGTGTACCAATTCGGCGTTTTGCAGTAGGTCGCGCACGCCAATAACGTCAGGGAATAGCAGCATGAATCCACTACCGGAAATTAAAACGCCTGCAATAACCGCCACCCAGAACCAAGTTTTTTCGCCAGCATTATAACGGCCCGCACTGGCATGACCGCCCAATAAACCGCCGCCTTTTAGCAGCCAGCGAAGATCAGACCATGTAGGGAAATTACCACGTACAAAGCTGAAAAATAACGCAATCAATGAGACTGCAAAAATCGGGCCGAACAGATTATGCGTTTGCATGACAGCACTTGCCAATATGCCAAACGCTTTGGGGCCAAGCAGCGGAATAAGAAACGGTCGCCCGAAAAGAATGACAAGCCCGGTAAAAGCCAACAGCAGAAATACACAGGCCATTGTCCAATGCACAACCCGCTGGGCAATTGAAAAGCGCGGGATCAGCCGACCGCTACGCCCCCCATCAATGGTTATCTGGCCTTTGACCACAAAATAAACGGCAACAGCGGTAAGGATACTGGCCAATAAAATTGAACCGTATTTGATCAGCGCACCGTCCTTGTCGCGCAACTGGGACCACCATGTGCCGTTCGCGTTGATCAGCACATTACTTTCCAGGCGATCTATTGTGACCAGCCCGCCTTGCCCATGTCGAATATCACGCCACATTTCTGAAATACTTTGCGTACCACGCGTGCCAAGCGGCCCCAAATCATAGGGGGCATCAGGTGCAGAGACCTGAGCCGCAACTGGAAAAGATGACATAAAGAGTATCGTGAAGGCAACCAAAGCCATCAGACAAATTCGCACAGCGGGCAAACCCGTAATCCCCATGAGTTCATTGATTTTTGTGTAATGCTTTTTACGATAAGGCAGCAAAATAACAACTCCTATAGATGCGCTCCGCTTGCGGCCATACTATGTTACCCACTTCATCCTGCGTTGATCTAGATCAAATTATCAGGGCATGTATTCGCCTTAACTTTCGAGAATCCACTGCTTTGCATCCCCAATCTCGGCATTATGGAATACTTGTACCGGCATGCGCAAAAGTGGTGAGAATAGCTTCATCGACATGCGTAACCACTCAACATCAGTTACAAACGCTACTTTGGAGACATCGCCCAAGTGCATCAAACCAAAGCGTGCATCATCCCACATCGCACCAGCCGTAAAGCTTTCAAATTCTGCGCCGCACCAATAAAGCAGCTTAACCTGCCCTTGTGTTCTGATTTTCTCTTCGATGAGCGGGATCAGGGTTTTTGGTGTTGTCACGTTAATTGACTTGCTCTGAAAAAGCGCAGGTACTGATATTCAAGCGACGCTGGCCACCGAATTCCAAGCGTCAAATGCTTCCAGCCGGTGGTATCTAATTGTTAATGCGGAGCACGACGGACAGGAACGGAGAAGCAATTCCGGATGGCGGAATGGATCGATACGAGCCGTTGCAATCCACCCGACGACCGATAGCCTTGCATTGCCCTTTCACGTTTTCGGAATGGCAAGTGGCTGTTTTCAGCGCGATTATTCAATCCTTTGTGGGACCGATGTTCGATTCCCGGCGCAATCTCGCGTTTGGCCGCGCCGTAGGATCGTAGCTTGTCGGTAATGAAGCGTTTCGGGGCTCGCCCGTGCTTCTTCATTAGTCTGGTAAGCAAGCGCTTTGCGGCTGCCGTGTTGCGTCGGCTCTGCAATATTTAATCCAGAACGATCCCATTCTGATCTACCGCACGCCACAGCCAGAACTTACGGCCCTGAATCGTTACAACAACTTCGTCCAGATGCCAGATATCGCCAGGCTGAGGCTGTCTGCGGCACAGTCCACGCGCAATAACGGGCCCGAATTTCGCAACCCATCGGTGGATCGCTTCGTATGACACGTCAACGCCTCGCTTCAGAAACATTTCCTCCACTTCGCGAAGGCTCAGATTGAACCGGCAATAAAGCCAGGCCGCATGGGCGATGATTTCTGGCGGGAAACGGTGGCGTTTGTAGTTGATCAATGGCGTGCTCATCTGATGTCCATATTGGCAAGTGCCCAGCCGAGCTGGCTGGAAACAGTTAACGTGATAACACCGCTGATATTGTTCATATTCTTTCAACTTATTTTAATAAACGAATGCTAACCGAAGATCGCTTCCTTACTCTCGTCCATGTTAGTTAGCTAACGTTAGCTAACATATATCCTATTTTTGTTAGCTGTGCCCTTGCATGTTTCACCCATGTTAGTTATTTAGAGATAAGTAACAAAATATAGGAAAACGTTATTAATGACTGCCGAGCAAGAAAATGGGCGCATTGGTCAACTGGTAAAATGCTCTGCCGTGGGTGGTGAGTATTACACAGCCTATGTGCCCAAAAACCTACCCCCTGTTCCGCCTCTGGCAATGGATGATCTTTATCCACTTCTGGATCAGGCAAGCACAGCTATTGGTCGTCTTGATGGCATGAGCATGGTTTTGCCCGACCCGTCCCTGTTCATTTATATGTATGTCCGCAAGGAGGCAGTGCTTTCTTCGCAGATTGAGGGAACGCAATCATCGCTTTCAGACCTTCTGCTCTTTGAAACAGAAGAAGCACCGGGTGCACCAATGGATGATGTGACCGAAGTTTCCTGTTACGTGGCCGCGATGGGCTACGGCCTTGAAAGACTAAAGGACTTTCCGATGTCCTTGCGTCTCATACGTGAAATTCATGCCGAACTGATGAATAACGCAAGGGGTGGTAATAAAATGCCCGGCGACTTCCGCACTTCACAAAACTGGATTGGAGGCTCGCGCCCCGGCAATGCCCGCTTTGTACCACCGCCGCCTGAACAGCTTATGGAGTGCATGGGTGCGTTCGAGATTTTCTTGCATGATGAAAACGTCAAACTACCCGCATTGGTCAAAGCTGCGCTGGCACATGTACAGTTTGAGACAATCCATCCGTTTCTGGATGGCAACGGCCGCCTTGGACGATTGCTTATTACCTTTATTCTGTGCATGGAAGGCGTTCTGAAAGAACCACTGCTTTATTTGAGCCTCTATTTCAAAGCCAACCGGCAGGAATACTACGACCATCTGCAATCTGTCAGGGAAACTGGTGATTGGGAAAGTTGGATCAAATTCTTCCTAACCGGTGTCATTGAGACGGCCACGCAGGCAACAGAAACAGCACAAGCCATCATCGCCCTGTTTAATGCTGACCGCGCCACCGTTGAGGCATCAGGAAAATCAACTGCTGGGGTTTTGTCAGTGCATCGGTTTTTACAACACCACCCCATCACCAATACAACCAAAATCAAAGTGGGCTGCAATATATCGCTACCAACTGTATTGCGCAGCTTAGCTACACTTGAAGCGTTGAGTGTTGTTCAGGAACTCACCGGCAAAGATCGTAACAAGATTTTTGCCTATCATGAATATCTTACCATATTGAGCAAAGGCACAGAACCGATCACAGCTTAAAGCAGCACGAAAGCGGGACAGGATCATGTCCTATCCTGGTCATCTCACGCGCCCAGTAGTGAGCGCTGGCAGAAGATTCCATCACCACAAGGCAAGGCGCCTGTTTGGCCATGAATTTATGGAACTGCGGTCGCGACAGTTTCTTGCGGAATTTTACATGCCCCGCCATCGACGCGCCATGGAGTTGAAAAACATTCTTTGCTAAATCAACACAGATCATTGTATTACTTGTCATGGTTGCCATCCTTTCGTCTATGTGGCGTTAAATACAACACCACCTTGGCACATTGCGATGCCGTCGAGGAAGGACGGCAACCACCCCATCTCTCATGCATGTAAACATGCACTGCTGGGCGTGGATGAACAATATAACTTCATTCAGACCAGTGCATTTGAACGGGAGAAGCTTCCCAATCCGGCCGGGCCAATTACCGTCGGGATTGATGGCGGATATGTCCGCTCGCGCGAAAAGGGCCAGTCTCATTTTGAGGTTACGGTAGGAAAATCCATTCCGGCAGACAGGCCGGATCGTTACCTCGGTCTTGTTCAAAGCCACGACAAAAAACCGCGCAGGCGATTACATGAAGTGTTGAAGGATCAGGGCTGGCAAGAAAACCAGCAGATCACCTTCATGACCGATGGGGGTGATAGCGTGATCAACATGGCCCGCGATATGGCACCCATTGCCGGCAGGGCATTCAAAGAATGCTCGAGAGGGGCTTTGAGCACATTCTGGACTGGTTCCACATCACCATGCGCATTACCGTCATGCATCAATACGTCAAGGGGCTGGCCCATCACAATCCAACCGAGGCGGAACAATTGGCCAGAATATTACGCCAGATCAAAGCCTATCTGTGGAATGGAAATCTACATGATGGACAAATTGCAATTGACTATTTGGTAATGGATTTGGATGAAGTCGAGACGGACTATGCCAGCATCAAGGCCTTGCGCAAAGCGGCGGCCGAATTCCAAACATATATCTACAACAACGCTTGGATGATCCCGAATTACGCTGAACGCAGGCGATATGGCGAACGGGTTTCAACCGGCTTTGTGGAAAGCACTGTCAACACCATGGTGGGAAAACGCTTCTGCAAACGCCAGCAAATGCGATGGTCAAAAACCGGGGCTCATCTCATGCTGCAAACCCGAACCCGCACACTCGATGGCACCTTACGCGGAAAGTTTGAGCAATGGTATCCAGGGATGAAATCAGCCTCCCCAGTAAAACTCGCAGCCTAATTGCCCCGCGCTTTGGGGTGCTCTCCTGGTTATACCGTCAAAATCCAACCGCAAACTTCCAACTGAATTCGACAGGGAGACCTACAAATGGCGGCACTTGATTGAAAATTACTTCGGAAACATAGGTATAGCGATGCGTCGTGTAAAGCTGATCAGAACTTCACCGCCTTTATTTCACTCGCAGCCACGCTAATAAAGCTAAAATGACGTCAACAGTCCCTAAATCTCTTGGAATTATGTGCTGTTCGTGTCATGAATATTGTGTTTCTCTGGATATGATCAAATGACGCCCGAATATGAAAAAATAGCACGCGGGTCTCTTTTGATGACAGGGATGCTGGATCATGTGTCAAAAGCGTTGTTGGCTTCAGCGCACCGTCGTGAATTTGACCGAGGGGCCACGATTTTTTTGCAAGGCGAGCAATCCACCGCGATTTATATTGTCGCATCCGGCTGGGTTAAATTGTACCGCACAACGACGAATGGGCATGAAGCCGTGGTTGGTGTTTTCACTAAGGGTAACAGTTTTGGTGAAGCCGTCGCGTTGCGTAGCGACACTTATCCTGTCTGTGCCGAGGCGGCAACCAACTGTAGTTTGATCCGCATTGAAGCTGTTACTTTACTGAATATTATTCATGAAAGCCCAGAAGCTGCGATTGCAATTCTTTCTGCAACTTTCGCGCATCTTCATTCGCTTGTCGCGCAGGTTGAGCAACTGAAAGCGCAAACTGGCGCACAAAGGGTGGCTGAGTTTTTGTTGGATCTGGTAACCTGTGATGAAAATTCCTGCATTGTTAAGCTACCGTTTGAGAAAGTGTTGATCGCAGCACGCCTTGGCCTGAAGCCCGAAAGCCTGTCACGCTCCTTTTCCAAATTGCGCAAACAGGGTGTATCTGTTAAGAAAAACACTGCTTTAATTGGAGATATCAACAAGTTGCGCAGCTACGTTATGGAAGACCCAGCAGATTCATGGAAATAGAAAATTTTCCAGTGTGACTATGAATATTAACCTTTTTCGGCTGCTACTATTGTGCAGCCAGATAAAAGCAAAGTAATAACAAACTATAGAACACCAGCACCGTTTCAAACCCGCGTAACCAGCTGGGCGCGCGGTTGAGTCCCAGATATCGCGATAGAATGATACATGCCTTGACCCAGCCAAGCATCAGGATTGCCGCCCCGCCTGTTGTTGCCATATAGCCGCTCAGAATGCCTTGTGACACGGCAATAGATACCAGCGTGGAAACCGCGCTAAGGGCCAGCAGCACAAGCCACGCATGGGTAAGCTTGGCCCCGGTCATGACAGCAGATAGATCACTGGGAACAAGAGAACCCAGACCAGATCAACCATGTGCCAAAAGGCAGTTCCAACCTCAACTGTGTGATGTTCGGCTTTCCAGCCAACAAGCAGCAGGATAAGGATACCCGCCAAAACATGGGCCGCATGAAACCCGGTCAGCAGGTAATAAAAAGTATAAAATGAGTGGGTTTCCGTGGTGATGCCTTGGGATGCCAAGCCTGAAAACTCCATCCCCTTGACGCCCAGAAATACCAGCCCCAGCAGAATTGCCGCCAGCAGTAAGCCGCGCGTGCGCATGGCTTGCCCGATCTTTGCCATGCGCACAGCTTGTGTTGCAAAAAAGCCCGATGTGACCAAAATCACCGTGTTGATACCCGCCGCTGTACGGTGCAAATGGCTTTGTGCTTCGGCAAAGCCGGCAGGGTCTGTGATGCGCATAGCCATAAAGGCCGCAAGCCCGGCGCCGAACACCAATAGCTCTGACACAATCAAGACCCACATCATCAAATCGCCCGGCTGTTCATCGGGTATTGCAGGTGTATTGCTCATGCGCCCACCAGATGTCGGTAGATGTCGGGCAGGGCCTGCGTCAGCTTATCGGGATTGGGGATCAATGCAAAACCGCCTTGGCCAAACATGCGCGGAAACCATGTTTTTCCATGCCGATCCACGGTAATGCCAAATACCGAATGCCCCGCACGGCGGGCTTCAAGTATTGCCATACGGCTGTCTTCAATGCCGTGGCGGCCTTCGTAATGGTCCATGTCATTGGGTTTGCCATCGGTGATAACCAGCAACAAACGTTTCTTGCGGGCCTGTTCTGACAGCCCTACGGAGGCATGGCGAATGGCCGCGCCCAGCCGCGTGTAAAACCCTGGTTTCAGGGTGTTTATCCTTGCTTCCACGATCTGGCTCATGGGTTCGCCGAAAGATTTTGCGCATTGCACATAAACCCTGTCGCGCTTCAGGGATGAAAACGCATGGATTGCAAAATCGTCACCGCAGGCTGTCAGCCCCCATGACAGTGCTGTCAGGGCCTCGCGTTCTATATCAATCACAGCGCGGCCTTCATGACCATGACCGGGAACCGCAGATTCGGTTGAGCGTGAAACATCCAGCAGAATTGACACCGCCAGGTCGCGTTTTTGCGGGCGGGTTTGTTTCCAGATCCTGTCATCGCTTTGGCCTGTTGCGCGAAAATCCACCTCTGCGCGCACAGCACGATCAGTATCCAGTTCGTCACCGTCCGGGTGGCCAGAGGTTGAAACACGGGCAGGGCGCAGGGCCTCGAACTGGCGTTTTACGGCGCGAATGCGGGCCGCCGCACGGGGGTCGGATTGTGCAATCCCAAGGTTATCACCGGGTTCAATCATTGATGTCAGCACTCTGACATGGGCGGGTATATAGGCACCAGTGCGCACGTCCCATTCGGGGTAGGTAGTCACCCCTGAAAGGCGTTCGCGGTCAACATCTTCGGGGGCCAGATCAAGATGCAGCTTCAGCCGTGTGGCCGGGGCCTTGGAAATTTGCCCCAATCCGATCTCATCTTGGTCGTCGGCGGCTTTTTTAGCGTCATCGCTATCGTCATCTTCGACGCGCCGGTTCAGGTTCAAAAACTCGGCCCAACTCAGGATGGCCTCAAACTTGTGCAAGATAAGACTGTCCTTGCGCTCGGCTTGATCCGATTGGCGGCGGCGTGCGCGGTGGGTGCGTGTGCTTTCATTCTCACTGGCCTCGGGGGTGCCTTCAGTGGTGCGGGTTTCCACCGCTGTTGCGGCGGAAAACTGCAGTTCCCTCAGGTCGGGCCAAAGGGCGACAGGCAAAAAGGGGCGATAGCGGCGCGGGGCACGGTAAGCGGAAAAATCACCGGCGTGTACAGCCGCCAGCATGCGCGTGGCTTTGGCATTTAATTCGCCCTGGTCCCCCAGAAGATGCCGGATCACCGCTTCGATTGTGCGTTCGGCATCTGGCAGCGATACGGTGGCCCTTTGGCTGAGAAATACACAGCAAAGATCGCGGTAAAGGGCGCGAAAACCGGGGGCTTCGGTCAGGGTTGAGTCGATCATTGCATGGGCCGTATTCAAGGCGGCAAGATCGGCACAAAGCGGGTCATCTTGTGTGATATGCTCACCCGCGTGCGCTGTGGCGGCGGCAAGCCACAGGTACAATGCGGCGTTTGCTTCACGGTCGGGGAATATGGCCAGACTCTCGGGCAGGCGCAGGGCCTCGCCGTCAAAGCTGGCCCGTGCAGTGCGATCTTCGGCGGCAACAAGGCTGCGGCGAAAGGACAGGCGGTGACGGCTGTGTTCCTCGCCCACGGCCTTGATCTCGACTGAGGGGCTGCCGCCGAGCCCGCGAAAAAGAACTGCCAACCGTCCGCCGACCTCTGATAGGTCGACACGGGCTCCGTCGTAGACGCTTGGCGCGCCAAGACGGCTGGCATAGGCGTGCCACAGTTTCCCGATGGTTTCTTCGGGTTCCCATGGCTCGTATTCAACCTTGTTCACTGTCGGCCTCACCCGAAAACGGCAGTGACAAGATCGAGGAGCCCGCGTTTCACGTCCGCGTCATCGGTGAGCGGTTCAATCATTGCGGCAAGGATGGCGCGTTCAATCGGCATGCCCTGACGGATGAGGGTTGCGGCATAGACCACCAGGCGTGTTGAAACGCCTTCTTCCAGATCCTGACCTTTCATGGCACGTAATTTGTTGGCCAGACGCACCAGCGGTTTGACCTGCTCTTCGGACAATCCGCTTTCGCGGGCCACCACGGGGATTTCGTGTTCGGGGCGTGGAAAGTTGAATTCCATACTGATAAACCGCTGACGGGTGGAGGGTTTTAGGGTTTTTAGGATGTTTTGATATCCAGGGTTGTAAGATGCAACCAGCATGAAACCAGGGGCCGCCGTCAGCTCTTCGCCGGTGCGGTCAATCGGCAGGATACGGCGGTCATCGGTTAAGGGATGCAACACTACGGTTACGTCTTTACGGGCTTCGACCACCTCGTCGAGATAACAGATCGCCCCTTCGCGCACTGCACGGGTCAGCGGCCCGTCCATCCAGATGGTTTCGCCGCCCTTTAACAGGTAGCGCCCGATCAGATCGGCAGCGGACAGATCGTCGTGGCAAGCGACGGTATAAAGCGGGCGGCCCAACTGGGCGGCCATATGGGCCACGAAGCGGGTTTTGCCGCAGCCTGTCGGGCCTTTTAGCAGTACCGGCAGATTATTTTCAAAAGCGGCGGTGAAAACTGTGCATTCATCGCCTTGCGGTAAGTAGAAGGGGGCAGATGCCCCCTCCATAATATTTTGCGTTCCATCCATGATGCTCACTTCGCCGCCTGCGTTTTACCTGGCGCAATGATTTCACGTTTTGGCACTGCGACTGAGTAGATGAACAATATCGCCCCAATAAAGACCGCGATGCCCGAACCAAAGCGCATGGCGTAGAAGATCCACAGTTGATCCTGCACTTCCATATAGCCCATGCCCATCACCCGTTGCAGGTGGGTTTGCACGGTGCCAGCAAAGGTCAGCGCAAAGGTCATGAACACCATGCCGCCCGACATCAGCCAGAACGAGGCCATGTTCAGCACCTGGTTGTAGGGATCACGTCCGCGCAACAATGGCATCGCGTAAGTGATGATCGCCAGGTTAACGCTGACATAAGCCCCGTAAAACGCCAGGTGGGCATGTGCCGCTGTGATCTGGGTGCCGTGGGTGTAGTAATTTACCCCGTGCAATGTGTGCAAGAAACCCCAGACGCCTGCGCCAAAGAACGCCAGCACCGCGCAGCCAAGGCTCCACAACAGGGCCGCTTTGTTGGGGTGATCGCGCCGACCTTTCCAGACCATAATGAAGGCAAAGGCCATCATGGCAAAGAATGGGACGATCTCGAGCGCTGAAAACAACGATCCGATCCACTGCCAGTAACTCGGTGTGCCGATCCAGTAATAGTGGTGGCCGGTTCCCAGAATGCCAGAAAACAAGGCTGTCGCAACAATCACATACAGCCATTTTTCAACCACCTCGCGGTCAACACCTGTCAGTTTCAGCATCAGATAGGCAAGGATAGCGGCCATAATCAGCTCCCACACACCTTCAACCCAAAGATGGATGACAAACCACCAGTATTGTTTGTCCAGTGCCAGATTTCCAGGGTTATAGAAGGCAAACAGGAACAATAGTGCCAGCCCCCAAAGACCTAAAAGTAGGATATTGGTGATCGCGGTTTTCTTGCCCTTCAGCACCGTCATGCTAACGTTATAAAGGAAGATCAGTGCAGCTACTACAATGCCGACCTTGACCCATTTGGGTTGCTCCAGAAATTCGCGGCCTTCCTTGCCCAGCAGGAAATTCCCCTCAAACAGGTTGAACGTATAGGTTAGAACCACGCCCAATGTGCCCAAAACAAGGATTGCCAGTTGCAGATAAGCCAGCTTGGTGGAATGGATTTCCTGCTCGGCTTCTTCGGGAATCAGAAAATAGGCAGCCCCAAAGAACCCCAGAAGCAGCCAGACGATTAGGCTGTTGGTGTGCAACATCCGCAAGGTGTTGAACGGCATGATTTCTGACAGGAAATTGGGAAAGATATAGACCCAGCCCATAATCAGCCCGACAAGAAGTTGTATAGCGAACAGTCCCATAGCCACAGAAAAGTAGGCCAGCGCAATTTTTTGCGATTGATATTTCATGATTTTATCTCCTTAACCCGCATCATTCGGCGGCCAATCCTGCGTGCGGATTTTGTTAGTCCACAGCAGAAAGTCTGCCAGGTTTTTATAGTCTTCATCGGATAGATTGAATTGTGGCATCTGACGCCGCCCTTCAATGCCTGTGGGCATTGCATCCATCCACCCTTTAAGGGTGTCAAACGCCGCTTCCGGGTCGTCTTGGACGCCCCAACGGGTCATGACATTGCCAAGTTCAGGGGCAAAATAAGCACCTTCTCCCAAAATTGTGTGGCAGTTTACACACACTTTATTTTCCCAAATACGTTTTCCTGCGACCACGCTATCGGTCAAACTGGCGCGATCCGTTGAAGTGGTAACGATATATCGGTGGCTGTTGATCGCCAATCCGATGAATATGGCTATGAAGAACAATGACCCGCCGTAAAAGATGTTTCGGGCCATGCTCTTTGTCAAAATTTCGCTCATTGCGAATCCCCCCTTGGAGCAAGTTGAAAGTAGGTAGATTTTCACAATTTTATGCGATCGGTGCCTTGTCAAAAGTCAAGGAAAGGTAAGTTTTTGGTAAATTACACCCTAACCAAGGCCGCAACTGCGGTGTCGGGAAAGGCAGTCATGGTTGCATCAATGGCTTTGCGATCCATCAGGCAAAAAGCGGTGGACAGCGCATCCGCCAAAGCGGCCTGATCCGCCTCGACCGAGACCAGTTGCCAAACCGGTGCATGCCCTGTCGGGTTGATAATATGGGCATCTTGCCCCTTTGGCCCTATCCGTGTGCCGGTTGGAGCCGATGTTGCCAAGGCGCGGTTTTGCAATTTCCGCCTTGCTACGGGCGTGCCTTGCGGTGTTTCTATCGCGGCACGCCAGCCGCCACCGCCGGGGCGTTGGCCAAGGGCCATCACCTCGCCCATGTCGATCATGACGTTGTCAAATCCTTCGCGGCGCATCAGGGCAGCGATCCGGTCGGCGGCGGCCCCTTGGGCAATGCCGTTGAAGGTCAGGGCCATTCCCGGGCGCATAAGACGGATTTCTTTTGCGGTGACCTGAACATCGTTCCAGCCTACTAGCGCACGCGCGGCAGAAATATCGCCCCCCGTTGCCACGGCCAGCCATAAGGGCTGTATGCTGGGGTCAAACACCCCGCCTGTTGCTGTGTGGACTTGCCCGGCAAGATCAAACAATTCCAGCATATCCGGGGCAGGATAGGGCAGGTGCCCGTCACGGTTCAACCGGCTCAGGCC
>JAESRV010000056.1 GCA_016764475.1 Amylibacter sp.
AGGAACGCCTTGAGGGTAAAATAGAAACCGACAAAACCACAGCAAGGCGCTTGTTCACCTTGATTTGTGTGTTGCATTTTAGGGGTTGAAGCATGGCTGAAACCCCAAGTGCAGTGTTGTTTTGTTGTGACCACAACTCAATCCGTTCCCCGATGGCGGAAGCGTTGATGAAAAGCCTGTTAGGTACACAAATATTCGTGCAATCCGCAGGCGTTAAAAGTAACCATGATATTGATGGTTATGCCGTGGCGGTTTGCAAGGAACTGGATGTAGAGCTGTCGAAACACAAAGCCCGCTCTTTTGAAGAGCTGGAAGACTGGGGTGATCATCTGGCCAGCTTTGATCTGGTCGTGGCCCTGTCGCCTGCATCACACGCACGGATCAAGGATTTAACCTCGGATTTTGCGCTGGATGTAGAATATTGGGAAACCGCTGACCCCACAGGGGCCGGTGATAGCCGTGACGTGAAGCTGGCATCTTATCGCGCGGTGCGTGATGACATTATTGGCAATATCAAGCGGCGGTTTATGGCGGGCGGTTAACCTTCCTTAAGAAATACCCCTCAAACCTGTGGCAATTAACCTATGTTAACGCGCTGAAACGCAGGCTTGCCGCCCTTTTTACTTGTATTTTACCGCAAAGCGCATCATGTAAGCCCGCATAGGGGGTAAACCCCATATAAAGCTGATAAATTAGGAGTAAACATGGCTAAAGAAGAACTTCTCGAATTCGATGGTGTCGTTGTCGAGCTTTTGCCGAATGCGACATTTCGGGTAGAGCTAGAGAACGGCCATGAAATCATCGCCCATACTGCGGGCAAAATGCGCAAAAACCGCATTCGTGTGCTTGCAGGTGACAAGGTTCAGGTGGAAATGACACCTTATGACCTGTCCAAGGGCCGCATCAATTACCGCTACAAATAATCCCATGAAGTTGGTTCTGGGTTCCGCCAGTCCGCGCCGCCTGCAACTGCTTGCGCAAATCGGTGTTGTGCCGGATGCTGTGCGCCCTGCTGACATTGACGAGACCCCGCTTAAGGCGGAATTACCGTTGGCTTACGCGCGGCGTTTGGCGGTGGGTAAAGCGCAAGCAATAGTGCTTGAAACAGATGAAATAGCACTTTGTGCCGATACGGTTGTCGCGGTTGGCAGGCGCATTTTAGGTAAGCCTGAAAATACTGCCCAAGCCATTGAATTTCTGAAACTTTTATCGGGTAGGCGACATCGTGTTATCACCGCTGTCACGGTGAAATCAGGCCCGCGTTTGTTGGAAAAACAAGTCACCACATCGGTAAAGTTCAAGCATCTGTCAGACGCGGAAATATCCGCCTACATCCGTTCTGATGAGTGGCAAGGCAAAGCAGGTGGTTACGCCATCCAAGGCATTGCCGCCGTCTTTATACCGTGGATCAGCGGTTCTTACAGTAACGTTGTCGGCCTGCCATTATCACAAACCGCAGGGCTATTATCGGGTGCTGGATACCCGCTGAATTACGCATTGGAAAGCACATGAAAAAAGGCCGTATCGTTGCCATAGACCGTATCGACGGACGTTCTGCAGCGGCTTTGTTGCAAGACGGAAAATTGCAAGACCTTTTGGTCGATCCTGTTGGTAATCGCCCTCGGCCCGGTGCGATTTACCGCGCGAAAGCAACACGGCCGATGAAGGGCCAAAACGGTATTATTCTGGATTTAGGTGCGGGTCAAAAAGGTTTCTTGAAACAAGCCAGGGGAATCGCGGCGGGGGCCACTTTGTTGGTTCAAGTCTCTACCCACGCCGAAATCGGTAAAGCCTCACCCGTGGTTAACAAATTACTATTCAAAAGCCGCTACGCCATCGTCACCCCAAACGCGCCCGGCATAAATATCGCACGGTCCATCCGCGACGAAGACGAACGCTTACGCTTACATGAGATTGCACATGATGCTTTTGACGACGCGCCACAGGGCTGCGGTCTGATCCTGCGTTCTGCGTGCGATGGGACTGATGAGGGCGATATATACGCCAACATCGCGGCCATGCTGCAAGGGGCTGTTGCGGTTTTAAATGATGATGCAGGCGCGCCTGAATTGCTACTTGATGCACCCAATGCCGCTGAACAAGCATGGGCAAACTGGGGTGATATTGATCAGGTCATCGACGATGAAGAGTGTTTTGAAACCTTGGGCGTATGGGATCATATTTATGCCCTACAAACCCCCGAGTGCCCCTTATCTGGTGGTGCTTCAATGGTGATCGAACCTACCCGCGCGCTGGTGGCGGTTGACGTTAACACAGGTGCCGATTTTTCACTTTCCGCAGGTTTGAAAGCCAACATAGCAACGGCTAAAGATTTACCACGCCAATTACGTATGCGCGGGCTTGGCGGCCAGATTGTGATTGATTTCGCGCCTTCCCCCAAAGCGGAACGCCGTACCATTGAAACCCAGTTGCGCCGCGCCTTCAAGGCTGACAGCATCGACACTATTCTTGTCGGCTGGACACCTTTGGGCCATTATGAACTGCAACGCAAACGCGAACGTCTACCCCTGTCAGAGGTGCTACCGACATGAGCTGCCCGATCTGCAAAAAACAACCTGAGCCGAAATACCGACCGTTCTGTTCTAAACGTTGTGCCGACATTGATTTGGGTAAATGGCTGAACGGAAGTTATGCCATTCCAGCGACTGAAACGGATGATGAAGATAGCCTGCCCGTGGCTTGTGAACCAGAAAACCAGAAATTACACTGACAAGGCATATTCCCTCTTGCCAGCATGCCCCCCCTATCCTAAAACGCCCCGACCCAGCGTTGGTTTTACACCTTTGCGAAACAAGTGCCCGAGTAGCTCAGGGGTAGAGCAGTGGACTGAAAATCCTCGTGTCGGTAGTTCAAATCTACCCTCGGGCACCATTTATCAAACAACCCATCTGACCAATAATTAAGCGCTTCACGCTGCAAATATAAATGAAATGATCCGACATGCCTTGAATTATTTCCAATAGCAATGAATTATATTACCTTAAGCGAATAGATTTGGTTTAAATTGGGAGTGGTATTTTGAGCGAAGAAGACTGGCATAACGATCTGGCATCATTACAGGCAGAGATCCATCGCCTGAACCGTCACAATTTATCCGTATGCACAATTCCACCCCGCGATTGATCTGGTTCAATTTCATGCCCGGCTTGACCTTTGGGCTGGGGTCTGTGATCGGCGCCACGGTTTTGGTATCAGTGCTGGTTTACCTGCTACGCGGCATCGATTTCATCCCAATCATTAGTGACTGGGCCACAGAAGTGTTGTCGATTATTACCGATCAGAAGGCAGATAATTAGAAACCTCTATAAGGTTTCCATCCGGGTCGCGGATATAAAGCGAGATGATTTTTCCTGTCGCCCCCGTGCGCCCAATAGGGCCTTCTTCAACTGCAACACCGCAATTAGCAAAATGCTTTTGCCAGAGACTTAATGGCTCATCCGAGATAAAACAGATATCTTGCGCACCAACAGTGGCGGCCCATGCATTCGGTTTAAATTCAGCCCCTGCCTGATGCAGATTTATTTTATTGGCCCCAAAGCACAAGGCCCAGCGCAACGTGCCATCCGCTGGATGAAACGGTTCGGCTGTCATGCCCAACACACGGGTATAAAACGCAACGCTAGCGTCCACATCACGAGCGGTTAAAACAAAATGGTCGATGCGGCTCAATTTTGGCATGGCGAGATTTTGTCACAAATCGCGGGCCGTGCAAAGGCTATTCCATATGCCACTTTACGGTAAAGTTTTTCGGCAAGCCATATGACCCGCCACCAGAAAAATCCGCCAGCACCTCGCCCACTTTATGGGCGATACCAAAGCCGATGGTATAAGCCCCCATTGCACTGAAAACACCGTTCAAACCCGGCACAGGCCCCAGCATCGGATAACGCCGCCGTGCTTTGGGGCGCACCCCTGCCCAGCGTTGCAGGACGGGGGCATTGCCAAGGGCGGGGAACAGGGAGCGGGCTTTTTCAATCACCGTTTCCAGCTTAGCATCCACCTCAAGATGATCCCAGGTTTTTTCGGTTGTAGAGCCAACTGCGACCACGCCGTGTGCGTGCGGGATAACATAAACGCCATCCGCATACAGTTGTGGGGCAGCACCCAAATCACACTGCAACAAAGCCGCTTGGCCCTTAACGCCAGTTCCCGTTGAATGTGCAAGATGCCCGTCCAGCAATGCAAACCCGTCTAGGCCCCCTGCCAGAATAATCGCCTGTGCACGGGCCTGCCCCCAATCGCCCGATATAATGCCACTTTCCAATGCGGTCACAGGGTGGTTTTCAATAATCTCCACACCCAGCTGCAAACAGGCTTGTGCTAATGAGGCTACGGCGAATGCAGGAAACATGCGGGCCGATAATGTATCATGGGTTACCCCAAAAAGGGCGGCCTTAGCGGGGATCAATCGGTGTGTTTCCAACACATCCCAGCGATATTTCCCTTGCCATAATACGTCGGCATTCCGGGCGCGTTCTTCGCACAACACGCGGTCGCGTTCCGACACAATCGGCATCACCCGCCCGATGCGCCCATAACCTGAGGGCAGACCTGATAATACATCCACTTCCGCCCAGAAATTTTCAGCCGATGACAGAGCTTCAAACTGAAATTGCTTCATCGCATTCCAGCCTTCGGGCACGTTGGGCGACATTGAACCCACTACGCCGCCGCTGGCCCCTTGGCCCACATGCCCGGCTTCATAAACCGCAACCGACTGCCCGCGTTTGACGCAAGCATAGGCGCAGGCCAAACCCCAGATACCGCCGCCGATCACAATCACGTCTGGTTTGGACATTGGTTTCCCTTTGCAAAATTACTTGTTTGCTTTAATCGAATGGATCATGAGCGACCAGAGTAAAACAGCAGAACTGGAATGGCGGGGTGGGGCCGTTCCTGTGGCAACCCGGTTTAATGATCCTTATTTCAGTATTGATAACGGGTTGGCGGAAACGGGGCATGTCTTTCTTGCCGGCAATAACTTACCCGAACGGTTTGCAAATGATTTTCGCATTGCGGAGCTTGGCTTTGGTACAGGGCTGAACCTGCTGGCCGCATGGCAAGCATGGCTGGCATCAGGGCAATCTGGGCGACTCATTTACACCAGTTTTGAAGCCTATCCGATGGGCTTTCCCGACATGCGTAAAGCCCTAAGAAACTGGCCTGAATTGCAAGAGTTAGCAGATGAAATGCTGGCCCAACTTGAAGCAGGTGATTTCGAAATAACCACCCCAACTTTGTCCGTTAAAATCATCCTTGGCGACGCCCGCAAAACCCTGCCCCAATGGCAAGGCAAAGCAGATGCATGGTTTCTGGACGGTTTCAGCCCCGCCAAGAACCCTGAGCTATGGGGGGCAGAACTGATGCAAGCTGTAGCAAACCACACCCATGCAGGCGGCACGTTCGCTACATACACCGCCGCAGGCCATGTCAGACAAAGCTTGGCAAAGGCAGGCTTTACGGTCACAAGGGTAGCAGGATATGGCCGCAAGCGGCACATGACCATCGGCACCCTTTGAAAGACTGAAAATGCCCGAAAACAACCCGCGCTTAGGCATCATTCTGATGGTTGCCACCACGTTTGTTTTTGCCGTCCAAGATGGCATTTCACGTCATTTGGCGGGGGAATATAACGTCTATATGGTGGTGATGGTCCGCTACTGGTTCTTTGCGTTTTTTGTTATCACATGGGCCAAATTACAACATGGGTCGGTGCGCCAAGTCGCAAAAACCAGCCAGCCCATTCTGCAAATTTTCCGCGCCGTTTTACTGATTGCGGAAATATGCGTGATGGTACTGGGTTTCGTTTATCTTGGCCTGATCGAAAGCTACGCGATATTCATCACCTACCCGCTGATCATCGCCGCTCTTTCAGGGGTGATATTGGGCGAACAAGTCGGCTGGCGCAGGTGGGCCGCTATTTGTGTGGGCTTCACAGGTGTTCTGGTCATTCTGCAACCGGGTTTTCGTGTCTTCAGCCCCTATGCGTTTTTCCCTATGATGGCGGCGCTGATGTTCGCGCTTTACGGCCTGCTGACCCGTTATGCGGCGCGCAAAGACAGTGCGCAAACCAGCTTTTTCTGGACCGGTATCATCGGGGCCATCGGCATGACTGCCGTGGGCGCATTTCATTGGCAACCAATGACCAACAGCGATTGGGGCTGGATGGCATTGTTGTCTTTAACAGGGGCATTAGGGCATTTCTTGTTGATCAAATGCTACGCCGTGGCCGAAGCCAGCACCGTGCAACCCTTTGCCTATCTGCAACTGGTGTTCGGCGGTGCATTAGGCTGGTTGGTTTTCAGCGATAACCTGCGTTGGGGAACCGCCATA
Organism: Amylibacter sp.; assembly: GCA_016764475.1. GTDB lineage: Bacteria > Pseudomonadota > Alphaproteobacteria > Rhodobacterales > Rhodobacteraceae > Amylibacter. The sequence continues at coordinate 6,355 of JAESRV010000056.1, forward strand.
GGGGCCGCGATTGTGATCGGCGCGGGCCTGTTCACCCTATGGCGTGAACGCCTATCCGCGCGTTAAATCCTGCGTCAGTTGCAGGGGCGGTGTTTTGCCTTTCAAGCGGGCGCGGTAGACATGCAGCGACTCCATCACCCGCATCACGTAATTGCGGGTTTCGCGGTAGGGGATATGTTCGATCCAGTTGACCTGATCCACCAGACTGTCACGCGGATCACCGAACTCTTCTATCCAGGCCTCGGCCCGGTTCGGCCCGGCATTGTAACCCGCAAAGGCCAAAATATACGAGCCTTCGAATATCTTTAACAAACCGCCCAGATAGGCGGTGCCCAGTTGCGCGTTATAACGCCAGTCCGAAGTCAGCCGCGCCTTGGAATAAGAAACCCCGATATCTTTTGCCACCTTACGTGCTGTTGCAGGCATCACCTGCATCAAACCACGCGCCCCTGCCGGGCTGATAGCGGTGGGACTTAGTTCACTTTCACGCCGTGCGATCGACATGGCTATTTCTGGGGCAACATCCACCGAATAGGTCGCAAGGTCGGTCACAGGAAAATACGATTTCGGCAAAATAATCCCCCGCCGTGCTGCCTGTTTGGCAACCGCCAAGGCCACATTGGGGCGGTCCAGCTCAAGCGCTAAATCTGCCAACTGGCTTAACCCTGTCCGATCCAAGCCTTTGGCCACATGTGAAAAGAACCAGCGCATCCGCGCCGGGTCATCTGCATAATGAAATAAAATCCCTGCCCGAATGGGGGCGGTTTTCAAGAAATCTGCTTGCCGCCAATCAAGGGTTTTTTCTTTGCCGCTCAGCGTGAAATCCGGCTTACTGCCTAATTTTTCAGCGGCCAACTGACCGTAAAAACTGGTTTGGTACTGCGCCCCTAACCCATACGCTTTCGCCGCTTCATCAAACGCGCCCATCTTTTCATAAGCGCGCCCCAGCCAATAGCCGGCACGCCCCAAACTGATCGGGCTTTTCACTGCATCTTTGAAGCTTTTGAAATGTGCCAAGGCTTGTTTCGGGGCATCCATTTGGGTCAGCGAAATATACCCCGATAACCATTCCAGATCCGCATAGTTCGATCCCGATGTCAGATCGTGCTGGCTAGCCAGCCAATAGGCCAGATCGGTGTTCCCCGCGCGCATGGCCCGCCTTGCAAAACCACGACGCCTGCTGGCCCAAGCTTCTGGCCGGCCCAGTTTTTCAACAGACCCAGTTTGGCGTGCCAAAAATTCCTGCGCATCATCCCAACGCCCCTTTTTAACCCGCCACTGAAACCGGTCATAAGCAAGACCCGCATCTGATTGCAGGTTTTGGGGCACCGCACCGATCAAACTATCAACCGTTTTACTTGCGCGCTGCAATCCAATGCGCGCCTTGGCCAGTTTCGCTTGCCCGCTTGTTACCCTGTCCAGCATCCGCCCCGCTTCACGGGTCAAACCACGCCACAACAAATTATCCAGACGTCTAAGATTATGTTGCGCTAAAACCCCTTTGAACTTCTTATAAAGGGCAATCTCTTCATATTCTTTCAAAGACATTTTTGTCCATGCACGGATCGCCTCACCACGGGCTTCGGCATTGCGCCCTTGGGCGGCATAGGCTTCGGCCAAACGCAATGCACCGCGCCCTGTTTGTGGTAATATATTTTTGAAATAAGCCCTTACAGATGCCGGGTCTGCCCCGGCGGGAATTTCCGCCTCACCCATGCGGCGCAACCGCTTCAAACCAGGCCAATCGCCATTTTGATCCAAAAATTCGTGGTATTCTGCCCAGTCACCTTCGCCTTGACGCAAGCGTTCCCATGTCACCAGATCAACGCCCACAGTATCGCTGATTTGTGACGCGTAATGATCCGCCGTTACCCAGTCTTCATCCTCAATCGCACTGAATACAGTAGCCAGTAAATCACCGTTTTCTTCTTCGCTGTTCGCCAACAACACGCCAGGCGTCAGCAAAGAAGCGCATAGTGTTACTATCTTGACCCAAGGCCGCATGAATTGTCTTTCAATTACTTTCTTTGCAGAAACTAGCTAAAATCCTCTTGTTTTCCTAGTGGGTTCTTGGCAAAGGTCATATCGGTCGTACAATTTCGATCAAAACTACTGTAAAACAACGCACAAGTATCATCATTTCAAAGGTAAATTCCATGTTTAAAGGTTCATTCCCAGCTCTGATCACCCCGTTTAAGAACGGTAAGGTGGATGATGATGCGCTAAAGGCACTGGTTGACTGGCAGATCGCAGAAGGGTCAAACGGGCTTGTGCCTGTTGGTACAACAGGTGAAAGTGCAACATTATCTTTGACCGAGCATGAACATGTTATCCGTGTTGTGGTTGAACACAATGCAGGGCGTGTGCCTATTATTGCAGGTGCCGGTTCCAACAACACCGCAGACTCGATGCGCCTGATGCAATGTGCAAAAGACGTAGGTGCCGATGCCGCCCTTGTGGTGACGCCTTATTACAACAAGCCAACACAAGGCGGCCTTTATGCCCATTTTGAAGCGTTGAATGCCGTCGGGTTGCCGATATTCATCTACAATATCCCCGCCCGCTGTGTGGTCGATATGACCCCCGAAACCATGGGTGCGCTGGCAAAGCTGGAAAATATTATCGGCGTCAAAGATGCTACAGGATCTATGGACCGCGTTTCACAACAACGTGCTGCATGTGGCAAAGATTTCATTCAGATGTCAGCCGAAGACGCCAGCGCAATGGGGGCCGTGGCCCACGGTGCTGTGGGCTGTATTTCAGTAACGGCAAATGTTGCCCCCAAACTATGTGCCGAATTCCAAAGCGCACTTGCCGCAGGGGATTTTACCACCGCTTTGGAATATCAGGATCGTTTAATGCCGCTTCATGAAGCCATCTTTACTGAACCCGGTGTTGCAGGTGCCAAATACGGTGTTTGCGTCCTTGGCCGCAGTTCCGATGACGTACGATTGCCGATGACAACACTTGAAGACAGTACCAAAACCAAGATCAAAGCCGCCATGCGTCAAGCAGGGCTGATCGACTAAGTGTACCATGGCCCAAAAAAAGAAACCCTCAGACAGTAACAACAAACTGATCGCCGAAAACCGGCGGGCGCGGTATGATTATGCTGTCGAGGATACGCTTGAATGCGGCATGGTTCTGATGGGGTCAGAAGTGAAATCGCTGCGCGGTGGCGGGGCCCATATCACCGAAAGCTATGCAGATGTTGAAAACGGTGAGCTGATCCTTGTGAACAGCTACATCGCCCTTTATCCGCAGGCCCGGAATTTTGGCCATGAAGAACGTCGCAGGCGTAAATTGCTGGCCTCAAAGCGTGAAATATCCAAGTTGTGGCAGGCCATTGGGCGCCAAGGCATGACGCTGGTTCCCCTCAAGATGTACTTCAACGACAAGGGCCGCATAAAGCTGCTTTTGGGCATCGCCAAGGGTAAGAAAAAATCCGACAAGCGCGAAACCGAAAAGAAACGCGACTGGCAACGGCAGAAATCGCGATTGATGAAGGATCATGGCTGACCTTGAAATACCATCCCCAACACTTACCTAATAGCCACTATTTGCGGTTTTTGTGAATAACCAAACATAAAATAGGGGGGCTTTATGGAAGGCTTGATCTTACAGCTTATATCCGGTGCAGTTGGCGGTAACGTTGCAGGGGCATTGCTGAAAAACCTGAACATGGGTGTTTTGCTGAACTCGCTTGCAGGCATCGTCGGTGGCGGCATTGGCGGCACTATTTTGAACGCAATTGGCGGCGGGGTTGACGGCATTATCGGTCAGATTGCAGGGGGTGGTGCTGGTGGTGCTGTTGTTCTGGCCGTGGTCGGTGTTGTGAAAAACATGATGAACAAGGGTTGATAACCGGATTTTTCTTGGGGCGCGCAGGGGTAATATCTCTGCGCGTTTCCTTTTGTCCTATTGCATCCCTTCAATGAGGGGATTAATAAAAGGTGAAACACCGAAAAGGCGAAGATCATGGGCCATAGTGATCCCAAAACCCTTGTCTCTACACACTGGTTGGCAGAAAATCTGTCCAACCCTAGCCTTCGTATATTAGACGGCTCTTGGCACCTACCCACCGAAAATCGTGATCCGCTGACTGAATACAAAGCCGAACATATTACGGGTGCGCAATTCTTTGACATCGGCAGCATCAGTGACGCCGCATCCGACTTGCCGCATATGGTGCCACCTGCCGATCAGTTTGCCAAACAAGTAGCGGATTTGGGCATATCCAATGACAGTCAAATCGTGGTTTACGATACCCAAGGCCTGTTTTCCGCCGCCCGTGTCTGGTGGCTGTGCAGACATTTCGGGCTGGACAATATCGCCGTGTTGGACGGCGGCTTGCCCAAGTGGAAGACGGATGGTTATTCAACCAGTAATGCACCGATTGCCCCCGTATCAAGAACCCTGTCTGTAAACGTAAAAAACCACCTTTTACGCAATGCCGCCGAAGTTCTAGTGGCCAGCACTTCCCCCGAAATACAAGTGATAGACGCCCGCGCACCTGCACGTTTCAGGGGTGACGCACCTGAGCCTCGTGCAGGATTACGCGCAGGGCACATTCCAAATTCCAAAAACGTGTTCTTCAAGTCGTTGCTGAATGCAGACGGAACCCTGAAACCCGTAGCAGAATTAACCGCCATATTCAAAGCCCAAGGCGTTGATCTGGATCGCCCGATCATCACCTCTTGCGGCTCTGGCGTAACCGCCTCTGTGTTGGCCTTGGCCTTGCAGAAAATCGGCCACACCAATCACGCGCTTTATGACGGTTCCTGGACCGAATGGGGTGCCCTTCATGACTATCCTATCGAACAGGGTTAATAACCCAAAAGGAACTTTCCCCATGCTCAACAATCTAAAACCCCAACCCGCAGATAAAATCCTGATGCTTTCCAGCCTGTTTCGGGCTGATAATCGCGATACTAAAATCGACCTTGGTGTCGGTGTTTACAAAAACGCCGAAGGCCATACGCCGATTATGCGTGCGGTGAAAAAAGCCGAAAAGCAACTGTGGGAAACCGAGGATACCAAGACCTATACCAGCCTGCCGGGGGACGCGGGTTTTCACAAGGTTATGGCTGATATGGTGCTGGGCGACAGTGTTGATCGTGCGCGACTTTCAGCCTGCGCCACACCGGGCGGCACCGGGGCCATTCACAATGTTTGTGAAACCATTTTGATGGCTAACCCTGACACAACCATATGGGTCAGTAACCCGACTTGGGGTAATCACCTGTCGATCTTCAAGCATCTGGGGCTGAAGTTTAAGACATACAATTACTTTGATGCACAAACCTGCGCGATTGATTTCAATGGCATGATTGCCAGCTTGCAAGATGTGCAACCCGGTGATGTTGTGCTGCTGCACGGTTGTTGTCACAACCCAACGGGTGCCAATTTGAACCAGACCCAATGGAATGAGGTTGCTGATCTAATCGCCGCCAAAGCTGCCATCCCGTTCATCGACATCGCCTATCAGGGTTTTGGCGACGGGCTGGATGATGACGCCTATGGTGTGCGTCTGCTGGCCAGTAAATTCCCCGAAATGATGATTGCTGCCAGCTGTTCGAAAAACTTCGGTATTTACCGCGAGCGCACAGGCATTGTGCTGGCGATTTCCGCCGATGCGGATGCCGCCAAAATCACCCAAGGCACTTTGGCACATTTGAACCGCCAGAACTTTAGCTTTCCACCCGATCACGGCGCACGTCTTGTGACCATGGTTCTTAGTGATCCCGAACTGCGCGCCGATTGGCAAGCAGAATTGGAAGAGGTGCGCACAGGCATGTTGGTACTGCGCCGAAAACTGGCTGATGCGTTACGCGCTGAAACCGGATCAGATCGTTTCGGCTTTATCGCAGAGCATCGCGGCATGTTTTCGCGCCTTGGCTTGACCGAAGAACAGGTGATGGAACTGCGTGATACTCACGCGATTTATATGGTCGGTGACAGCCGCATCAATATCGCGGGGCTGAATGATGCCAACGTGACGATCATTGCTAAAGCGGTGGCGTCTGTAATCGCTTAGGGAACTTCTGAAAGACCCCGGCAAAAGACAATACATCCTAAATTTGGGTTTATCAGGCCGTGAATGAAGCGGGTTTTAAGCAATTATAATTCAACGGCAGACGCATAACCATATGAATTTGCTTTACTATTATGCTGCGCTTCTAAACTACTAAACTAGTTTAGTAGTTTAGTTGCTGCAGCGGTTTTAGTGGCAGGTTTAACCAAACAGATCTCGTCGGGGTTTGCCGCAGGTTTCTCTGATTAGGCCCTTGCCACCACCCGTTTTGGCAGGTAAGCGGGCGCATCCCACATTGGGTAAAGTGTCCGCAACCTTTTCAAAACGGAGTTTATAATGAACCGTGGCTTAATTTTCGGCGTTATCGCCATGGCAACAATCGTTGTTGCCTCAAACATCCTTGTGCAATTCCTGTTTAACGACTGGTTAACCTACGGGGCATTCACCTACCCGTTCGCCTTTCTGGTCACCGACCTGATGAACCGGCTTTATGGTGCTAAATCCGCACGCAAAGTGGTGCTGGCGGGTTTCGTGATTGGCATTGCATGTTCTTTCATCGGCACCCAGATCATCGGCGAATATGGCCCGCTGGTCACGCTGCGCATCGCCATCGGTTCTGGCATTGCTTACCTAGTGGCCCAACTTGCCGACGTTTTTGTCTTTGACAAAATGCGCCAAGGGGCGTGGTGGCGGGCACCCCTAGTATCCACCTTGGTCGGCTCCAGCCTGGACACAGCACTCTTTTTCAGCATCGCATTTGCCGCAAGCCTTAGCTTTATCGACCCTGTAACAGATGTAAGCTGGGCTGCTAAAATGCTGCCAATTCTAGGCATTGGCCCCATCGCCCCCCTATGGATCAGCCTTGGCATGGCCGATTGGTTTGTAAAAGTTGCATTGTCCTTAATCGCCCTTTTGCCCTTTAAAATAATGGTTTCCAGACTGTCAAAGGCCACAACTTAACATCCGATTACGAAAGTTTTGTAAAAAAACATTTGGAAATTCGGCAAACTCGTTGCATGATTCTATTATCGGCTATGACCGATCATAAGAAACATTCAGAAAAGGAGGTGCCAATGATTATTGGGAAACAAGAGAAGCTGGTGAAGAATACGAGCGGGGTAAAGACCTAGAGGGCAGCCCCTCTGATCAAAACCTGGCCTCAGGATTTTCCAATCCTGTTTGCCACCTCTAAATCTCGAGAAGGGTCCGCATTCCTTGGTGCGGACCCTTTCATTTGTAGTCCCGCGATTTTACCCGTATATTTCAAAGCGAAGCACAGGATTATTTAAATGACACGCCGCCCCACATTAAAAGACATCGCCCAAATGGCACGCGTCAGCGAAATGACCGTCTCGCGCGTATTGCGCGGTAAGGGTGAGGCATCATCCTACACCTGTGACCGCGTGCGAGAAGCGGCAAAAACCTTGGGCTATGTGCCTAACCAAATCGCAGGCTCTTTGTCATCCAACAGCGTTAATCTGATCGGTGTGATCGTGCCATCGGTCAGCAGTTCGGTATTTTCCGAGGTTCTGACGGGCATTATAAATGTGTTGAAAGACACGCAGTTGCAGCCCGTATTCGGAGTAACAGGTTACGATCTGGAAACCGAAGAGGTCGTGGTTAAACAAATGCTGTCATGGCAACCCAGCGGGTTGATCATTGCGGGGTTGGAGCACACTGGTACGGCACGGCGGATGATGGAAAATTCGGGCATTCCCATTGCCGAAATTATGGATGTGGATGGCGCCCCCATTGATATGAACATCGGCATTTCACATGAAAAAGCAGGCTACGATATGGGCCGGTTATTTGCCGAAAAAGGCTATAAAAAAATAGGGTTTATTGGTACCAAACTAGACAGTGATTTCAGGGCGGGAAAACGCTTTCAGGGATTTAAAAAAGCTTTGTCAGAAGCAGACTTAACCATTGTGGATCAAGAATTATACACAGGCAGTTCCACCTTGCGCATCGGCAAGGATGTCACAAAAAACCTGCTGTCCAGAAACCCCGCATTGGACAGTATTTATTATTCCAATGATCTGCTGGCCGCAGGTGGTTTGATGCATTGTATTGCGCATGATATACCCGTGCCAGCCCAGCTTGGTATCGCAGGCTTTAACGGTTTGAACCTGCGCGAAGGCCTGCCGCAACTGACCGCCACCACGAACGCCTTTCGCGAAGAGATCGGCACTAAAGCGGCACAAATGATCGTGGCAACCACGGCTTCTAAAAGCAAGCGCAGCCATGAGATTATCACCTTCGCATCACAAATCGAA
>JAESRV010000057.1 GCA_016764475.1 Amylibacter sp.
TGTCATCACACAGACCTGAAACAAAAGATTACCTGTTGGGGCCAAACGCGGCACGCGTTGTGCGCCACTCTAAGCAGTCTGTTTTTGTTGTGCGTGATATTTAACATAACAATGATTATGCGTTTATTGATTGTAGCCTGGTACATTCTATATTCAGTTGCGACAGATGTGCTATTCTGTTGTTTTAATAGGAAAAATAAATGGCTTAAAACGGGTTGGTCGCCAGAACAGATTGCAGGTCGTTTGAAGACGGAATCCAACGCACCTCTGGGTATCAGCCATGAGACCATCTATCAGTTTGTCTACTCAAAAGATGGTCAGAAAGATGAGCTTGGAAAGCTCTTACCGGAACGTCGAAAAAAATGCCGGTCACGCTACGCAAGGAAAGCCAGAGGTGTTAATTTTCCCGATGCGGTTTCGATCAAGAATAGACCTGATACCATTAATCAACGTGAAGAATTTGGCCATTGGGAAGGTGATTTGATGATTTTCCAACGCGATCAGGTAAGGCCAATGTAGCAACGATTATTGAACGTGTAAGTCGCTATACAGTGTTGTTCAAAAACAATGACAAGCGGTCAAAACCCATTATGAACAAACTGATCACATTGCTATCACCCCTTCCCTTTGAAGCCCGCCAAAGCATCACATTTGACCGTGGGTTTGAGTTTGCGTTGTGGCGTGAACTTGACAAAGGCATGGGCACCAAAGCATGGTTTTGTGACCCTTCTGCGCCTTGGCAAAAAGGCAGCGTTGAAAACATGAATAAACGCGCACGGCGGTATTTACCACGCACAACGCCTGTGCTGTCTGTTTCAGATCAAGAGATGAAAGCCATTTGTGATAATCTCAATTCTACACCGCGTAAATGCCTTGGATACAGAACACCATCGGAAGTGTTTCGAGAGAATTTGCAACGGCTAGAGGGTTAACCTAACTGTCGGCTTCGAGCCCTTTTTAACACTATTGCGGAGCATTTACGCAATTGCTATAGCAAGGCAGCAGAACGCTGGGTCAACGGCGCTGCTCACAGAGAGATTAATCTATGACACTTTTAAGGGTGGCAGCATATGAGCAGCCACTAAAATGGCTGGCCTTGGCGTTGGGGCTATTCAGCACAATTTCCATTGTCCAAGATTGGCAGCTGGCTGCAATGATGTTTGGCTTACCGTTTTGTTTGATTTGGGTTTTCTGCGGATGGCTCCGTACCGAACCACAACTGAAATATATCAATATAATCTTTTCATTACTCTATGTGTACGGGATAGCACGATACTTTGTGATCAACGGCTGAAGACGGATAGTTGTACGCGCGTGAAAGCCGGACCACACCTGTTTGGCGCGTCCTTATGACATCATACTGCTACGGTAGCTAAGTCCCACATGGCCGCCAATTGACAGTAATTTCAGGATGGCCACTTTAACGCCTTCTAAACATATCATTTCCCGCAGGGCTGACCCGCTCTCCGATCCTTACGTCTCCGAGCGGCCCAGCCCTGCTACCATTTCGAGTGCAAAAATAAATCTGTCGCAACTGACCTTGAAACTCCACGCAATGTTAGAATGTCACCCCTAAGCAAAGTAAAAATGTCATAGTTTCTCAAACGAGCAAACGATGGGGAGTATGTGCTTGCGATTTGCTTATGGCGTCATCGCCGTTCATATAAGACAGCATGCCCGTGCAAGGCCCGACTGGCCTTCTGCCCCCGCGTGCCATCACTGGCAGCGGTATTGCAGGCAGAAAGCCAGATCATTTTATTTGCGCATGTTTATGCTTCTTTCGCGGCATCAATAGACGCCTCAATGATATCAAGGGCCTCTGCAAACACGTCGTCTTGAATGGTCAGGGGTGCCAAAAAGCGAATGACATTTCCATAAACACCACAGGTCAATAGGATCAGATTGCGGTTTTGTGCTTCCATGCGTACACGATTGGCTAATTCAGGGTTTGGGGCTTTGCCGTCCGTCGTATTGAACTCCATTGCAATCATGAAGCCCGGACCCCGAACATCAACAATTTCAGGCGTTCTTTGGCGGATAGATTCCAGACGTTGCTTAAGGTGAGAGCCAAGTTCATTGGCGCGTGCGCACAACCCCTCTTCTTGGATCACGTCCAAGACTGCATGCGCTGCCGCAATACCAATCGGATTGCCGCCATAAGTGCCGCCCAAACCACCGGGATGTGCGGCATCCATCAGTTCTGTCTTGCCGGTCACAGCTGCCAGAGGAAAGCCACCTGCCAACCCCTTGGCCATTGTTGTAAGGTCTGCTGATACGTCATACGCATCCATCGCAAACAGATTTCCGGTTCGGGCAAAACCAGTTTGAACTTCGTCCGCAATCATCACAATGCCATGAGTGTCACACAATGTTCTGATCTCACGCATCAGTTCTGCCGGTGCCGGGTAAAACCCGCCTTCACCTTGGACAGGTTCAAAAATAATTGCAGCAACACGACCCGGATCAAGGTCTGCTTTGAACAATTTATTCAGTGCAGACATTGCATCTGCCGTTGTTACATCATGCAAATCAATCGGGAACGGGACGTGATAAACATCTGGCATCATTGCACCAAAGCCTTGCTTATAGGGGGCAACTTTGCCAGTCAGGCTCATCCCCATGAATGTGCGCCCGTGAAACCCGCCACCAAAGGCAATCACTGCCGGACGACCCGTTGCAATCCGCGCAATCTTGATCGCATTTTCAACTGCCTCGGCGCCTGTGGTTACAAAAACAGTCTTGTTTTCGGTATCTCCCGATACCGCAATGTTCAGGCGCTCGGCCAAACCGATATAGTTTTCATACGGAAGAATTTGATGGCAGGTGTGCGTAAACTTGCCGATCTGCTTGGTTGCAGCCGCGATAACTTTTGGGTGACAATGGCCTGTGTTTACAACAGCAATACCCGCCGCAAAGTCAATATAGCGGGTGCCTTCGATATCCCAGACCTCAGAGTTTTTTGCGCGATCTACATAGATTTGCGTCAGCATACCTACGCCACGAGAGATAGCCGTGTCACGGCGTTTGCTTACATCTGTATTCTTCATCATTGGTCCTCAAGTTGTATAAGATTTTAGGCGGTTATTAAGTCTATTAGCTCATCGGCTTTGCATGGTTTATTATGCTATCAATGATGGGAGAAGTTGGAAACCTGCACGCTAAAATCATACACTTCGTATGTATAATAGGTAGTTTAGCTGCGTTAAGTATCATTGTCACTGCATTCCCCCCAAACACCAATTTCTTCCAGATCATTGCGGGTCCACCAAATATTAAAACCTTGTTCGCGCAACCATTTCTCTGTTTTATCCAGACTATTCCATTCGCGCCCGGCACCACGTGCGCTGTTTATCCGCGCAAGCTGGCCATCCACATAGACCAGAACACCCCAAGCAAACGGGTGTTTGCTTTGATCCCCAAAACCGCCACCTTGCTGCTTGCGGTGCACCCGGTACACCACAGGGTGTTGTCCCAAGCGCATGGTTTCGCGCAACAATGCTAAATCAGCTTGCGTAATGGTAAAGGCAACGCCTAAGGTTACATCTTGATCCATGGTGTTGACTGCTTTCATTATTTATGGCACATCATGATCCATACTGTCCGTAACTTATTACGGATATTACCCAACCAGTAAAGAGGTTACACTAAAATGGCTAAAAAAGTTAACGCAATGCCGACAGGTTACCGAACTGCGACGCCCGCACTTGTGGTGGGTAATGCAGCAGCTGCAATCGACTATTACACAAACGTTTTTGGCGCGGTTGAACTGTCGCGGCTTTATGGCGACGATGGTGTTATCATTTGGCGTGCGGAACTGAAAATCGGTAACTCCATAATTCATTTATGTGACGAAGTGCCTGCATTCGGTATTCTGTCACCGATATCACTGGGCGGCACATCTGGCGCAATCCAGCTGTATTTGAACGATCTGGATGATGTATGGGCACGTGCAACTGAAGCCAACGCAACTATCGTATTACCCATTGAAGATACATACTGGGGCGAACGCACAGGGCGTATTGTTGATCCGTTTGGCCATGTCTGGACACTTAGCAAACGGGTGGAAGCTGTCAGTAAAGTTGAACTTAGCAAACGTGTTGCAGCACTTTACGCACCAGAAATTGAGACCACCGAAGATGACATTCCAACAATAGATATACGCAATATCGACATGGCAGGCGAAACMAACAMAACACCACAAACCRCAGAATGAGTTTTACAGGCAACAATACGATCTAATGGCGTAAAATATCTGTTAAGGGTGCGATCACACCAAAATTAATATTTTTCTGTTTACATCGYATTGTAGCCTGTCATTCTAAATTCACAGAATACCAAAGACGGGAATATCAATGACACCTTTCTCAATAGCAGGCATCCAAATGGATGTTTCAGCCACAGAAAATAATGTGGAAGCTATGAAACATCGTATCAACATTGCGATGAGCAGATTTTCTTGGATCGATATGATCCTGTTTAGCGAGTTGGCACCTTATGGCCCGCTTATCCATAACCATCCTGACAGTCTTGCATCTGATATTGAAGCTTTTCAAGTGCTTGCAAGGCATCACAAGATTTGGCTAATCCCCGGGTCAATGTTTGAAAAACGCGATGGTAAAGTCTACAATACATCCGTAGTGATTAACCCTCAGGGCGAAATCGTTGGCAAGTATGATAAGATGTTTCCGTTCATGCCTTATGAGATGGGGGTTGAAAGCGGTGATGAATTCCTTGTTTTTGATGTACCCGAAGTGGGCCGTTTCGGCCTGTCGATCTGCTATGATATGTGGTTCCCGGAAACCACCCGCACCCTGGTATCCATGGGCGTAGAGGTATTGTTACATCCGGTTCTTACCGGCACAACAGACCGCGATGTGGAACTGGCAATGGCACGGGCCACGGCGGCGCAATTTCAGTGTTATGTGGTAGATATTAACGGTATCGGAGCAGGCGGTCTGGGGCGTTCATGTGTTGTGGGCCCGGGTGGCAATATGCTTTATGAAGCGCGCGGAAACGAAGAGATTATTCCGATCGAAATTGATCTGGATATTGTCAGACGCCAACGCGAACTTGGGCAAAACGGGCTTGGTCAGGTTTTAAAAAGCTTCCGGGATCGCAAGGCTGATTTCACAGTTTATGATGAGACCAAGTTCGATCACTCGTACCAAAACTCTCTTGGCCCTCTGCAAATGCCAAAACGCAGCCAACCCAGTGTTAAAGACCATAATATAACAGAATTAAACGTTATTACAGGAATTGCTGCAAACAACTAAAATCAAAAAATCTGCCCTGCCATGGGGCCGATTAAGTGGGGGAAAATGGCGAAGAAGCACGCAGACCAAAAGAGAAAATCACTAAGTCATTATTATAATGCATCACAGTATCGTATGGATACGTGGAACCGGCTGAAAAGCGTTGCAAGGCAGCTTGCAAATGGCAGCCCGAATGTTAAAGAACATCGCAAAACCATTCGCGAACTGATTGCATACCTATCCCCCATCGAAGTTTATTGGGCTTTCCCCGGTCACCAGCTGATGCTGCAAATCATCCGCGATGAAGAGGCTGGGGATTTTGAAATCCTTTCAAGCCGTATTGCCTGTGTCACAAGTGCCTTGATGAGCGGTGAATACAGACGCAAACACATTAACCTAACTGATCCGCGCATTACAGCAGCCGATGCAGAAGGTGCGACCGAAAGTGGTACATTCTTTGAGGCGGATAGGGTTCGGAAACGGCATTATTTTGAAGTTCTGATCGTTGACAAACTTTCCCCAAAACAAATGGAAGCCCAGCGTGTTGCCCTTGCCAATCTACGCAGGGACGAAGATAAATTTACCTATTCCCCGGTTTTTGTATCCAGTCTGGACGACGCACTGATCGCAGTTTCTTTGAACCATTCAATTCAATCAGTGATCATAAAATACGGGTTTGATCTGCATTCGGTAAATGATCTGCCGATGATAMAAACCTATCTGGARCAGGCYARACACGCRGATATTGATACYGTCGACAGCAGTGAATAYGGSCCKATCTTGGCWGATACCATTGCMMARATYAGGCCRGARCTGGATTTATTTCTGGTRACRGAYCGWTCKGTWGAAGARRTTGCSGGYAARATCGGYAATGTTTGYCGMCGGGTKTTTTACAACACCGAGGATTATTTTGARCAGCATYTGAAYATTCTGCGCGGYRTYCARGATCGTTATCARACRCCTTTTTTCACSGCRYTRAAGGAATATTCMGCYAAACCGACAGGSGTNTTTNCACGCCCTGCCSATTTCACGCGGKAAATCCATTCTGAAATCCCACTGGATCAARGATATGGGCGARTTTTACGGRYTRAATATATTYCTTGCGGAAACCTCATCAACMTCMGGYGGGCTRGACAGCCTGCTGGAACCCCAAGGCCCGATCAAAGAGGCGCARGATTTARCCTCTCGGGCTTTTGGKTCWAAACAAACCTTCTTTGCCACAAACGGTACCTCGACMTGTAACAAGATCGTGGTGCAGGCATTGGTGCGCCCTGAYGACATCGTATTGATMGACCGTGATTGCCATAAATCRCAYCATTACGGYATGGTACTGTCCGGGGCTAATGTGGTTTATCTGGATAGCTACCCTTTAAGCGAATATTCGATGTATGGTGCGGTGCCTTTGCGTTTGATCAAGGAAACGCTTTTCAAGCTTAAGGCAGAAGGCAAATTACACCGGGTTAAAATGCTGTTGCTGACCAACTGCACCTTTGACGGCATCGTTTACAACGTGCAGCGCGTGATGGAAGAATGTCTGGCGATCAAACCCGATCTTGTATTCTTGTGGGATGAAGCATGGTTCGGCTTTGCCCGCTTCGGCCCGACATACCGACAACGCACGGCGATGCATTCAGCCAACACCCTGCGAGAGCGTTACAAAACAGACGAATACCGCATTGAATATGAGGCTTATAAACAGGAAACTGCCGATCTTGATCCCGACGATATAGAGGTCTGGCTTGACCGCCGCCTGTACCCTGATCCGGATACTGTTGCAGTTCGGACTTATGCCACGCAATCCACCCACAAAACCCTGACCGCCCTGCGGCAGGGATCAATGATCCACATCAATGATCAGCTATATAAATCCCGGGTTGAAGAGTCGTTTCACGAAGCGTTTATGACCCACACATCGACCTCACCCAACTACCAAATTCTGGCGTCTTTGGATGTTGGGCGCAGGCAGGTTGAACTGGAAGGTTTCGAGTTGGTTCAAAAACAGGTGGAAATGGCAATGGTGCTGCGTCAAAGCATCATGACCCAACCGCTGTTGAAAAAATACTTCAGGGTTCTGACCGTGGGCGATATGGTGCCGAAACAATACCGCCAATCGGGCATTGAAAGCTATTATGATCCCGATCATGGCTGGCAGGATATCTGGAAAGCCTGGAAAGACGATGAGTTTTGTCTGGACGCCACCCGTGTCACCCTGTTTGTAGGGGCCACAGGGCGTGACGGCGAGACCTTCAAAAATGAAGTCTTGATGGATAAATACGGCATTCAGGTTAATAAAACCTCGCGTAATTCCGTTCTGTTCATGACAAATATCGGCACTACCCGCAGCTCAGTGGCTTACCTGATCGAGGTTTTGGTCAAAATAGCACGCGCACTGGAACGTGAGCTGGAAGATATGAGCCCGGCCGAGCGCAGGATTTACGACAAGAAAGTCAAATCACTGGTGGAGGGTTTTCCGCCGCTACCTGATTTTTCACGGTTCCATGACGCGTTTCGCAAGGATCTGGACGGCACGGTTGCCGAAGGCGATTCGCGGTCGGCATTTTTCTTGGCGTATGACGCGGAAAATTGTGAATATTTAAGCTTGGAAGAGGGCGAAATTACCAATGCGATGGCAGAAGGGCGCGATGTGGTTTCGGCCTCATTCATCATCCCCTACCCGCCCGGCTTTCCGATACTTGTACCCGGGCAAGTGGCAAGCCCCGAAATTATCGAATTTTTAACCAAGTTGGATGTCAGCGAAATTCATGGCTACCGCCCGGAATTGGGCCTGCGCGTTTTTACCGAAGATGCGCTGCAAAAACGTATAAAAACAAAAGGGAGAGATACAGATGGCTGATAAAGCTGCAAAAAAGATGGCCAAACGGCCAAGCTCAAAAGTTAAACACCTGGAAACCATTTCAGATATTCGCAGGTATTTCCACCGTAACGAGCGGCCTATATTCTTTGTCAGCGCCACCAATTTCAACCTGCTGGGCATTGATGAATGGTGCCGTAACTTCAAGTTTATCAGCTATATTGATTGCTATGATGGCCGTCACCCGAATGTGTTTGTGCCCACCGAAGTTGAACACCCGGAGTTCGAGTCTATCGAAGACATCAATGCCTATCTGCTGGAACACAAGGAAGTTGTTGACCTGCTGAAGGCGTGTAAGAAAAAACCTGTGATGGTGTTCTTGATGTTCGACGCACGGGTTGAAAAAATCTGTAARGAAYTGGGCGTTGATGTGTGGTTYCCSAAGGCCAGTTTGCGCGAAAAGATCGATCACAAAATCGAAACTGTRCGCATCGGTGAYGCYGCAGGCGTRCCAAGCGTGCCCAATGTTCTAAGCGAGATTARRGATTGGGATCATCTGCAAGAGGTGGCMAAACCCGTTGGCAAYGATCTGGTWYTGCAATCSGCCTTTGGCGATTCAGGCCATACAACGTTCTTTATAAAATCCAAGAAGGATTTCYTGCGYTATGAAAGYGAAATCGTCGGTCAAGGCGAGATCAAAATCATGAAACGCATCRACAACCGRGGYACTGCGGTTGAGGCTTGTGTCACCAAACAAGGCACTGTTGTRGGCCCGTTRATGACCGAACTGGTYGGSTTTAAACAACTGACGCCTTATCGCGGCGGCTGGTGTGGSAATGAGATTTTTCCAGATGCTTTTGATGATGATGTTCGTCGAAAATGCCGCGAATATACCGAAAAGTTTGGCGACCAGTTGGGCAAAGAAGGCTATCGTGGTTACTTTGAGCTGGACTTCCTGATTGATAAAAGTGACGGTGAAGTTTACATGGGCGAATGTAATCCGCGCGTCACAGGTGCCAGCTCTATGACCAACCACGCGGCCTTTGCCCATGCGGACGCGCCTTTGTTCCTGTTCCATTTGCTGGAGTTTTCGAACGTGCCGTTTTCGCTGGATGTGGAAGCACTGAACGCCCGTTGGGCAGACCCCGCAAACATTGATGAATGGTGCCAGATGGTAATCAAACATACCGATGACACGGTTGACCTGCTGACCAAAGCACCGGAAACGGGAATATATTCTTTGTTACCTGACGGCACAATCGAATTTTCCCGCTTTGACTATCACCGCCGTGCTGTTGCCAGCGAAAATGAAGCTTTCTTCCTGCGCATTTTACAACCGGGCGACTACCGCTATGAAGGCGCTGATCTTGGCATTCTGGTAACGCGCGGTCATGCAATGGGTAAAGGCTTTGGCCTGAAAAAACGTGCCAAACAGTGGATTGACGGTATCAAAGGGCAATTTGAGGCGGATGAAGTTCCAACAGCCGAAGCCGTGCCTATTTCTGAACCTGCCTTCAAAATCATGTAGCTTTTTTTGTAGAAAACCAGACATTACACAATGGATATCCTGTTCGAAAAAATCAGCGAACCCGTCGCGGGTTCGCACTGGCAGCGATGCTTTAACGAGATGTGGCCCTATTATCGCAAGTGGTACTTAAGCGAAGGTATTGCGGCACGCCAAACCTATCTGGCTGGCTACCGCGCCCTTAAAGCATACATGCCTGAATTGCTGCCAACCTATGAACATTTATGTGCGCTGGCAGGGGGTGGTGATATTGCCAGCCGTTTTTTAAGTTTTTACCGCCCACCACCCTATCTTTCGGGGTGTTCACAAGCAGTTTGGCTGGGGGATCAGCCCATGTTGGTGCGTAATTATGATTACGATCCACAGCTGATAGACAGCGTCATTTTGAACTCGCACTGGAACGATAAGCAGGTGATTGCCACCACTGACGGCATGTGGGGGGTGGTTGACGGTATGAACGACGCGGGCCTTGCGGTTTCATTGACGTTCGGGGGGCGGCGCATTGTAGGCGATGGCTTCGGGGTGCCGCTTATTCTGCGCTATATTCTGGAGTTTTGCGACACCACAAAAGACGCCATTGAAGTGTTGAAATCCGTGCCCTGCCATATGGCCTATAATGTGACGACGGTTGATAAAACAGGCGATTACATCACCGCCTATCTGTGCCCCGGCACAGATACCGTTTTAGCCCATACCCGCATTTCAACCAACCATCAGGAAAATGTTGAATGGCATCGCCACGCACAAGTGACAGCCACGGTTGAACGCGAACGGTTTTTGTTGCAACGCCTGACATTGCATGATGATCCGCCTGACAAGTTTATCAGCACCTTTCTGAAACCACCGCTATATTCAACCCAGTTCAATCGCGGTTTCGGAACCTTATATACTGCCGTTTACAAGCCCGTTACAGGGGCAATGGGAATCCATTGGCCGGGTGAGGTCTGGTCGCATAATTTGAAAGATACTGACAATTCTAAAAGGCGGGTCAGGTATCCGGATCATGCACTAGATGTTTAGACCTCTATCTTAGCACCCCTGTGCGTATCAATTTTGCATTAGCCCGTATCATCGAGGTCACCTTACTGCGGTCCCCCCGCATTTCCGAGATCATCCAGTCGCGGATATTTTCCACGATGGGGCGCATCGGTGTTAAATTGGGGGCAAGTATGTGGTAGCGCCGTCCGGTTTTAACAACTTGATGGCATACGGGGATCAGATGGCCTTCAATCACCAGTCGTGAAACTTCGGGGATCCATGCCAGTGCAATCCCCTGCCCGTTTATGGCCGCTTGGATAATATTGGACTGTTCGGAAAACTTCAGAACAGCCGGGTCTTTGGGCAAGTTCTGCCCTGTTGCATGAAAAAATTCCCCCATTGTATAGCGTTGCCCTGCGGCTTCGATCAACATATGGGTTTTGCCCTTAGCTGGGCTATCAAGGGTACCGTATTCGCGGATATATGTYGGAGAGCAGACAGCCATGATACTTTCATCGGCAAAATTCCAGCGGTGCAGATTGACATCTTTGGGGTAAGACAGCCTGATGCACAGATCAATGCCTTGGATCAGATCATCCCCACTTTCAGAAAATATGTGAAAGTCCAGATTGATATTGGAAAATTTTTCCTTAAATGCTTGCAAGCGGGGTATGAACCAATAGTTTACCGCCGCCGATGTCATTGAAATTGTAACGTTTTCGCTATGCTCTTCTTGATGCTCAATCTCTTGTAGTGCATCTATAACAGATTGAAATGCAGTAGATGTGGCCCTGAATAACTTCACCCCATTAGAGGTTAACTTGATCCACCGCCCATGGCGTGCAAACAGTTTATACCCAAGATGCGTTTCAAATCCGGTAATCGCGCGACTTATTGCAGGTTGAGTTACATTCAGTTCAATCGCCGCTTTGGAAAAGCTGCCCAAACGGGCCACAACTTCGAATGTAAAAAGCGCATTTGGCGACGGAACTTGGCGTCTTAACATGTTATAACTCTYAGTTATGGTAGCTATAATTATTATTATAGTTTCATTTAGGTAATAACAAGGCAAACTGTAAATAGTATCAACTCACAGGGAGAAAATTACGTGACAGATTCGAAAAAAATTCTGCCAACCATAGAAAGTGTGTCGGGAATGGATCGCGAAGCGATCAAAACAAGGCTAAGCCGTGGGGCTTCACGCCGTGAAGTTATGGGCTGGCTTATGGCCGGTGGTGCAACGATTGCCGCTGCGGGCTCTATTGTAAGCTCGGCCACATCTGCAATGGCTGCAACACCTAAAAAGGGCGGACACATTTCGTTTGCCAGTGACCTTCACGGCCCGTCAGATACGCTTGATCCGGCTCTGAATACATCGACAATCGATTATTCACGTGGTCGCGCACATTATAACGGTCTGGTTCAGTTCAACGATGATACATCCACGCGTCCGGAATTGGCAGAAGAATATTCTGCAAACAGTGACAACACGGAATGGACATTTAAACTGCGTAAGGGTGTAAAATTCCACGACGGCAGTGCTTTCACCGCTGACGATGTACTTTACACCATGAGCCGCCACTACGGTGACAAATCAACATCTGTTGCGAAAACGCTGGTTGCTGACGTGACAGAATGGAAAAAAGTCGATAGTCACACAGTAAAAGCCGTGATGGCCGGGCCAAATGGCGATCTGCCGAAAATTCTTGCGACTTCGAACTTCAAAATAATCAAAGACGGTACAACCGACTTCCAAAACCCGGTTGGCACAGGTCCGTTCACGCTGAAAACATTCCAGCAAGGTGTGCGCTCACAACACGTTCGTAACGAAGATTACTGGCGTGAAGGTGCAAATGTGGACGAGTTGGAAATCTTTGCCATTACAGACAAAGTTGCCCGCACAAGTGCGCTATTGTCAGGTGACATTGATCTGATGCAGGGGCTTGATCCAAAAGCGGTGCCACAAATTGAAGCGGCACCGGGCGTAGGTATTTGGTCAGTTGCATCCGGTGCCTATATCGGTATTGCAATGATGTCCAACTCGGCGCCAGGCAATAACCCCCATTTCGTATTGGCGATGAAGTACCTTCAACGTCGTGAAAAGATCGTGCGTTCGATCCTGAAAGGTCAAGGTACAGTTGGTAACGATCAACCGATCAATGTGGCTTACGGCCCTGATTTCTGTGCCGACTTGCCGATCCGTGATCATGATCTGGACAAAGCCAAATTCCATCTGGAAAAATCAGGTGTAACAGAAGCCGAAATTCAAGTGGCTGAAGTGGCCCCCGGAACAACTGACATTTGCTTGCTGATGCAACGCGAAGCACAGAAAATCGGTTTAAAACTGAACCTCAACAAAGTGCCAAATGACGGTTACTGGGGTGCTGTTTGGATGAAAACACCGATCAATGTGACCACATGGAACATGCGCCCAACGGCTAACGTCATGATGAACCTGGCATTTGCGCCGAACGCACCATGGAACGACAGCTTGTGGTCGAATGAGCGTATGGGTCAGTTGCTGATTGAGTCGCGTGCGGTAACGGATGCAGGTCTGCGTCATGAAATGTATTGTGAAATGCAAACACTTATCCACAATGAAAGTGGCATGATCATTCCGGCACACCGGAACTATCTGGATGCGAAATCCGATAAGGTCGAAGGCATCACACGTATGCCTTTGGGTTCATTGGGTGGTTATGAGTGGCCTGAGTTCGTATATCGCACAGACGTTTAAGTCTAACGCATACAAAATATTGCTGGCCCCACCGTGGGCCAGCAAACACTTCGTTAACCTGCCATGTTCAATAGCGCAGGAACACACCAAGCTAAACATGTCAGGGGGAACACATCATGCAACGCATGGTCATTCAGCGCATTATTATCGGTATCCTTACCTTATGGGTGGTATCGGTTCTGGTTTTTGTCGGCACATCTATTTTACCCGGTGACGTTGCCCAAATCGTATTGGGACAATCCGCAACACCTGAAACATTAGCCGCCTACCGCGCCGCAAACGGTCTGGATCAGCCAATATATATGCAATACGCATCGTGGCTTGTCGGCATGTCCACAGGCGATCTGGGCATATCCAAAGCGGGTGGTGCATCGATTTCCAGCCTAATCGGCGGACGTCTTGGCAACACAATGTTCCTTGCCGGTGTCGTGGCAATCATATCGGTTCCCCTATCGGTTATGCTTGGGCTGCTGGCCGCAATGTATCCGGCCACATGGATTGACCGGGTTTTGACATTTGGCACGCTGAGCCTGATCTCGGTGCCTGACTTCTTTATCGCCACATTCATGGTGCTGATTTTCGCCGTTAACTTGGGCTGGCTTCCTGCCATCGCACATATTTCCCCCGAAGATACCATGTGGGAAACCCTGCGGGCCTCGGCGATGCCGCTGATTACCCTGATTATTGTGGTSGCCGCCCAGATGATCCGCATGACACGTGCGGGTATCCTGAACGTGATGAACTCACCTTATATCGAGATGAGTATCCTGAAAGGCGTGCCGCGTAACCGGATTATTATACGCCACGCTTTTTTCAATGCCATCGGCCCGATTGTGAACGTGATCGCCCTGAACCTGGCCTATCTGGTGTCAGGTGTGGTGATCGTGGAAACCATCTTTGCCTACCCCGGATTGGCCAAACTGATGATCGACGGGGTGCAAACCCGCGACCTGCCATTGGTACAGGCCTGTGCGATGATCTTTTSYGGCACATATGTGATTTTGATAATTCTATCTGATGTGGCGGCAATCCTGTCGAACCCACGTCTGCGTAACCCGAAATAGGAGGGGCAAAAAATGACTGATAAAACAGCAAATACAGAAGAAGTGTCGGTTTATGACGAGCTTCCAGACGTCCCACCGAAAAAGAAGATCAAACTGACATGGCTTGGCAAGATTGGCGTTACCATCGTGCTATTCTGGATCATTATGGTTTTCATCGGCCCCTTTATCGCCCCGTTCCACGAGGCAGATATTATGGCCTATGACAGCTTTATGCCGGT
>JAESRV010000085.1 GCA_016764475.1 Amylibacter sp.
CGAGAACGGCGGCGGTTTGGCTACCGTCGTATCCAAGTTATGTTGCAAAGGCAGGGAATATTTATGAACCACAAAAAGTTGCGGCGTATATATGTCGAAGAAAAGTTGCAAGTTCGACGCAGGGGCGGCCGGAAGAGAGCCTTGGGCACACGCAGGCCAATGGGAGTGCCTGACGCTGCAAACCAGCGTTGGAGCCTTGATTTTGTCTCCGATGCATTCACCGATGGGCGGCGGTTTCGCATCCTGACTGTGGTGGACGATTTTACACGCGAGAACGTTGCCTTGATAGCGGACACGTCCCTCTCTGGTGCCCGTGTTGTTCGGGAACTGGAGAATGTCATGGCGGATCAGGGTCGCCCCAACACGATTGTCTCGGACAATGGAACCGAGTTTACCAGCATGGCCATTTTGAAATGGGTGCAAGAAACGGGCTTGGACTGGCATTACATTGCGCCGGGGAAACCAACCCAAAATGCGTTTATCGAAAGCTTCAATGGAAAGTTACGAGACGAATGCCTGAACGAAAACCTGTTCAGTTCTCTGGCTGACGCTAAAAGCGTATTGAAAGACTGGAAAGAAGATTACAACCATCACAGACCACATTCATCCTTGGGAAATCTGACGCCACAGGAATTTGCACAGAAAATGAGGGTGGACAAACTGGCTGCATAACGCCATCAATTTAACCCTAAGGACTCTACAGCAAGTGGAGGATACTTGGGGCGCAGGTCATTGGCCTTAAACTGATCTGAAAACTTCCGTCGTTTGGTCATTTTGGTATTCCTTCTTCATGCTGGAATACACCTTAACAGACTGTCCGATTTTGTAGGACCACTTCAGCTTGACGGACCACCGTAAAGAAGAACAAGAAATTGCGGGATGGCTTGTGAACAAGA
The DNA here is from genome assembly GCA_016764475.1 of Amylibacter sp. Classification (GTDB taxonomy): domain Bacteria; phylum Pseudomonadota; class Alphaproteobacteria; order Rhodobacterales; family Rhodobacteraceae; genus Amylibacter. Next base: position 897 of record JAESRV010000085.1, read on the forward strand.
CCGTTGAGTCTTGGGCGTTGTGGGTAAGTGATGCGGCTTCTCGTTTATACGTGGCTGATTATGAAGGTGAAATTCTTGGCGTTGGGATGATAAGCGAAAAGGGAGAAATTCTACTCAATTATGTAAACCCTGATGCCCGCTTTCACGGAGTGAGCAAGGCGTTGTTAGAGCATATGGAAGCAAGCGTAGTAGCTCAAGGGCTCGCTTGCTGCTCATTGGAAAGCACTAAAACAGCCTATCAGTTCTATTCAAACCAGGCTACACGCCACCGAACATTAGCTGTGGAGAGGAAGGCTTCATGACGAAAAGATTAACTTAAAACACCCGCATTTTGGGCTCAGAACATTCTGTAAAATCGGAACACGCATTCAGGCCCAAAAAAAAATCAGGTCAACTCAGGCGTAGGAGTATAGCGACTTCAGATCGTAAATCCCACCACATCATCCAACTGAACTACATGACAATATATCATGTTTATGATTTCCAGTTCGCGGCAATGCAATTCATCGGTCGCTGCAGCACAGCAATCTTCCACCACAACCGTATTAAAGCTTTCATCGGCCAAGCTTCGGACGGTAGAGGAAATGCACTGGTCAGTGAAAATACCAGCTACAATCACATTTTTAATGCCCATGTTATGCAGGATGATGCGCAAATTCGTACCCGTTAAAGCACTGTCTGTTGCCTTGAGGATAGTAATCTCATCCTCCCTCGCGGCAAGTTCTGCGACCACTTGGGAATCCGGCCGATCTTTGGGCAATAGCAAATAGTTGAAGCCGGGTTTTTTTTGACTTAGAGAGCGGTCCCGCCCGTCAATTTTCAGACAGGCAATTCGTGCAAAGATCACCTCTATTTCTTTTTCCCGACAGTGTGCAATCAGTTTTGCAGAATTAGGAATAACGGTCGTTCGCATACGCTCAAAGAAGGGTTGCCAACGCAGCTCTTCCGCGTCGGTTTCTTTTGGTTCCAGATAGGTGTTCTGAATATCAATAACCAACAGCGCAGTTTCGGTAGGCTGAAGCTCAATGTCTTCGGGTTCCGGCGCATTGGCATAATAAAATGAACGATAGGCTGTTTTCCACCCCATTACTTTTCTCCCCGTTTATTCCTGCCGTGTACTATCATGTCGCCGATTTCACGGGTGGTCAGCAAACCACCAGGGCGAAATACCAATACGGCAATCATCGCCAGTGCCAATACGATCTCGGTGACACCGGCCACTTGTTCGGAAAATATCTGCGCTTGGTTAATCATGCCCTCAAGAGCCCTGAGTGCCTCGAATGCAATTGTCACGATAAAGACGCCGAAAACAGCGCCTGTAACCGTCCGGGGCCCACCGATCACCAGCATACCGAGGATGACAAAGGTTTCTTTCAGATAAAACGCCTTGGGGGAAAACGATGTGATGAAGTGCCCCCATAACGCCCCGCCAATTCCGGCAAACAGCGCACTTATGATGAATGCTATCCATCGCAGGTTCGGGATATTAGCCCCCATTGCAGCAGCAGCAACCTCATCGTCCCTTGTCGCACGCACCAGTATTCCAAGACGCGATTCCTTGAATGCCAGCGCCGCCACAATGGCCACTGCCGCCACGGTTGCCGCAAGGTAGAGGTTGGTTACTTTCGGGATGCCAAATAATGTGCGCGGGCCATTTGTTACTTCGCTCCAGTGCAGCATAATCGTGTGAAGCACAACCAAAAGCGCAAACGAGGTAATCACCGCTGCGGCATCAGACAATCGCATCAGCGGATAAGAGATCGCGGCCGCGACAGCTGCAGCAACAAGCCCACCCATTATTATGGTGATATAGGGTGATAATAACACGTTCGCAAGCACCGGATAAAGGTCGGGCAAAGCCATCCCACGCATCTGTAACGGGATTGTCAACATAGCAGATGTATAGGCACCTACTCCCATGAAACCAATATGGGCAAATGATAAAATACCCGAGTTACCCATGAATACCTGCAAGCCCAGAACCAAGACCAGCATGATGCACAAATTGATGGCTATACGGACGAAAAGGCGCACGTTGGCTACCTCGACCGCGACCACCACCAGAATGACCAACCCGATTAGAATGCCAACCGTAATAATATGTCGTTTCATATCAACCCTCATGTCCGTTGCCCTGAAGCAGGGCCTTTCAGTAAACCTTCAGGCCGCCATAACAAAATCAGGATAACCAAGCTAAAGGTGAAAGCGTCGCGGAATTTCAGCAGATCCTGCGGTAATGTGTAGTTCAGCCCAGTGTCGATGAACGCCAACAGGAAGCCACCAAGCACAGCACCTTGCAAACTTCGCATGCCGCCAATGACGGTGGCGATAAAGGCGATCAATAACGGCTCCAACCCGATCCCCGGCGTAACGGCACCAATGCGCCCAAGCCAGAACATCGAGACAATACCTGCAAGCAAGCCAGAGATGGCGAAGGCAGATGTGATAATCAGATTGGCAGGCACACCCAGCATGCGTGCCATAGTGAAATGGGTCGCAGCGGCACGCATGGCGATGCCGATCACTGTGCGGCGCATGAGCCAAGTGAACAATGAAAGCGAGATCACTGCAGTTGCTATTGTCAACAGATTGCGGATCGGTGTTATCACCCCTGCAATCTCTATCGTCTCGGTAAAAATATCCGGGAGGGGGATATTGCGCGGCCGCGGAGAAATAAACAAAAGCGCACCATTTTGCAATAAAGTGGAAAATGCAAATGAGGTTATCAGCACCGCAGTGACAGATTTCGCCCGCACCGGACGAAACGCCACATAATCCGTCAGGATGCCAAACAGGACCGACATCAGGATGGCTATGATGGCCATGAATATCCACGGCATCCCGGTTCCGCCAACCAGATACAGGGTATAGCCCGCGACCATGATCAACTCACCATAGGCAAAATTGACCAGCTTCAAAATTCCGTAAACGATGACTAGACCAAGAGCCATCAGTGCGTAGGCTCCACCAAGACTGAGGAAATCGATAATAAACTGTATTAATCCAACCATCTATTTAGCCTCCAAGATACATAGCGTGCAAATCCGACGCTTCAGAAATTTCTGCTGCCGTGCCCTCGGCGGCAATCTCACCAAGACGCAGCACATAAGCCCGGTCAGCAATCTGCAAGGCTTTAGACGCATTCTGTTCAACCAGAAGAATACTCAATCCGGTTGCCTTTAGCTCGAGAATCATTTCGAAAATTTGATCAACCAGATTGGGTGCCAACCCAAGCGACGGCTCGTCCAACAACAGCACTTTCGGGTCGGACATCATTGCCCTGGCAATGACCAACATTTGCTGTTCGCCGCCCGATAGGGTGCCCCCCGCCTGATGTTCCCGCTCTTTGAGACGTGGAAATATTTCATACATTTTTTCAAGATCAGCCTGAACTGCATCAACCTGCTTGCGTCGGATATAGGCCCCAAGGCGCAAATTTTCGGCAACGGTCAAATCAGGAAAAACATCACGGGTTTCAGGCACCATTGCCAGACCAAGGCGCACCATGCGTTCGGGCGTGGCACCGGTGACGTCCTTGCCATCAAAAAATACCTGACCACCGGTTGGCTTCAACGCACCTGCAATGGTCAGCATCAAAGATGATTTTCCGGCACCATTGGCCCCAAGGACCGTGACCAGTTCACCTTTTCCAAGGGTTAGTGACACACCGCGCACCGCGCGTACGGCACCATATCCGGCCTGAAGGTTTGAAACTTTGATCATGCGCTTACCTCCGCTGACGACCCAAGATATGCTTCGATAACCGCTGGATTGTTGCGCACCTCGTTAACATCCCCTTCAGCAATTGTGCGGCCAGAAGCCAGCACATGCACACGGTGGGAAAGGCGCATGATCAACGGCATATCATGATCAATGATCAACAATCCCAGATTACGTTGTTTTGGCAATATGCTTAGAAGGTTCAGCAAGGTTTCTGATTCAGCTTCGTTCATGCCTGCGGCGGGCTCATCAAGCAGCAAAAACCGCGGCTTGGCAACAAGGGCCCGGGCAATCTCTACCCGGCGTTTATCACCATAATTAAGGTTTCCGGCCAACTCATCGGCCCGGCCCATAAGATCGAATTCAGCAAGCATTTCTTGCGCGGCAATGCGTGCTTTACGCCGCCCCTCACCCTGGGCAAGGGCAGATGCCTCAACGTTTTCCTCAACAGTCAAATCGTTGAATAACCGGACGATCTGAAACGAGCGGGCAATGCCTAGCCGGGCAATTTTGCGCGGCGACAGACCGGAAAGCGTATCTTCTCCGGCGCTCACAGTACCAGTGCTTAGCGGCACCTGGCCTGTAATGGCGTTGATTGTTGTTGTCTTGCCAGACCCGTTAGGGCCGATCAGACCTAGAATTTCGCCAGGATTGAGGTGCATCGACACATGGTCAAGTGCTTTCAATCCAGAAAATTCAACGGAAATATCTGATATTTTGAGAGCTTGTGAGGAGGGCATGGCATAGCTTCACTATCGTTGGAAAAAGCCGGGGCGTTGTACCGCCCCGGCGTCTCTTTTGAGTATTATGGCTTAAGGAGCCGGTGGATTCTTCGGTAGACGCCAACCAAGGAAAGATGGTTTGCCGCCCTTGAGTTCAACCAGTACTGCCGCTTTGTCCGGAGTATGGCCTTCGGCTGCGCTTCTGTATGAAAGATCGCCAGTCAAGAGATTGAAGGTGTTTTCTTCCAAGGCTTTGGCAACTGCCGCACCATCTGTGGTGCCGGCGATTTTTACCGCTTCGGCCATTAGCATGATAGTGTCCCATCCGGTTGCCACAAACGAAGTGTCGGGTGCTTCACCGTACATATCATTGTACAGTTCCAGAAACTTCGGCATGTCAGGATGCGCTTCTTCGGTCATATAGGTGTGTGTCACGAAATAGACATCATTCCCGAATTTCTCGCCAAGATTTTCATGCAGCGCAGGATCGTCATAAGAGTCACCACCTAGAATGGGGCTATCAATGCCGATTTCGCGGATAGCACGGATGATAACACCAATATCAGTGCCGTAGGACGAAATATAAATAACGTCCGGCGTTTTACCAAGCGCTTTCAACCGCGCAATCTGGGCCGAAAAGTCATTATCCCCATTGGTGTAGCTATCTTCCAACAGGATTTCACCGCCAATAGCTTCAAAGTGGGCAGTAAAATATTTTGCCAGAGACTTAGTATAGGCAATAAACTGGTCCGTCACCACATAAGCGGTTTTCCAATCACGTTCATTATAGGCATATTCTGCGGCCACAGCACCCATGGTGGTATTCCACATGGACAAAGTAAACTGTTTATCACCCAACGACCACGAACTGAAAAGCGGGTCAGATGCACAGGTAGAAATGCCGACAACACCAACAGCTTGTGCTTCCCGGCTAGCCGGTCCACCAAAGTCAAAGTCACAGGGCGCAACCATCAGTTCAGCCCCTTGGTCAAGCAATTGCACAGCAACATTACCAACGGTTACCGGATCAGATTTGCCGTCAAGATTAATAAATTTAACCTGCCTTCCCAGAAGACCGCCATTGTCGTTCAGGAATTTGACAGCGACCTTTGCGCCTCTGAATCCAGGCTCATCCAGAGGGGCCTGCACACCGGTTAGGCTTAAAGCCCCGGCGATTAAAAGTTCTTCCGCCTGGGCGGCAACTGCTGATAAAGCTAGGCTTGCAGCAGTTGCGATGGCTAGCAGCTTATTTGAATGTGACATTTTTTCCTCCCTAAGAGTATTTTTCAACATTTGCAGCGAACCAACATTGTGTCAGCAGCCGATTAGGTAACCAGACAACTAAAGATTTTGCACGACTGGTTACGGCCTAGAATATCACAGGATACATAATTTTCATATAAGATAATTTTCATATAAGATAATTACTTATGTTGGGATTTACTTTTCAGAACCCGTAGAAAACACTAAATGGCCATCTTTGCGTGTGGTTGGCCCGCGGGTAGAGATAGAAACGATTCGGGCATCATCAGGGCTGATGCTGACAAAAGCATGACGACATCCACAATCGAAACAAGCACTGCCTCCGGCTTCAAGACGAATGGCTTCAGACCCTTCGATAAGCAGGTCAATGACCCCGGAAAGAACAATAATCACTTCTTCGCCAGTGTGGATTGACCAATCTCTTTTGTTAGGTGCTTCGCGTGTTCTGATTTGCATTATATAGGTATTAAGCGACCCATTTCGCCGATATGCTTGGGGGAAATAATCGTAGATTTCAGTTTGGTGGATATCGCTGCCATCTGATGCGTGCACGACAATTGATTCAGCCGCAGTCGTTTCCGCCAGCATAATATCAGTCACCAAAACACCCAACCCGCGGGCGATTTTATAGATTGTTTCAAACCCACCAGAGATTTTTCCGGTTTCAATTTTGCTAATTGTTGCAACAGAAACACCACTCAAGCTGCTTAATTCTTTCAGAGTCAGTTTGCTAGCTTTGCGTAAATCGCGAATATTCCCGCCGACAATGCGCGCATCTGCTGGTGTGGAAACTTTGTTTGTCATATCAATAAACCTCTGCATAAGCGGCACATTGTTCGCGTTTAGTCATCTCAGCCACTTGCGATATTTCAAAATGCTTGTGCGCCAGATATACTTCGACAAATCCGTCTGGAAACCAAGAACGCACGGTTTGGTCATGTGCAAGATTATCTAATGCTATGTCCAACGAAGCGGGCAATCGTTCAATCCCGCGATTGCTCAATTCTTGCAGGTCAAGGCGTGATAGATCTTCTGCGGTGGGTGTTGGCGTTGGCAGGTTTTGCTCAATGCCCCAAACCCCTGCATGCACAATTGCAGCAAGTTGCAAGTGCGGACTGGCAGTCGCATCGGCTGCGCGAAATTCAAAATTAAACTGAGAATGTGGATCCGCGCCGTTTAATGTTGTGATCGGGCATAATCTTATCGCCGCTTCACGATCCTGCGCACCCAAATTGTTAAATGCCGCACTCCAGCGGTGCGGAACTAGGCGCTGGTAAGAAATAACCGAAGGTGCTGTAAAGGCAATGATTGACGGCAAATGCTTCAACACACCAGCAATAAATGCACTGGCTGCAGAATTCATACCATGCGGTTTTGCCGGGTCATAGGTGGCCGGGATTCCTGAGCTATCACGAAACGACATGTGAATATGAACACCATTACCGGTACCTCCTGCCACAGGAAGTGGCGAGAAACTGGCACGTCGTGCGAACCTCTCGGCCACTATTTGCACGACCTCTCGAAGGATTGCACCCTGATCGGCAATTGAGATACCTTCTGTCGGTGTTACAGTAATCTCGAACTGGTCAGTGCCGAATTCGCGAATGAATGTGTCCGGTGTGATGTTAGCGGCTTGCAATGTTGCCATTAAAGTTTCTGCAAATGCCCGTTCTCGCCTGAAACCACCAGCTGTAAAAGCCAATCCTTTACCCTGTTCAGCACCTTGCAGGGTGAACTCATGCTCAAAGGTGCCAAAAAGCGTTAATCCGGTTGCAGCTACAAGCCGATCCAGCGCGTCTTGTAGAATTGCACGCGTGCAGCACTCCCACTTACTGCCATCAAGATGCAACACATTCCCCAGAACAAAATCTTCAACGGGCGAACCACTGCCAAAATCCAGTTGTGTGCGTGTCGCCGCATCTGGAATAAGTAAAAGATCTCCAAGCGAACCGAACGGACTGTCAGCTATGGTGTCAAAGCAAGTAATCTGTACGTTGGTAGGTGTCCAACCAACGCCTTTCAGCAGGCGTTTTTTAAAATCGGTGGCAGGAAATCCCTTACCCCTTAGTTTGCCAGAAATATCGCTACAACAAGCATAGGTTATCGGTTCACTTTTCAAATTTTCTCACCTTTAGTTTTGCAGGAATATTCACCCGCTTGACAAAAGAATAAAACCCCATTTGTATTAATTTTCAAGAATGAAATTTTTATTCCGTGAGGATTCTGTGCCAAATCATCCTAATTTGCTTGCAGTTGACAACGCACCGTCGGTGGAAATGACTATCACAAAAAAACCTGCACAATTAGTATTTATTGGTGAACATTCTGGGCGTACTTTTCCCAAAAAATTAGCAGCCTACTCACCTCAAGACCTTGAAATGTCAAAGCATATCGCATTTGATATTGGTGCGGAACAAATTGTACTCTGTATGGCAAAGACCCTTGGTGCGCCTCTTATTTTCCAGAGACATTCATGTTTGGTAATAGACTGCAATCGACCACGTATCGCGCAGAAATTATGTTCTAAATGTGTGGATGGTACCAACATTGGCTTCAATAAAAATCTATGTAACTCAAAACTTGAACAGCGTTGGCAGGCGATTCATCAGGCTTTAGCTAAGGGTTGCGCAGTTTTATTACGAAACAAACCGGAGATTTAGGCCATGGATTTTGACCGATTAACCACACGCGACGTGCCAATTTTACCGGATCATACTGCATTGCTGTTCATTGATGTGCAAAACTTTTCGGCACATCGCGATGGTGGCGAATTTAAGAATATGAGTGGCGAAGATGTCTCCGCTCACTATGGGTGGTTTTTTGACAGAATTGAGCGTGAAACCTTGGCTAATATGACCAAATTGCAGGCAGTGTGCAGAAATACCGGGATCGAGGTCATGTACGCGGTCATCGAAAGCCTGACCAAAGACGGGCGTGACCGCAGCCTTGACTATCGTATCACTGGATTCAATGTGTCCAAAGGATCATGGGATGCACAAGTGCATGACGCGATCAAGCCACTCGAAGATGAAATAATCTTTTCCAAAACCTCGTCGAATGTTTTCGTTTCTACTAACATTGATTATGTCTTGCGCAACCTGGGGGTGCGGCAACTTGTGATCAGCGGGTTCATTACTGACCAATGCATCAGTTCGGCTGTTCGGGATGCTTGCGATTTAGGATATCTCGTCACTTTGGCCAGTGATGCCTGTGCAACCTATACTCCAACTCGGCACGAAGATGCTATTAAAAGTCTGGCTGGATACTGCCGACTAATGACGACCGATGAAATTTGTGATGAACTGAATGAAAGTAAGAACATTCTATCCCCCAGAACAGAAGCCAGCTGGACTAAACGTATTTGACCTAGGAAGCACTACTGCCTTGGCTCTCAATCATAGATAGGGTGGGGTCACCGCCCTTTGCACCTCATCTCAACAACGCGACGAACAGTGGGTTTGCCCTACGCACACTCTCCATTTAGGCAAACACCAATGCCCTGTTACGAATTTCGCACCAGAGCATTGGTATTTTACTTTGACGTCATTCTAACTCAAGATCCACACTGTCTGCTTGATTCAACAAATCCTGCCAATTGTCCGAAACTGGCGCATTGGGATCAAGGGTATTTGGATCACTGGACGACACAGCAGACTTTGTAAGATCAACCTTCAACCGCCGTGCCTGTTTTCGCTTCTTCTTCTCGGTCTTTGTATCTGCGGTGTTTATGGTTTCTGCTGGCGTTTTCAACGCTTGCTTGCGCATTGGTGGATAGGGCAGCTCATGGCCTTCCTGCGCTTCCATCATTGCCTTGAACACGGGGTCTTCGAAATACTTGATGCGCTTCGCAAGAATAGCATGTTGTGGCGGCGCGAGAATAATCACCTCGTCGGGGTCCATCAAACGCGTTTGGGTTTCGGAAAGCAGTGGGCGTTCTTCAAGTCGCGCTGTGGTAGATGTTGCACCCAGCAAGCCCTTGTTTCGACCGTATGACCGCGTAACCGCTTCTCTTGTCGTACTGCCAACTGCCGTTGATACCTCCTTCACTGTGCGCTCGTCACGCGGTGTGATGTAAAGTTTTAGGCCCGCGCCGTTCTCAAGGCTTTCTCTGCCTTCCGGCCCATAGATTTTATCGAGTGCAGCCAAGGACTGTGCAATAAGGGCGACACGCCCACCATAGCTTGCCAAAGTGTGGATCGCGCGTTCAAGATAGGGCATTGCGCCCATCTGCTGAAACTCGTCAATCATAATCATCACAGGCCAAGGCTCGTCGGGCCCGGGTTCGTTCAGTCGGATGCTTGCAATCAGGTCGGCAAACAACAAACGTAGCAAGGGCGCAAGTGTAGCGATATGATCTTCGGACACAGCAATATAAAGCGACTGTGGTTTTTTCCTGAACGTGGAAAAGTCAAAGTCGCTTTCACTCGTGGCAGCGACTACGGCCGGATTATCCCATTGTTTCAAGCCTGCGGTTTTTAACGCCTGAATGTTGCTGGTAAGCAGCCTGTCGGACGTACTCGCCGCATTGATCCAAATGCTTTTCAGCGGTTCTTCAACAGCTTCTTCGGCGTAGGCTGCGTATTGTTTGTTCTTATCTCCACCGTCTGAAACGATGCGGTTTACTTCACCAAAATTCGCGCGACCTCGCTGGATAGCGAGCAAACACGCCCCAACAAAAATTGTCTTACCTGCCTCGGAAAACGTATCTGCTTGGCGGTTGTCCTTATCAAGAAATAGATCAGCTAGAATACTCACTTCCGTAAACTGTTGTGCAAAGTTCGAAGACTTAGCAATGCGGTGCAGCGGATTGTACCGGTGCGTACTGTTTGCCCAGTCAAAAGGAGAAAAACGGTAGACCTCGTCGCCATTACTGACGCGGTATCGTGAGGTCAAATCGAAGTTTTCACCCTTTACGTCGAGAACAATCATACTGCCTTGAAAGGACAACAGGTTTGGGATAACAAAACCCACACCTTTACCGGCTCGTGTTGGTGCCACCATCATCACATGCGGGATTGCCGCCGACGATATAAATTGTGCACCCGATGAGGGTTTGCCAAGTTTACCGCAAACAAACCCCTGCCCTATTGGTCGCAGCATATCGTTCTTTTTCAACTCGGTCTTGGTTTGCCAGTGTGCAGAACCATAGTCATCACGTTGTTTTTGAAACGTCCAAACAAACGCCAGCACACCGCAACCCAATGCAGCAAACCCAACCGCACCAAAGGCGACTTTCATCGCGGCGGGGTTCAGCCGCCACATTGAATTCGACTGTTTCCAAACAGCCAGAAGGTCAAAGGTCAGCAAGTCTTGCCCCAAAGCAAGCGTAAGATAGGCGCTGCCGATGATCGTGCCCATGATCGCACCAACGCATAACCCGATTGGTGTTGCGACCCATACTGGAAGAGTTTTGCTCATTATCTGCTTCACAATCCCATATCATCATCAAGGCCACGATCTTTACGGTTTTCCTCGATTGTAGCCTCGTTGGCTTGTTCGGTGACTTTCTGCTGCTGTAAATCACCGGCCATTTGGGAAAGTTCGGGCAGGCCTCGTTCTTCTGCCGCTACCTCAAGATATTCCTGGGTTACACCAATCTGGTCATATTTACTTGGCAGAATACCTTCCAGCACCGTGAAGTTGCCGCGATCCAACGCGGCCATGCCTTCATCTCCCAATTCATTGTGCAGCTCGGACACCAATGTGCGTTCCATAATCTCTTCTTGCTCGGATGTGAGAGTGCCGCTCCGCAGCTCTGTTGCAAGCGTGCGAATGTAAGCGTTCGGGGGCTTATTGTCTGATAGGCTGACTTGCGCTGCCGCAATCCCTTGGCCCTCGGCAAGAGCTATAGTGTTATCGTTCTGAACCCCTTTCAAGGTGGCTTCATCCGCCCCCTGCTCTTCACGCTCCAATACGGAAAACGCACTGGTCATCTGAACACCCAGAACATCCGCCAAACGAATTTGGAACGCATCGAGCCTTTCAACGGCCTCATCAATCTGCTCTGGTGTGGCTGTAACCATTTCAATGTCTTGGCACCCAAGAATGGCGGTTAAATCGCGTTCCACCCAATCTTGAGCCAAGCCGTGATTTTTAGTCCCACCTGCCTCCAGACGCGCCAACGTATCTGCGGTGTTCAAACCAATGGACGCGCCATATTCAAGCGTTTCTTCCAGCGCGTCCGAACGTTGGCCTTCAACCAACGCATTCGCAACATCGTCACCGTCAACACCTGGGGGATATGGATCAACAAGTTCTTCATTATACCGTACCCGCAACTCAGGGTCGGGCACCATTTGGGAAAGCGACGCGATCACAGGTGCAGCCTTAATTTCAAATTGGCTGCGGTCCGGCTCATCCAACCCGGCCGCCTTCTCTTGGATTGCATCAATTCGTGCTTCCGCAAACTCAATTGCTTCGCTTACAGTGTTAATTTCTGCCATATCAATATCTTCTTTTTCAATTTTCCACTCTGTTTCAGCATCGAGTGATTTCGCCATTTCGCGAACCGCCTTGGATAGATGGTATTTATCCGCCCGATCCAAAGTGTCCGCCACATCCCGGTAGTCTTTCGCAAATTCAACCATAGCGGCTTGCGCCATAGCCTTTTCGCGCGAAGTCAAAGCTATTTCGCTTGCAACACGCCCCTCAGCTTTCGCCGCATAAATCTCCTCCAAGCCTGCGGGCTTTGCAAATATACCACGCTCCAACCGCGTTGTTGCATCAAGCGCAACACCGTAGGTTTCTGCAATTTCGGCTTGTTTCTCGCGCATCAACTGCGGTGACATTACCCCTTCGGCCCAACACGCAAACCATTGCCCTTGATCATTGCCACGGTTGTTCAAGAGAATATGCGCATGCGGGTGGTCTCTATCCGTGTGAACAGCTAGCACGTAATCCCATTCATCACCGTAATAACCGCTTTCAAAGAAGTGTTCACACCAATCCATTGCAATGTCGCGCACCTGATCCGCCGTGACATCTTTGGGAAAACTCAAAAGCATGTGACTGGTGAAGCCGAGTTTCGACGTTCCATTCCAGGTCGCGGCCCATTGCTCAACAATGCTTTCCTTTTGACCTTCTGTGAGGATCTCGCTTTCGGAAAGCGCATTAGTCATTGTTGAGTATGTAAAGATGGCCTTATCATTCACATAGTCGAGCTGCGCGCCCATTGATTTTTTAGTTTTGCACCCACCATTGCGAATGCGCTTAAACACGGCCGCTCTCGATCCCTGCGATGCTTTTACAATATTGCGCGTTGAAGGTCGCCCTGCCCCTCTAAAACTCCGGGCCTGCCTCTGCCCCGCCTGTCGCCTGGCTGAGCCCGACTTGCGCTGCTCGTCAGACCACATCTCCCCCATGACCGCATGATAAAGCGCGAGATTATTTTGCATTCTCACTCTCCTTCAGCGCATCAGCCTTTAGAGCGGCAGCGGTATATCCTCGCCGCGTTTTATGCTCAGACAAAATCCAACGCAGGTCTTCATGTAACTTCAAATTCACATCAATAGATTTTGACAACAAAGCACGGTCGTCGTCAGTCAAACGCAATTTGCCCTTATGAACCGAATGTGCCTGCGATGCGCGCGGGGATTCCGGCCATTCAAGATCAGAGCTTTT
>JAESRV010000058.1 GCA_016764475.1 Amylibacter sp.
CAGCAAATGCCACAGCTGGGCCTTTGACGCCCATTTCGTTCAACACTTTGGGATGCAATTCACCAAAAGCGCAAAGCACATTCTTTGGCCCCAATGACAATTTGCCTGAACGGCCAGGATGCCACCATTCACGCGCACCGCGCAGAACCATCATTTTTTCGGGCGCACCAATGGCAGATAAGACCGCCTGTGCATCGGCCTTGGCGTCATATGTATCCACCGCACGTCGGCTCCCGTGTGGATCACGCTCGCCAGTGTGACCGATCAACAGACCTGTCGCCAGCAATTCCTGATCCTCAGGCTCGCCACCATGAAACACAGGGCCCACTTCAAACAGGGCCATATCCATGATGCCACGCGCCTGATTGCGGGCGGCTGCTTGTAGCAAGCCCGGCAATAAAGACGGGCGCATATGGCTCATGTCAGCGGAAATCGGATTGCCGACTTTCACCGCATCGGTGCCGCCGCCGAATAATTCGGCAGAAGGCTGATCAATGAAGGAATAGGTCACGCATTCGTTATAACCCAAGGCCGCAATCGTGCGCCGCGCCATGGTTTCACGCCGTTGCATCGGCGTTAAAATCGGTTTCGGCACACCCACGCTTAATGGCGGCAAAGGCACGCCCTTTAGTTTGGTAAGTGAGGCCACACGGGCAATTTCTTCTACCAGATCGGCCTGCCCCAAAACATCAGGGCGCCAGCTTGGCACAAAGGCATCATCGCCCTGCAAATCAAAACCCAAAGCAGTCAAAGTTGCGCGTTGGGTGTCCGCAGGAATATCCATACCAACCAGCGATTTCACGCGGTCTGTGTCCAGTTTATAACTGCGCTTGGTGTCAGGCACTTCGCCAGCCACAACCATGTCAGAGGCTTCACCACCGCAAAGTTCCAAAATCAAAGCCGTTGCCAAATCCAGCCCTGTCTTTGTGAACGCAGGGTCAATGCCGCGTTCAAAACGATAGCGCGCATCTGAATTGATCTTCAACTTGCGCCCTGTCATCGCGATGGTGATCGGATCCCAATAGGCGCTTTCAAGGAAAACATTGACCGTCTTGTCAGTACAACCCGTGGGCAAACCGCCCATAATACCCGCGACACTTTCAACGCCGTTATCGTCGGAAATCAGCATCATACCCGCATCAAACGTGTATTCTTCTTCATCCAACGCCATCAGCTTTTCGCCACCCTTAGCGAAATGCACCTTTAGGTCACCCTTGACCACATCCGCGTCAAACACATGCAGCGGGCGGTTGTATTCATAGGTGAACAGGTTGGTAATATCCACCAGCGTAGAGATGGGCCGCAACCCGATAGAGCGAAGGCGCGCCTGTAGCCACGCGGGGCTAGGCCCGTTTTTGACGCCTTTGATCAGGCGACCTGTGAACAGCGGGCAGCCTTTGGCCTGCACATCCGCGTCAATCGTCACGTTAATATCAGACTTGAAACCGCCCTTGATATCCGCCGTTGGTTCAGGCTTCAACACACCCAAACCGCGTGCTGCCAAATCACGCGCAATGCCGCGAATACCCAGCGCATCGGGGCGGTTTGGGGTGATCGCAATCTCGATCATCGGGTCGATTTTATCGGGGGAATGCTGCATCAGGTAATCGACGAATTTAGAGCCTACTGCGGGTTCGCCCGATAACTCGATAATCCCGTCGTGTTCATCCGATAGTTCCATCTCTTTTTCAGAGGCCATCATGCCGAAGCTTTCAATGCCACGGATTTTACCGACCCCGATGGTAATATCCAAGCCCGGCACATAAACACCGGGTTTGGCCACAACCACATAAATGCCTTGGCGTGCATTGGGCGCGCCGCAAATGATCTGCAACTCGCCCTCATCCGTATCAACCTTACACACCCGCAGCTTATCCGCATCAGGGTGCTTTTCGGCGTGTTTGACGTAACCGATGGTAAAGGCGCTAAGCGTATCCATCGGGTTCACCACCTCTTCCACCTCTAGACCAAGATCGGTCAGGGCATAGGTGATTTCGTCGATAGAGGCATCGGTGTCGAGGTGGTTTTTCAACCATGATAGTGTGAATTTCATAACGTGGTCGCAGTCGTTGATTTCGTTGCAAACGACCTACCTGAAAACCGTCCCGATGAAAAGAGGTTAAGTCTGGCTTAACATCCCATTCGCACCTTGAAAAGCATCTATAAAGGTGCTATTTAAGGTACTGACAAAAGGATGATACCAAATGACCCATGCAATATTCGCGGATATGACCGCAAGCGTCACCGATTTAAAGAAAAACCCGATGGGAACTGTGGCGGCGGGCCAAGGGCGCACGGTTGCGATTTTGAACCGCAATGAACCTGCGTTTTACTGCGTTCCCGCCGAGGAATATCAGGCGATGGTTGAAATGCTGGAAGACATGGAACTGAACGCGATTGCCGATGCGCGCGCGGGCGAGGTTGGCATTCCCGTCGATATTAATGACCTATAGGCTAGAGTTTCTACCCTCTGCGACCAAGGAATGGCGCAAGCTGGGGGCGACGGTTCAAAAGCAGTTGAAAAAGAAACTGATAGAGCGGCTGGAACACCCGCATGTGCCTGCCGCACGCCTGCATGGTATGCAAAATCGCTATAAAATCAAGCTACGACAATCAGGCTATCGGTTGATTTATGAGGTACGGGATACGGAGATTGTGGTGGTTGTGATTGCTGTGGGCAAGCGAGAGCGGGGGGATGTTTATGGGAAGGCGGCTGGACGGTAGGTGTTTACTAAAGGTGGTTTTTCAACCAAGAGAGTGTGAATTTCATAAGTCAGACCCCATAATATTTGATCTTTCTTTTATTTTATCTGAAGCCCAGATTAAAAGTATTCCTGGTGCTAGCGTTACTGCTGTAACAATAAAGTTAACAACATTGAAAGGATTCAAAACTTCCATAAGTGCACCAAAACCATTAAACCACCACGTGGTGATCAATCCAAATCCGATCACTGCAATTGCCAAATACAGCAGCACATAACCCAGAACTCTGACCATTTTTGCAAACGTATTCACCGTGAAATCCCCCCATGCAAATTCGGCATATCCAAACTCGCAAAGCCGTAATGCCGCAACCAGCGCAAGTCACTGTCAAAGAACGCACGTAAATCGGGGATGCCGTATTTCAGCATCGCGATGCGGTCGATGCCCATGCCGAAGGCAAAGCCTTGCCATTGATCAGGGTCAACGCCAGCCGCCTGCAATACTTTGGGGTGCACCATGCCGCTGCCCAGAATTTCCATCCAGTCATCGCCTTGGCCCAGTTTCAACTGGCCTTTGTCCCATGAACAACGAATGTCAACTTCGGCGGACGGTTCGGTGAACGGAAAGTGTGAGGCGCGGAAACGCAGTTCCACGTCGTCGACTTCAAAGAACGCGCGGCAGAACTCTTCCAGTGTCCATTTCAGGTTCGCCATCGAGATGCCTTTGTCGATGCAAAGCCCTTCATATTGGTGAAACATCGGGGTGTGGGTCTGGTCGTAATCGGCGCGGTAAACACGGCCTGGGCAAATGATGCGGCAAGGTACGCCATGCTTTTCCAGATGGTGGATTTGCACCGGGCTGGTGTGGGTGCGCAGCACATGCGGTGGGCGGTCGTCACCCGCATCGCGGTGCATATAAAACGTATCATGTTCTTGTCGTGCAGGGTGTTCGGGCGCGATATTTAACGCGTCAAAATTATAGTAATCGGTTTCAATTTGCGGGCCTTCGGCCACGGAAAACCCTAATGAGGCAAAGATCGACACCACCTCTTCTGTCACTTGGCTGATCGGGTGAATAGACCCTTGGCGGCGCGGACGGCCAGACAGTGACACATCAATCCATTCCTCTTGCAAACGCGCATCCAATGCGGCATCGGCAAGGGCGGATTTCTTGGCGGCAATGGCGGAGTTTACTTCGTTCTTCAGCGCATTCAACGCAGGGCCGGCCACTTGGCGTTCTTCGGGGGTCATCTTGCCCAGTTCACGCATTTTCAGCGAAACCTCGCCCTTTTTGCCCACGGCAGCGACACGTAAATCTTCCAACGCGGCCTCATCGCTGGCAGCCATGATGCCGGTCAAGTATTTCGTTTTTAATGCGTCCAAACCGTCCATCGGGTTTCGTCCTTTATCTGCTTGGGGCTATGGATAGCACAGCCCCCCGAATGCTCAACAAAAAAAGCCCCACCTTTGCGGCAGGGCTTTTCAAAACTCTTTTAACCTAAGCGATTAGGCCGCCGCTTTTGCTTGCTCCACAATCGCGGTAAACGCGGCAGGTTCATGCACGGCCAGATCGGCCAGAACCTTACGGTCAACTTCAATACCGGCTTTGTTCAGCAGGTTGATGAATTTGCTGTATGTCAGTGCTTCGTCGTTCAGACGAACAGCTGCGTTGATACGTTGGATCCACAAAGCACGGAAATTCCGTTTGCGGTTTTTGCGGTCGCGTGTTGCGTATTGGTTCGCTTTGTCAACCGCTTGGGTTGCTGTGCGGAACAAATTGGAACGCGCGCCATAATAACCTTTGGCCGCTTTGATGACCTTTTTGTGACGGGCGTGGGTGACTTTACCGGATGTAACTCTTGACATTTTTCAGATCTCCTAGCGCGCGTACGGCATGTATTTTTTCACGATTTTTGCATCGGCGGCACATAGCACAGTTGTGCCTCGTGCGTTGCGGATGAATTTTCGTGTACGTTTGATCATGCCGTGGCGTTTACCGGCCTGGGCTGCTTTGATCTTGCCAGAGGCAGTCACTTTAAAGCGCTTTTTAGCACCTGATTTGGTCTTCATCTTGGGCATTTCCATCTCCTTGGTTAAGGTTGGTTTAACACGCGATCTCGGCATGCCTTCGGGCCGGTCGCGTCAACAATTCGGCTGCTATATGCTGCTTGATGGGGGAATGCAAGAGATTCTATTGAATTCGGGGCAAGACCCTAGGGTCAGGACCCATTAATCCTGCGTTTCTGGCGCCAAATCCGCAAAATATCAGGGGTTTGACGCGCGCCGGACAGGGTTTTTCCCTATACAAGCGTGACAAGCCCCTGAGATGAAGTGGATTTGACGTCCTTCGGATTTGTCATATTTTCCCTCTGAATGCGTTGCAGTTGCTTGAAATAAAACCATTATTCCCACGCAACTGCGCCTGTTCAGAGAAAAAATATGGCAAACCAGCACTGCAGGATTAATGGGTCCTGACCCTAGAAAAGGGCGGCGATGATGCGCACCACGCTATCGCCAAAACCCGTTAGGGTTAAATTGCCATCCGTTTGCACCCATGTATAGGCCAATGACATCAGGCCAAGGGCAATCAGCAAGGAAGGAAACCACACAACCGTTCTTTCGGCACGTGCGGTTAAATACCCGATCAGGCCGATAAGGGGCATAAAAACGCCCAAAGCGAAATAGATGTCATGCGGTTCCAATCAGTGTTCCTTTTATTCGGCCTCACTTGCGAAGATCAACTTTTCATCAACCGGTGCCACACGCAGGATATTAGTAGAGCCTGCCGTGTTAAACGGAACCCCCGCAATCACAACGATTTTGTCATCTTCAGCGGCAAATTTATATCTACGCGCAGCGCGCGCGGCACTGACAACAGCCAGTTTAAAGCGCGACACTTCG
Organism: Amylibacter sp.; assembly: GCA_016764475.1. Classification (GTDB taxonomy): domain Bacteria; phylum Pseudomonadota; class Alphaproteobacteria; order Rhodobacterales; family Rhodobacteraceae; genus Amylibacter. The sequence goes on from JAESRV010000058.1 coordinate 5,604, forward strand.
TTGGTCACAACCGTATGCAACCCCCAGACAAGTGTCAAACGCCGGGCGGTGCCTACATTTGGCGTAAGTGCTATAATCGGTACCATGGCCTTTTCGCGCGATACCAATACGGCGGTTGAACCAGACTCAGTAAAACAACAAATCGCCTTGATATCCGTGGTTTCAGCTATTTCACGTGCAGCAAGTGTAATCGCTTCGGGGATCGTAGCACTTGAACGTGTTCTGGATGCCGCAATGACCTTGATGTAATTCGGATCACCTTCCACCTCTTTTGCCACATTATCCATCGTGGTAACCGCTTCTACAGCATAATCACCCATGGCAGACTCGGCTGACAACATAACCGCATCCGCCCCTTCATAAATCGCTGTGGCAACATCGGATACTTCTGCGCGCGTGGGCACAGGGCTTTCGATCATGCTTTCCATCATTTGGGTGGCCACGATCACAGGCTTGCCAACCGCGCGGCACGCACGGATCAAGCGTTTCTGGATCGGCGGCACTGCATAAACCGGCAGTTCAACCCCCAGATCACCACGTGCCACCATGATACCGTCTGAAACTTCAAGAATGCTGTCAAAATTTTCAACCGCTGTGGGTTTTTCAATTTTTGAAATCAACGAGGCGCGACCATCGGCCAATTCACGGGCTTCGGTCACATCTTCTGGGCGTTGCACAAAAGAAAGCGCCAACCAATCAACGCCCAGTGAGCAGGCAAATTCCAAATCCGCTTTATCTTTTTCCGACAAAGCTGCCACCGGCAAAACCACATCGGGTACGTTCACCCCTTTGCGGTTGGATATTTCACCGCCCACTTGCACAGTGCAATTCGCAAAGTCAGGGCCGCATTCATTAACCTTCAGGCGGATTTTTCCATCATTGACCAGCAGGGTTGTGTTCGGTTCCAAAGCCGCGAAAATTTCCTTGTGTGGCAGGTTTACACGTTTTGCATCCCCCAGTGTACCATCCAGATCAAAGCGGAAATCCTGACCTTCAGCCAAATCTTCAGTATCGTTTGCAAACACACCACAGCGCAGTTTTGGCCCTTGCAGATCGGCCAAAATGCCAATGGGGCGCCCAAGATCGCGTTCGATATCGCGGATAATTTGGTGCTTGGTACGAATATCTTCATGGCTACCGTGGCTCATGTTCAAACGAAACACATCAGCACCCGCTTCAAACAAGGCTTTGATCGTTTCATATGTGCTGGATGCCGGGCCCAATGTGGCCACTATTTTTAGACTTCTTTGACGACGCAACTGCTCTCTCCGTGTTTTTTACCTGTCTTATACATATCAGACCGATATTGCCAGCGATCCCAAAGAGCGATAACCGAGATTTGTTACAAGCTTACGACAGACAGGACTATTTTTGATGCCCAATTACGCGCCTTATCAAATTGAAGGTCAAGACAGACCCTCACAAGTGGTGGTGATTTGCGACCATGCGGCCAATACGGTGCCCGATTTTGTGAATGGTGGCGATCTGGGAATGACGCCTGCGGATATGGCCCGACACATCGCCTATGACGTAGGGGCGTTAGGGCTATCCAAGCACCTAGCGGAACTGATGAATGCACCCCTTGTCTATTCCAATTTTTCACGTCTTGTTATTGATCCCAATCGGGGCGAGGACGACCCTACAATGGTGATGCAGCTTTATGACGGCTCTATCATTCCTGCCAACCGCAACATTTCCCAAACCGACAAAAACCAGCGGTTGGAAAGATGTTACCGCCCGTACCATAAAGCCTTGAAAACCGTTTTATCCCAGCGCGAAAATCCGGCCATTATTTCAATCCACACATTCACCAAACAGCTGAACGGCTATGGCCAGCGACCTTGGCATGTGGGTGTTTTATATGCAGGTGACGTGCGCCTATCCACGCCTTTGTTGGCAGAAATGAATGCACAGCCCGATTTATGCGTTGGTGACAATCAGCCCTATAACGGGCATTTAAAAGGCGACACAATGGAAATCCATGCATTGCAGCCAAACCGCATTCATGCTTTGATCGAGGTCAGAAATGATTTAATTGAAACAACCCAAAATCAACACAACTGGGCAAAAAAGCTGGCACCTATATTTACACGTGCCATCAAGACCGCCCAAAATAACGAGGCCTGATATGGACAAACAAACCGAAATTGAACTGGAAGCCGCCGCTTTTCGCCGTCTGCGCGATCATTTGGCTGAACGCACAGATGCACAAAACATCGACATGATGAACTTGGCGGGCTTTTGCCGCAACTGCCTAAGCCGCTGGTATCAAGAAGCCGCAAACGCGCAAGGCATTGAGATGGATAAAGACGCAAGCCGTGAAGCGTTTTACGGCATGCCTTACGCGGAATGGAAAGATAAACACCAAACCGAAGCCACCGAAGAACAAAAAGCCGCGTTTGTTATCTCACACGCAAAAACACACGGTTAAATTGCGGCCTTGCGGCTTTCTTCAATATAAATCTCACGCAAACGCTTGGCCACCGGGCCGGGCGTACCCTTCCCAAGTTTCGCACCGTCAATTTCAATGACAGGCGTGACAAAGGCAGATGCAGAAGTGATAAATGCCTCATCCGCGCCTTGGGCTTCTGCAATCGTAAAATTACGTTCTTCCACAACCATTTGCGCTTCTGCTGCATAGCGCAGAATAGAGGCCCGCGTGATGCCGTGTAAAATATCATGTGACAAGGATCGCGTGATGATTTTACCATCTTTGATAATGTAAGCATTGTTCGACGTGCCTTCGGTTACAAAACCGTCTTCAACCAACCACGCATCATCCACACCCGCCGCTTTCGCCATCATCTTGGCCATCGACGGGTATAACAGTTGCACGGTTTTAATATCACGACGGCCCCAACGCTGATCGTCAACCGATATGATTTTCATGCCGCTCTTGGCGGCAGGGGCTTCAATGATCGGACGTTTTTGGGAAAACATCACCAAAGTAGGCTCTGCATTTTCCGGATAGACAAAATCACGATCAGCCACCCCACGGGTGACTTGCAGGTAAATGCCACCCTCTTGCACATTATTACGCGCAACCAGCTCGCGGTGGATTTCCAGCAGATTGTCAAAATCCTTGGGCTTGGCCATGTCCAGTTCACCCAGTGACCGTTCTAGGCGTTTTATATGGCCCGCAAATTCCAACAGCTTGCCATCCAGAACCGATACCACTTCATAAACCGCATCCGCCATCAGGAACCCGCGATCAAAAATAGAGACCGTGGCCTGATCTTCAGGCAGATACTCTCCGTTTACAAATACAGTTCTGTTCATCTTGCTATCCCCAAAGTTTTCTGTCCGCAGGATGCACCCCGTGTGCATCGAATTGAAGCGGGTTATTACGGTCTTCACCCAATAACAAAGGCCCGTCAAGGTCAACAACTTCCACACCTTGCGCCACCAGTAGCGCAGGGGCCATCGCCAGTGACGACCCTACCATACACCCGACCATTACCTGAAAACCTTGCGCGATAGCCGCCTGTTTTAAAGCCAGCGCCTCGGTCAGGCCGCCGGTTTTATCCAGCTTGATATTGACCATATCATACTTGCCTTTCAGCCCTGCAAGGCTGGCACTGTCATGGCAGCTTTCATCGGCGCAAACCGGCAAAATACGTTCCAGTTCCAACAAGGCATCATCCGCACCCGCAGGAAATGGTTGTTCAACCATCGCAACGCCCAGCTCCACCAGAACAGGGGCAAGTTTTGCATATAATTCAGGCGTCCAACCTTCATTCGCATCAACGATTATCTTTGTGTCAGGTGCGCCCAAACGCACGCCCTTGATCCGCGAAATGTCTTCGTCACCGCCACCCAGCTTTGTTTTCAACAAAGGTCGATAGCTATGTTCTGCCGCCTGTGCCTGCATCTTTTCGGGCGTATCCAGTGATAGCGTATAGGCTGTGATTTCAGGCCCGGGCGCGGTGGGCAATCCTGCCAACTGCCAAACTGGTTTCCCCGCCTGCTTTGCTGCCAAATCCCATAGCGCACAATCTACCGCATTACGTGCAGCACCCGCAGGTAAAAGCCCTGACAGACTTACCCGATCAAACGAAGCGGGCAGTGATTTAATCTGCGCTTCAACACTTTCCATCGTCTCACCGTACCGCGCATAAGGTACGCATTCACCGCGCCCAACATGCCCGGCTTGGCGCACAGTTACAGTAAGCACATCCGCCTGCGTACGTGAGCCGCGCGAAATGGTAAACACCTGCGCCAGTTTGAAAACATCGCGCTGAACTGAAATCTCAATATTATCCATGAAAGCTATCTAACACGCAGCCAAAGCATCAACCAGACGTCCCGCACCATGGCGGAATGGATCAACCGCCGGCAAGCCCATTTCGTCTTCGACCTGCTTTAGATAGGCATCCGCCTCATCTTCAGACAAATGTTGTGTGTTCACGGAAATCCCCACAACTTTACAATCAGGGTTGGCAACCTGCGCCAATGGCAAAGCCACATCGCGCAATTTCGCCAGACTTGGCGGTTGGTAATCGGGCAAGCCGCGCATATGTGTCCGTGTTGGCTCATGGCATAGGATCAGCGCATCGGGCTGGCCGCCGTGGATCAGGGCCATGGTGACACCTGAATAGGATACGTGGAACAAAGACCCCTGCCCCTCGATCAAATCCCAATGATCCGCGTCATTGTCAGGCGTCAGGAATTCCACGGAACCGGCCATGAAATCGGCCACAACTGCGTCCAGAGGAATGCCACCACCAGTGATAAGAATGCCCGTTTGGCCGGTTGGCCGAAACGTGGCTTTCATACCGCGCACAACCATTTCTTTTTCCATCGCAAGACCCGTGTACATTTTACCAACCGAACAATCCGTGCCCACTGGCAAACACCGTTTGCCCGTGCGTTTTTTGCCGTTGGCTATTGGAAATTCTACCAATGGCACGCGCACATCAAACAAAGTACAACCGTGCATCATTGCCGCTGCTGCAAGATCAGGTTCATCTTTCAAAAGATTGTGCAGACCCGATGCAATATCCATACCCTTTTCCAACGCCTCCAGCAGAACCGCTTTCCAGCTTGCCGAGATATAACCACCACGGTTAGCCACACCTATTACAAGCGTTTCGGCCCCCGCTTCAATCGCCTGATCAATGGTCATATCGGGCAAGCCCAGATCAGCCTTGCAGCCCTGCATGCGGAACTGCCCGACCGAAGCGTCGGGGCGCCAGTCTTTGATGCCGATGGCAACTTTCGCGGCCAACATATCGGGCGCGTCGCCCAAGAATAAAAGGTAAGGAGTTTTAATCATGATGCCCTCGAATGTCTGAATTTAAGGGATATATACCTGATTTTTTTGGGTGAAATAGCTGAAATCACTCACAAATCAGCCCAAATTGATAATATCTACGTATATTTACTAATAAATTCGAATAATATTTCATAACTGAATTGACCTGATTTTTTTGGCCCAAGGGATTGTGGTGAGTTTTGGCAAAGGTCCACTTGGGCCCTTATTGACGGTCTTGGTGATTGCCGCATTCAGGCCGCGCATTTGATGCTTTACTAGACATGGCATTCGAAACTACGCATTGGCGTAAAGCACGGCATTGGCCGTATGAAAAAGTTCAAAATATTTACAGACATTCACCGCAACAATCGCCAACAAAACATGATTGCCAAGAATGTCAGGGCCCTTGCAAATCTAAATTTTAAAACAGCGTGATCAAATGGGTAGGGGTACCTCCGCCCAAAATTATCTTGTCCTATTATGAATTGGGTCTACTATCGCAAATGTGATGATACGTAAGTGTGTTATTAAAAAGGACTTTGGAATGACTGTATCGAAATATATTTCACACAAACGGCCTGCTCTGATTATGCTTTCTGGATCTCTATTCTCGATACTTTGCCTATTTATCGCGCCTCAACCTGCACAAAGTGGAAGTAAGTTCATGAAAACCTCACCCCTTGTTTTTCACAGTCATAACAGCCCTATCCCCCCGCAGTGGCGTAGTATTGTAAGTTATCCGGGATTTGTTGATAGAACACCAACACCGGATAATATGATGCGGGTTTACAGTATTAATGATGTGCCTTCAAAGGTTTCAAAGGCACTGGTTGTTTTAGGTGATAAATACGGGCAACTTGCAAATCCTGTGAATGCGATAGTGAAGTTGCGCCAAGGAACAATAGGGCAACCGTTAAGCGAAAAATTCCAAGATATTACTGAACACATGGCAAAGGCTGGTGTGACACCTGCGCACTTTATCGCCGTAAGCCCAGGTAAAATAACGCGGCCTAACGTCACATATCACTATCGAAGCAAGCAGAACACAGATGCGTTTTTCAGTACCTATCAGCCTGTAGATGTGAATTTTCCCTTAAATGGTTCTTTACATTGTGTGTATCCTGTGGAGAACAACGTGTTTGATTATTTTCAGGTAAATGTTGGAAATGTGCCATTTGCAACCTTAAGTAGTTTTATGGATGACATTTGCAAAATTTTAACGAATCAGATAAAGTAACGTAAATATTATTTAATTTTACTTGAAGTTTTTTGAAAAAAAGAAGGGGGAGTCTGCCATGTCTACAACCACTAGTGCTGGATCAATTTCAACAGGAATACCTGCAACAGGCAGGACTTTATTGGGTGATATAACAGCCCCTACTATTTGGGGCGATGGAACGCTTCAATATTATTTAGGGAATAATACTACCTTAGGTTTTGATGGCGAATTCGCAACGGCATATAACGGTTTGTACTCTGGCCTTCCGGATGTGAACTTTGCATTTACCAACCAGACTGTGCAAGCGTTTCGGATGTTCGATGCGGTTATCACAACGGACTTTACGCGTGTTACGAATGCAACCACAGCTCAAACAACCGCTGATCTGGTTCTGGTCACATCTGATACAAGCACTTTGGCTGGCCTTGAAGGTTTTAATCAGTTTCCTGGCTCATCCACACGCGGTGCGAATGACAGTTGGTCTATTGGTGTTTTTACAAGCAATCTGGGCGTTCTTACAGCGGCACCTGAGCAAGGTGGTGGTGAATATCTAAACTGGACATTGCTGCACGAGATTGGCCACAGTATGGGCCTGCTACACCCGCACCAAGAAGTGGCGGGAACGCCAGCTTTGGTTAGTGTTGGGGCCGATTTAAACAATGAACGCTATACTGTTATGTCATACCAAGGATCAGCGTCTGCATCAACATATGGTCATGCAGTTTCTTTGATGGCTTTGGATATTGCGGCGTTACAAGAACTTTATGGGGCTGAAAGCTACGCTGCAACTGGATCAACCTATACGTTGTTTGACCGCATGTCGGCTGACTTGCAACTGACCGAAGGGAATGTGCATATTGGGCGCGCCTATTATTCTATTTGGGATTCTGCGGGCGTTGATACAATTAATTATGGTAGCTCGGCCAATTCGGTTATGATTAACCTGAATGCCGCGACGCTTGATCGCAGTGCAGTTGCATCGGATGCAGCCCCTGCTGTTACGGCGGCACAGCACACGGCATTTTTCGGCAATTTAAGTGCCACTTTGCAGGATGAAATGATTGATCCCAATAACAATGCGGGCGGATTTTTCTCGCGTGTGCTGCTACAATCGGGTTCAACATATAATGGCGAAGACGGTGGCTTTACGATTGCGAATGGTGCTGTAATTGAAAATGCCACGGGTGGAGCCCAAGAGGATCTGCTGATCGGCAATGAAGTTAATAACACCTTAACTGGCCAAGCGGGGAACGATGTATTAATTGGCTCAAGGGGCAATGATAGCCTTGATGGTGGCACAGGTGATGATACCGCTGGTTTTTCAGGTGCACGTTCTGAATATACCATTACAAATACTGGTGGTAGCGGATATACTATCGCCCACACGGGTGGCACAGGTGTAGATGGCACTGACACGCTTACAAATGTTGAACATGCACAGTTTAGCGATCAGTTGATCGATCTAAGCGCAGGTCCAAGTGTGGCTTTGATTTCAGGCCTTGGTGGTGTTGCCGGTTTTGGCGAAAATATTCTTGGCCGTAATGATGATGGTTCATCTGCCGAGGTTGATATTTCCGCAGTCTTCGGCGGTGACGGCATAAATTTCTTTGGCCGTATGTTTACCAGCCTATGGGTTAATAATAATGGCGGCGTTACGTTTAATGGCCCAAGAAGTACATTTACACCAACGGTTTTTACCGAAAACAGTGGCAACCCGAATATCTCACCT
>JAESRV010000021.1 GCA_016764475.1 Amylibacter sp.
AGGGAAACTTGGCTTTCGGCACTTGCGACTTTTTGCGGGCGGCACTAATGTTTTGGTTAGACTTATATGCGATAAGCATGGCACTTAATATACAGGCGATATGATGAAAGATCCTTTAGACGTTTACATGAATACCCTTGTTCCCATGGTTGTGGAACAAACTTCGCGCGGTGAGCGTTCATATGATATTTTTTCGCGCCTGCTAAAAGAGCGCATTATCTTTGTGTCAGGCCCCGTGCATGATGGCATGTCGACACTGATTGTGGCGCAACTGTTGTTTCTTGARGCGGAAAACCCSAMAAAAGAYATTTCRATGTAYATCAACAGCCCSGGTGGYGTKGTSACMTCKGGTYTGGCGATTTATGACACKATGCARTATRTCCGCCCGAAAATATCAACGCTTTGYATMGGSCARGCGGCTTCYATGGGGTCATTGYTGYTGGCRGCTGGYGAAAARGGCATGCGTTATACCTTGCCGAACTCTCGGATTATGGTGCATCAGCCTTCGGGYGGGTTTCAGGGGCAGGCATCTGACATTGCWCTGCAGGCCAAGGAAATTCTGGAACTGAAAGATCGTTTGAATAAAATCTACGTCAAACATTGTGACCAAAAGTTAAAAATTGTGGAAAATTCGCTGGATCGCGATAATTTCATGACGGCAGAAGAAGCCAAAGACTGGGGTYTRGTMGATGAGATTGTGCAACAACGCACGGDKGAARCGGAYGATAAGTAGCRCGCGAGCGGYTACTTATCGAATTTCAAAATACCAATMGGTATTCTGAWCTGGATTAAGGGCATTGTGCAGGGCCRAAATCTGCCATAATGTCGACGNAATATAGGGSYAGGCTATKATTTGGCCCAAANGCCCAWSGACAAAAGAGTAGTGGAGTTAAGACATGGCAGATTCTGATAGYGGTGAGTCGAAGAACACGCTTTATTGTTCTTTTTGTGGAAAAAGCCAACATGAGGTGCGCAAGCTGATTGCGGGSCCRACMGTTTTCATCTGTGATGAATGTGTTGAACTTTGCATGGATATTATCCGCGAAGAAGCAAAATCATCCAAGCTGACAACMACCGAAGGTGTGCCSGCRCCGCAAGAKATTTGCAATGTTCTGGATGATTATGTCATCGGGCAAACCATGGCCAAAAAGGTTTTGTCGGTGGCKGTGCATAACCACTATAAGCGMTTAAACCATTCKGAATCYGGTTCTGATGTTGAGCTGTCAAAATCCAACATCATGCTGATCGGCCCAACKGGTTGCGGCAAAACACTGCTGGCGCAAACACTGGCGCGYATTCTGGATGTACCGTTCACAATGGCCGATGCAACCACMTTRACCGAAGCRGGYTATGTGGGCGAAGATGTTGAAAACATCATCCTGAAACTGTTACAGGCATCTGAATATAATGTGGAACGCGCACAGCGCGGTATCGTTTATATTGACGAGGTTGATAAAATCACCCGCAAGTCGGACAACCCGTCAATTACCCGCGATGTATCGGGTGAGGGCGTACAGCAAGCCTTGCTGAAAATCATGGAAGGTACCATTGCATCTGTGCCGCCCCAAGGCGGGCGCAAGCATCCGCAGCAGGAATTCCTGCAAGTGGATACCACCAACATTCTGTTTATCTGCGGCGGGGCTTTTGCGGGTCTTGACCGGATCATTTCACAACGCGGCAAAGGTTCATCCATCGGGTTTGGCGCAGATGTCAAAGACGAAGATAACCGTGGTGTTGGAGAGGTTTTCCAAGATTTGGAACCCGAAGATCTGTTGAAATTTGGGCTGATCCCGGAATTTGTAGGCCGCTTGCCTGTAATAGCCACCCTGACCGATCTGGATGAAGACGCGCTTGTGACCATTCTGTCTGCGCCGAAAAATGCACTTGTGAAGCAATACCAGCGGTTGTTCGAGTTGGAAGACGCCAAGTTGACCTTTACGGATGAGGCCTTACGCGCCATTGCCAAACGTGCCATTAAACGCAAAACTGGTGCGCGTGGCTTGCGCTCTATTCTAGAAGACATCCTTTTGAACACAATGTTCGAATTGCCAAGTCTGGAAAATGTCACCGAAGTGGTGGTCAATGAAGAGGCGGCGCGCGGTGACGCAGAGCCTTTGATTGTGTATAGCGACGCGGCAGTAGACGAAAGTGCCTCGGCATCTTAATCTGTCTGGACGTTTGTAGAAAAATTAGGCATATAGATTGTAACAACAATCAGGGTTGATCGCATGAACTTCATCAAACGACTTTTTACATGGTGGCACGGGCAAACCATGAACACGCAGTTTTACACATGGCGTAAAGGTGTGCGTGTCGGCGATGATGAAGAAGGCAACATATATTATGAAACCAAAGACGGTAAACGCCGTTGGGTTATTTTCAACGGCTATGTTGAAGCCAGCCGGGTTTCCCCCGATTGGCACGGCTGGTTGCACCATACATTTAAACAGCCACCCACCAAAAAACCGCTGACCCACAAAACATGGGAAAAACCGCATCAGGAAAACCTGACGGGAACCGATGCCGCTTATGCACCTGCGGGCAGTATTCGCGCGGCTAAACCTGCCGATCGTACTGATTATGATGCGTGGCAGCCTGAATAGGGTTCTGAACTGATGAAAAACAATCCATTAGAAACCGCAATAGGCGCATTGGTTGTGATGGCCGCCGTTGGTTTTTTGTATTATGCATCCAACATTGTCGGAATTTCGGGCCCAAGTGACACCTATGATGTAAAGGCCAGTTTTCGCAGTGCTGAAGGCATTGCCTTGGGCACAGAGGTGCGCATGGCAGGCGTGAAAATTGGGTCTGTTACGGGTATGGAATTAAGCCCGATCACCTTTCGCGCGGAATTGAAAGTGGCGATCAAAAAATCCATTGAAATCCCCGATGACAGTGCCATTGCAGTGACATCCGAAGGCTTATTAGGTGGCAATTTCATAGAGATTATTCCAGGTGCTTCCGAGTTTCCCGTAGAAAACGGCGGTGAGATTGAAGACACTCAAGGCAGCATCAGCTTTATAACCTTGTTGATGAAATTCGTGTCTGGCAACGAATGATACGTGTCTTTTTTATTGTTATCGGGGTGCTCATGGCCCCACCTGCCATGGCACAAAATCAGGTTGCAACTGAAAATAGTAACGTGGCAGAGCTGCGCACACTTGATACATTAACCGGCGTGGTTAAGGATCTTGCCATAGAAGTGGGCCAGACAGTATCATATGAACGCCTGACAATTACGGTTAAGGAATGTCGTTACCCCAAAGACAATCCCAGCAGTGATGCATATGCTTATTTGATCATTCAGGATATCCGCGAAAGTACACCGCGCTTTGATGCCTGGATGATTGCATCCAGCCCTGCATTATCCGCATTGGATCACCCGCGTTATGATGTGTGGTTGCTAAGGTGTAAAATCCCGGAAGGCTGAGTATCATCTGCTAGTTTGAAGAAATCCGCGTCTGTCAGCAGGGCTTTTTCAAGATCCCTGCGATATTCTGCCCGTGATATTTCCACAGCCCCTAAGCTGGCTAAATGATCGGTGAGGAACTGGGTGTCGAACAGGCAAAATCCGCCGTATTTCAAACGGGCCACCAAATAGGTCAATGCGATTTTTGAGGCATCCGTGCGTGTGGAAAACATGCTTTCGCCAAAGAATGCGCCGTTTAACACGACCCCGTAAACCCCGCCAACCAGTTCTTCGCCATCCATAACCTCAATCGAGTGGGCATAACCCATGCTGTGCAGTTGTGTATACAGATCAAAAATTTCTGCGTTGATCCATGTTTCAGCACGGTTTGCACAGGCCCTGACAACCGCACTGAAACACTGATTTACCGTCACCGTGTACGGGGCCTTTTTGATGCGGCGTGCCAATGAGCGAGAGACATGAAACCTATCCAACAGGAAGACGCCGCGCCGTTGCGGGTCTACCCAATAAATTTCGGGGTCATCAACACTGTCAGACATTGGAAACACGCCCGATGCGTAGCCATGCAATAGCAGCTCAGGCGTGATTTCTTGGGGGGGATCGGCGGCCATTTTGCGCCAACCTATTCAAATGTATGAACTTCTAGCCACTTTTCCAGCCAATGGATGTCGTAATCCCCGGTTAGAACCGCTTCTTCGCGCAACAATGCGTGGAACAGCGGGATCGTGGTGTCTACGCCGTCAATAACCAGCTCTTCTAGTGCGCGTTTCAGACGTGCTAAAGCCCCTTCACGGTCGCGCCCTGTGACGATCAGTTTGCCGATCAAACTATCGTAATAAGGTGGAATTGTGTAGCCGTCATAAAGGGCTGAATCCATGCGAACACCCAGACCGCCCGGTGCGTGATAGGTGGTGATTTTACCGGGGCATGGGGTGAAATTCGGTAGCTTTTCGGCGCAGATACGCACCTCAATGGCGTGACCTTTAATCGACAGTTCATCCTGGTGCAGGGTCATTTCTTCACCAGCGGCCACGCGCAGTTGTTGTTTGACCAGATCAATGCCGAAGATGGCTTCGGTCACAGGGTGTTCCACCTGCAAACGGGTATTCATTTCAATGAAGAAGAACTCATCGCGTTCAAAAAGGAACTCAATGGTACCAGCCCCCTCATACCCGATGGCGGCAACGGCATCGGCACAGGTTTTGCCTATTTCGGCACGAATTTCAGGGGTGATGCAGGGGCCTGGTGCCTCTTCAAACACTTTTTGGTGGCGTCGTTGCAGTGAACAATCACGTTCACCCAAATGCACCGCACGACCACGGCCATCGCCGAAAACCTGCACTTCGATATGGCGCGGCAGCATCAGGTATTTTTCAATATAAACTTCATCATTGCCAAAAACCGACTTGGCTTCGGAACGGGCCGTACCGAAAGCGACATCCAAATCAGCTTTGGTTTTGGCCACTTTCATGCCGCGCCCACCGCCCCCTGCGGTGGCTTTAACGATGACCGGAAAACCCATAGCATCGGCAATTTGGTGGGCTTCTTCAAGATTAGCCACACCACCTTTTGACCCCGGAACGCAAGGAACGCCCAGATCAATCATGGTTTTTTTGGCGGTGATTTTATCACCCATCATACGGATGTGGGCGGCACTGGGGCCGATAAATTTCAGCCCGTGATCTTCTACGATCTGCACAAATTCAGCGTTTTCCGACAGGAAACCGTAGCCCGGGTGAATAGCTTCGGCGCCGGTGATTTCACAAGCCGAGATAATCGCCGGAACGGAAAGATAGCTGTCTTTGCCCGCAGGCGGGCCAATACAAACGCTTTCGTCGGCCATGCGCACATGCATGGCGTCGGTGTCAGCGGTGGAATGCACGGCAACCGTTGCCACGCCTAATTCTTTACAGGCGCGAATAATACGAAGCGCAATTTCGCCACGGTTTGCAATCAGGACCTTGGAAAACATAAGGGGTTGCTCCTTTAAAATGAGCTATTATTCGATGATGACAAGCGGCGAGCCAAATTCAACAGGTGTGCCATCATCAACCAGAATACGGGTCACTTTGCCTGTTTTAGGGGCAGGGATCTGGTTCATGGTTTTCATCGCTTCAACGATCAACAGTGTCTGGCCTTCAGTGATGCTTGAGCCAACAGTGACAAACGGGGCGGCACCCGGTTCGGCGGACAGATAAACAGTGCCAACCATGGGCGAGGTCACCGCACCCGGGTGTTGTGATGGATCATCATCAACAGGTGTTGGGGCCGCTTCTGCCGGGGTTGCGGCGGCGGCCGGTGCCGTTGGAGCTGCCATAACTGCTTGTGGTGCTGCCGCAATAATTGACTGGCGCGATACACGTACATTAAGGGATTTATTGCTACCGTAATCGCGTTTCACATGCAATTCTGTCAGGTCATTTTCGCGTAGCACTTCAGCCAAAGCCTGAATAAATTCTACGTCCGTATCTTGATCTTTTTTGGTCATATAAGCCTCAGCTGTTGTCGCCCGTTACGAGCATTCCCCAACGTATACAGTGTCTGAACGCTGGGTTAAAGCATTCTTGTAGCCTTAAGCCCGTATTTTACTGGGTTTGCTGGCGCAGTTGCGCAACAATTTCGATCATCGCAGTTTCGGGCACATAACCGCGTACAAGTTGGTCGTTGAAGAAAAAAGTCGGTGTGCCAGAGATGTTCAGGGTTTCGGCAAGGGCGCGGGTGCGTTTGATGTGCTCATCGACAGAAGGTTCGGCCATTTGCGCAATAATCGCTTGCCCGTCCAAACCAACTTTCTGGGCAAGGAATGTGATCACCTGATCGTTCACCGGGCCATTATGTTCGATAAACTGGTTGTACATTTTTTTATAAGCATCGGGGCCAAGGCTTTGCAATGTGGCAATCGCCGCCCGTGACAGTTCAGTGGAATCCTCGCTTAAAATCGGGAATTCTTTTACCACAAGCCGAATATTGCCATCGGTTTTCACCAGGTTCTCAACTTCCTTATGGGCTTTGCGGCAATAAGCGCATTTATAATCCATAAACTCTACTAATGTGATGTCGCCTTCGGGGTTTCCACCGACCCAGGAAAATCCGTCATTTTGGATTTCTTCTATGTTTGACGCGATTAAGAGCGTATCACTTTCAAGTTCGGCCTGCTGTTGGCGTTGTTCCAGAACACTGAAAACTTCCATGATAACCTCTGGGTTATCCAGCAGATATGCACGTACCTGTTGCCCGAACAGTTCTTTTTCAGATGCGTTCATCGCATCCAGTTCCAGCGCAAGCGCAGGGCTGCTTACGGCTAACAATCCGGATAATAGGGCATATTTTATTGGGTTAAACATGGGTTACCTTCTTTTTTTAACTTTGTTCAGACGTTCTGCGATTGCCAGAATGTCTGCGGCTTTACGCCAGCCTGTTGTACCTTCGGGCAATAGCCCTATAGCACGTTTAGCATGTATTTGTGCCTGTTTAAAGTTGGATGCAAGTGCATAACGTTCGGCGGTTGTCACGGAAGCCATACCAGGGTTTCCAGTTTTTGCATATGCGACACCAAGGTCACGCAACATACGCCCATTGCGTGGGTCGCGGGCGTAGGATTTTTTCAATGTATTAAGGGCTGTTTTGGCCGAATACCCTGAGTTTTTTGCAAGTTGCGCACGCCCTAAGCCTGCCAATATCTGCGGGTCTTTGGGGGCCATGCGCACGGCTTTGCGATAAGCGGCGGCGGCGGCGGAAGCGTTGCCGTTTTCAAGTAATATCTGGCCATAAAGCTCTTGATAATATGGGTCTTTGGGACGCATGGAAATCAGACGTTTGATCGCGGTCATAGATTTCTTTTTATCGGGTAGGCGGTGATAGGCGATGGCGCGGGTTAAAGTGGCTATTTCGCCTTTGTCTGAGCGCTTCAATTTGCGTAAAACCCCCTTGGGGCTGCCGATGAAGCTGTTGAATTTGGCCAGGGATCGTGCGTACCAATAGTCGATGTTAGGCGATTGCGTGGTTGTGCGCCCCTTATAGGCGGCCACAAAAGTGCGCAGATCGGATATGCGTTGGGAACTTAAGGGGTGCGTGATGGCATATGCGTCTTGTCGGCTGATGCTTAATGCTTCTTGCCCGCGAAAAATATTCAGAACTTCAATGGCAGCAGACGGATCAATGCCGGCACGTGCCATATAGCGCACACCTGATTGGTCAGCGGCACTTTCCTGCCCGCGCGAAAATGCCAAAAACTGGCGTTGGGCCACTGATTGTGTGGCTGCAGCCACGCCAATAGCCCCTTTGCCGCCACCTGCAACAGCGGTTAAAACACCTAAAACCGCGCCAAGCCCAACAGCGGTTCTGACGTTGCCTAAGTTGGCAACCCTTTGGGTGATGTGGCCGCCTGTGATGTGGCCGATTTCATGGGCAATAACCGATTGCAGCATTTCCACCGATGTCATCAAGCGAATCAAGCCTGAGTGGATGAAAATATTATTGCCGCCCGTGGTAAATGCATTTGGGCTGTTGTTGTTGATGATGTAAATATTGAGGCGCCCCACACCTGCGGCTTTTGCAATCGGGGCGGCGATGATGCGCAAGGTGCGCTCTATCTCTGAATCGCGGATCAAACCCTGGGCGTTGGCAAAGGGCACGGCCATAAGCAAAAAGGGTAACGCCGTCAGGCAGAATTTGATAAATCTTATCATGTGGGTGATAGAAGGGTAAAAGCGCGCCAAACACAAGGTTTAGACGCGCTTTTGCCAATAATATAAGCGGGTTTTAGCCGCGTGACCACCAGCCCCGACGTTTCGGTTTCGGCTTTTCGGCCACCATAACTTCAGCTTCAGGCTCAGGTGTTGCTTCGGGTTGCGGTGTTTCAGGCAGCTCTGCCACAGCTTCAACAACAACCGCTTCGGGTTCTGGGGCAGGCTTCTTAGTAGCCGCCTTAGGTTTCGCTTTTGCCTTGGCTTTTGCTTTTGCTTTAGGCGCGGCTTTCTTGGCCGGCTTCTTCTTTTCCTCTTTGGCTTCAGTTACCGCATCAGACGGGCTGTCCTGATCCGCGACTTCAGCTGCGGCTTTTTCCTCCGCCTTTTGGGCGGCAGTTTTGCGTGGGGCACGTTTACGCTTGGGCTTTTCAACCTTGGCGGTCTCAGGTTCCGCAGCTTCCTGCTTTGGTGCCTCAGGCTCAGGGGCATCTTTTACAGCGGTATCTGTAGCCTTATCGCTTGTGTCAGAGGGTTGATCCGCCTCTTTTGGGGCATCAGATATTGCATCGTTTTGCACCGTATCATTGTTTGTATCATTGTTTGCCTGCTTTGACTTGTTACGCCCACGGCCCCCACGACGGCGCCTTCTTTTCTTGGGTCGTTCTTCGTGGCCATCTGTTGGGGTCTCTGTAGGCTGAACTGTAGGTTTCGCCTCTGATACCGCCTCATCAAAGCTTTCCATGGAAACGGTTTCCATAGAGACAGGTGCGTTTGCAGGTTGCGGCACAAAGCGTGTTGCGGTTTTGAATTTCTCAACCGAGTAATCCGTGCCGATCAGACTGACATCCGCTTCAATGCGTACAGACATACCGTAGCGCGCTTCGATTGTAGTGATATGTTCACGCTTTTCGTTCAACAGATAGTTGGTGACGTTGATCGGTGCTTTAACCAGCACTTCGCCAGAGCGTTTGCGCACGCCTTCCTCTTCCAATTCACGTAAGATAGAAAGGGCTAGGCTGTCATCCGAACGCAACAATCCTGTAGCATGGCAATGCGGGCAGGGCTGTGTGGTGGCCTCCAACATGCCCGGACGCAGGCGTTGGCGTGACATTTCCAACAGGCCAAAGCCCGAAATGCGGCCAATTTGGATGCGCGCACGATCGGTTTTCAGCTTGTCTTTCAGACGTTTTTCAACCGCCGTGTTATTGCGCCGCTCATCCATGTCGATGAAATCAATCACGATCAGACCGGCCAAATCGCGCAGGCGCATTTGGCGGGCAACTTCTTCGGCGGCTTCCAGGTTGGTTTTCAGCGCGGTTTTTTCAATCGAGCTTTCTTTGGTGGCTTTGCCAGAGTTCACATCTACGGCCACAAGTGCCTCGGTAATACCGATCACCAGATAACCGCCTGATTTCAGTTGAACCGTCGGGTTGAACATCGCCCCTAAATGGCTTTCAACCTGATAGCGTGAAAACAACGGCATCGGTTCTTGGTAGTGCTGCACCTTGTCCACGCGGTTGGGCATGAACATTTCCATGTATTCTTTGGCCGCCGCATACCCTGCATCACCCTCAACATGGATTTCGTCAATGTCGCTGGTGTAAAGATCGCGGATAGACCGCTTGATCAGGTTGCCTTCTTCATAGATCGGGGCGGGGGCAATGGATTTCAGGGTCAGGTCGCGGATTTGTTCCCACTGGCGTGACAGAAATTCGTAATCGCGGTTGATATCCGCTTCATTGCGTTGGGCCCCTGCTGTGCGAATAATCAGGCCGGCCCCTTCGGGGACCACCAGTTTATTGGCGATGGCTTTGATTTTTTTGCGATCCACTGCATTGGTGATCTTGCGCGAAATACCACCACCGCGCGCGGTGTTTGGCATCAATACGCAATAGCGCCCTGCAAGCGACAGGTATGTAGTCAGTGCAGCCCCTTTGTTGCCGCGCTCTTCTTTAACAACCTGCACCAGCAGAATTTGGCGTACTTTCACCACTTCCTGGATTTTATAGCGTTTCATACGCGGCTTGCGCGGGCGTACTTCTTCGGAAACGTCATCATCGGCTACTGTTATGATGCCGGGTTTTTCCGGTGTGTCCAGGGCTTCATCGGTATCATCTTCTTTGGCGTCTTTTGAAGTATCAGTTTCAGTCTTTTCAGTCACCTGTTCTACCACAGGTGCCGACGGGGCCGTATCATCGGCGGCTTGCGATTCTGGCACATCAACCAATTCAGGTTCTGAACTGTCAATGTCGATGACGGCATCGTCAACGATATCACTGGTTATGACCGCATCATCTTTAGAAGCAGCACCTTGTGCCTCGGCCTCTACAGGTTTTTTCTTACGGCGGCGCCCGCGTTTGGGTTGTTCCGCACGTTTGGCATCTTCTTCTGCCTTGGCTTTGGCATATTCTGCTTCCTCTGCCAGCAGACGTTCGCGGTCTGCTACAGGGATTTGGTAATAATCGGGGTGGATTTCATTGAAAGCCAGAAAACCATGACGGTTTCCACCATAATCAATGAACGCCGCCTGAAGTGACGGCTCCACTCGGGTTACTTTTGCAAGATAGATGTTGCCGGCAAGCTGGCGTTTATTCAGACTTTCAAAATCGAATTCGTCGACTTTGTTTCCTTCAACCACAACCACGCGGGTTTCCTCTGGGTGGGTGGCATCAATAAGCATTTTCTTTGACATTTTATATACTCTGAACGCGACAAGGCCTGCATCCCCGGGGGGGCAGACAAGTTGGCGTTATATGTTATGGCGATTGGCTGTGGCACGAGGGAAGGCGCGGGTATAAGCCCGTCGCAAAAATCCAACAATATTGTCCACACGCGTTGCATCGCGGGGTTTCTCCAACGGTTCCCGATTTTCGGGGCCGTTCAGTTCGGGCCGTTCTGGCGTTAACCAGATTACACGGCAATTCTTTGGTCATTATGACCTGTCGAGCGGATCAGAGGAGAACTTTGGCTTTGCCTGTTTTCATGGTCTCATTCAACGAAACTCTTTTATCAGCGGCACTATTTTTGCCTGCTATGCCCTATCATTAGGGGGTGATTGTACAAAATACAATCGCATTTTTGAAACCATACGTTATAAAGGGTAAAAAAAGGCCTAAAAAATGATCGGGCATGGCGGTGTTTAACAAAATAACGGTACTGATTGGTATTTTGCTGTGTATTGCGGCAAATGGCGTGATGGCGCAGGATTTGCGGGCATTGGCGCGTGTTGACGTTGACCAATCCAGCCTTGCAGACCTGTCATACCGCGAATTGGAAGTAACCTTGCAACTGTCGCAATCCGTTCCCTACCGTATTTTCAGCCTATCCAAGCCTGACCGCATTGTTTTTGATTTTAAAGAGGTCGATTGGGCCGGGTTTTCGGCTGAAAAAACGCTGAAGACCCAAAAAGTTAAAACCTTGCGGTTCGGGGCTTTTCAGGCGGGCTGGTCGCGTATGGTGATTGAATTGAACGAACCGTTGATTTTGGATAATGCCGAAATGCGGGTTGATCAGGGCAAGGGCACTGCGGTTTTGGTGGCTAGATTTAATCTGGCCAGTCCCGAAGAATTTGAGGCCCAAACCGGCTCGCGTGTGAATGCTGGTTGGGATTTGCCCGAACCACTTGATGTCATCGCCCCCAAAAAACGCCAAATCGGGGACAGACCATTGATTGTGGTTCTGGATCCGGGGCATGGCGGCATTGATTCTGGGGCGCGGAAAAGCGGATCCCTGGAAAAAAACCTGGTTTTGAAGTTTGCCAAAGAATTAAAGGAAAGTTTAATACTATCAGGTCGTTACAAAGCGTACCTCACCCGAAATGATGATGAATTTGTCTCGTTGCCTGCACGTATTTCACGTGCGCGTGCCTTAGGTGCGGATGTGTTTATATCGCTGCATGCGGATGCGTTGGAAAGCGGTTGGGCCACAGGAACAACGGTGTATTCACAGTCAGATGAGGCTTCAAATGAAGCCTCTGCTTATCTTGCAGCCCATCAAAACCGCACGGATTTACTAGCAGGCGTTGATTTAACCCATCAATCCGATGCGGTTGCAGGCGTTCTGATGGAAATGGCGCAGATCGAAACCCAATCGCGCAGTGATTTGTTGGCTGAAATGGTGGTGTCAGGTGTGGCACAATCCATTGGCCGTTTGCGCAAGCGGCCACATCTATATGCCGGTTTCAGCGTTTTGAAGGCGCCTGATATCCCGTCTGTACTGGTAGAGCTGGGCTTTATGTCAAACGAAAGTGATTTACAAAACCTGATGACCGCCAAGTGGCGCGATCAGGTGATCAGGGGAATCATCTTGGCATTGGATACTTGGTCGGTTGAAGATGCAGCCCAAGCGCAATTATTACGTCAATAGGTTACAATTACAGGCCGTTGGCCCTATCTAAAGTGGGTAAATGGGCTTTTTATGGCTTATTTGACAAGAAGTGATTTTGACCTTCTAAGGTAGGCGGATTATAAAGACGCCAAGCGTCAGGAAAGGGCATTTTGTGCTGCGTTCAATAATATCTTTTTTAGGTTGGATTTTCAGCTGGATCACCATTGGTGTGGTTCTGGTCGCCCTTATTCTGGGGGCAGTATTTTTCATGTACGGCAAGGATTTGCCAAATCATGAACTGTTGGCCAGTTACGAGCCTAAAACCATCAGCAAAATCTATTCCATCGAAGGTAAGGTGATGGATGAGTTTGCGCAGGAACGCAGGCTTTATACGCCGATAGATGAAATCCCCGATATTGTGAAATATGCCTTTATCAGTGCCGAGGATAAGAACTTTTATCACCACAAAGGTTACGACCCGCTTGGTATGATTAAAGCCGGGATTGATGCGGCACGCGGGAAGCGTTTGCGCGGGGCCTCGACAATCACCCAACAGGTGATGAAAAACTTTTTGTTGTCCGGTGACCGTTCTGTTGAACGTAAAGTAAAAGAGCTGATCCTGGCATCACGCCTTGAAAAGACGCTGAATAAAGACCAGATTTTACAGCTTTACCTGAATGAGATTTTTCTGGGTCAGAATTCATACGGTGTATCTGCGGCGTCTGAAACTTATTTCGGTAAAGTGCTGGACAAAATAACAGTGGAAGAGGCGGCTTATTTGGCGGCTTTACCCAAAGCCCCCAGCCGGTACCATCCGGTACGCCAGCGTGAACAGGCAATTTCACGGCGAAATTATGTGTTAGAGCAGATGGCCCAAAACGGCTATATTACAGATGAGCAATATAGGTTTTCTGTGGAACAGCCGTTAAAAACAGTGCAATCAGGCGAATACGTATCCTTGCGCGCATCCCGTCCGCCGCGTGATTATTTCACCGACGAAATTCGCCGCCAACTATCGGGTACCTTTGGCCAGGACGAATTCTTCGGTGGCGGCTTGGCTATTCGTGCAACCGTA
>JAESRV010000127.1 GCA_016764475.1 Amylibacter sp.
ACCGGCCTGAGAAACTCGCAAGGCTGACACCCTTGGGCAATCCCGCTTCCAAATGGTCCAAATATCCACTTGCCGACTGCGGTGCCACATCACGCCCGTCACCAAACAGGTGCAAGGCCACAGGCACGCCTGCGGCAGCAATGGCCGAAGCGGTGGCAATCATATGGTCGATATGACTGTGAACACCGCCATCGGACAAAACCCCTGCCAAATGCGCAGTGCCACCGGATTTTTTCATCGTCGCAATAAATCGCTTGATCGCAGACAATGCCGCAAATTCTCCACGCGCAATGATACCTTGAATACGAAACAGATCGGTTTCAATCACACGGCCCGCGCCAATGTTCATATGTCCCACTTCCGAATTGCCCATTTGCCCTTCAGGCAGGCCCACATCAGGCCCGAATGTGGTAAGCGTGGACGCAGGGCATTCTGCCATGATGCGATCAAAATTCGGGGTGTCGGCCAAAGCAATCGCGTTGTTTTCAGCCTGATCACGCAAGCCCCAACCATCCAAGATACACAAAACAACGGGTTTAGGGGTGGCCATAGATGCATTCCTTTTAACTTACGCCATTACATAATCCCCCCACCCCGAAGGTTCAACCGTACATGATGACGCCACGTTGCATTTTGACGGCGTACAATCTTGCCTTATAATGCGGGTGCAACACACATGGGAGCAACGCAATGGAACGCCTGCAAATAATGTTCAGCCACCTGTCCGTCAAACTTATGGCGGCAGCTGTGCTTACGGGTGCTGTAATAGCCCTTGCAACCGGCCCTGCATGGGTCTGGCTTTTGGTGCCGCTTGGCGTATTGGTGCAAATGTTGAATGAATATTCCATCCACCGTTTCGTGTTCCACCTGCCCGCACCCACCAAGCAATGGCAGTTTGATCTGCTGTATCAAGTACATTACGGCCACCACGATTTTCCGACCAACAAAGAACTGTTCTTCGTACCCGTATGGTTTGCCATTCCAATGCTGTGCATGAATTTCAGCCTGCTTTGGCTTGCCCTGTCATTCATAACCCCCCTAGCCCTGCCCATCGCTGCAACCGTTATTCTGGTCGGCGGAGTGGGCACGTTTTTATTTTACGAATGGTTCCACATGACCGCGCATTTGAACGTGCCCAAGGTCTGGGTGGAACGCCATGTCACCACATTGCACAACCAACACCACTTCCGCGACTTTTCCAAATGGTTCCACGTGTCACCGGGCGGCCAAATCATTGACCGCGCGATGGGGACTGCGATAGACCGAGACGCCCTGAAATCACAACAACGCATGGAGTTCATCCGCACCATGGGCCTAAGCCCCGATGACCCGCGCCTTGTGTCAGCACGTCTGCGCTTTGCGGGGAAATACGGGTTTAGCGAGGCGGAAATTGAGCGGGCGGCTGTGGTTTAGGGTTGCTGTAAAAAGACGCAGTCATCTTCAAAATGTAATATAAATTTTCGCCCATAGTTTGTATTAAGTAATAACTTTTGGCCATGTTGAAACGCTGTGATCGCAAACTTGATAATTTTCTCGTCCTCATGTGGTTTCTTTGTAAATAAATCTGATATTGGAAATACCTTTATTGAACCACCACATTCTTCCATTACAATCTCTTCAGGCATACTTTCTTCATAAAGAAATTCTGTTGCATCCATTTTAAGGCGAATTCTTATATATTGGTTTTCATTTCGTATTGGAAAATAAACCTCTGCTATTTCACTGTCTATTTTTCCATCAAATGATACCCAATGATAAACTAGAACATCTGAAACTAAGGTCGGAATACAGTCTTCAATTTCCATTTTATCTCTCAAACCCGATGATAAGGACTGCCCGCCAGTATACTTGCCGCGCGGTATAGCTGTTCGCACAGCATGACGCGGGCCAGCATGTGGGGCCAGACCATTTTGCCGAAGGATATGGATGCGTGGGCTTGGCTGCGCAGCTCGCGGG
This sequence comes from Amylibacter sp., assembly GCA_016764475.1. Taxonomy (GTDB): domain Bacteria; phylum Pseudomonadota; class Alphaproteobacteria; order Rhodobacterales; family Rhodobacteraceae; genus Amylibacter. The sequence goes on from JAESRV010000127.1 coordinate 1,957, forward strand.
TCAACCCGTCAGCCCCGCCGATCACGAAACACACAACGGGTGCGCCATCGTCGCGCCAGCCTGCCAGTTGATTGGCAAATTCGGGGGATGTTTGTAGTTTGCCGCGTTCATCGAGTGTGACAATCACCGCGCCTTTAGGGATGGATTTCAGCAGCAGTTCGGCCTCGGCCACCTGACGGCTGCCTTTTTTATCTTCAACTTCAACAAGGGAAACGCCTGTAAAGCCCAGCGCGCGGCCAGTGCGTTCAAAGCGGGTTAGATAATCGTCGATCAGGTCTTTTTCGGGGCCATTGCGCAAACGGCCAACAACGCTGATCTGTATGCGCATAAACTATACGTCTTCAGGCTCGCCCATTGGCAGCCACATTTTTTCCAGCTGATAGAACTCGCGCACTTCAGGGCGGAACACATGCACGATGATATCGCCTGCGTCCAGCAGAACCCAGTCGCCTGCACCCTTGCCTTCCATGCGCGCTTGTATGCCCATGTTTTGCTTTAGCTTATCTGCCAGCTTTTCAACGATTGCACTGACCTGACGGGTCGAGCGGCCAGAGGCCACGACCATATAGTCCGCGATCTGCGATTTTCCTTGCAGTTCGATGGTGACAATATCTATGGCTTTGTCATCCTGAAGCGAGTTCAGAACCAGATCAAGCATCGACATGCTTGGGATATTTTTACCGGCAGCATCTGCTGCTTCAACACGTTCAGACAGAACCGTGTCCTCCATCAATAACGCACCATTAACCGTGGTGCAGGTGGGTTTAGCGTAACACCCGATAAATTTTCGGGCAAGGGGTTCCATATGGCAGATCACAATGGGGTGGCAAGGGGTAAAATACAGGGTTTTTGCGCGAAATGCAGGGTTTTTAGGGGGGTTTTCCCTTAATTAGCGCGAATCAGTCATTTCGGTGTCGATATAACTTTGAATAATGCTGGCGAAATCTTTATCCGCACGGAACCCCAGTTTCAAGGCGCGTTCGGGGTTAAAGTTGCGCGGCCAACCCATTACGATATTGGCTATATCAGGGTTTGGCACAGATTTGATCAGCTTAACAGCATCATTGCCCGCAATCTGGCGCAAAGCTTCGATCTGGCCTGCTACTGTGCAAGACACGCCTGGCAGGTTCATCGCACGGCGGCCTTCCAGACGGTCAAAATTCAGCCCGGCGGCATGTTTCAAAAAACCAACAGCTGATCGGGGTGAGGCAAACCAGTGGCGTAATGTATCGGGAACCGGCAATATGGCTTCTTGGCCGTGCAAAGGTTCGCGGATGATGCTGGAATAAAATGATGATGCCGCTAGGTTCGGTTTGCCGGGGCGCACACATATGGTGGGTAGGCGGATCGACAAGCCGTCAACATAACCCTTGCGCGAATAATCCGAGATCAACAATTCAACCATGGATTTTTGCGCACCATATGATGATTGCGGCACATTGTGGAAATCGTCACCGATGGCATCAGGATACGGGCCGCTGAAAACCGCCAGCGAAGATGTGAAGATAATTTTCGGACGGTAGATGTTGGCGGATGCTTCGTGTTGTTCGCGCAGGGCTTCCAGCAGGTTCCATGCACCGCGCGCATTGACATCCCAACCGGTTTTGAAGTTCGCTTCGGCATCACTTGAAACAATGGCCGCCAGAAAAAAGATTACGTCGGGTTTAAGGGCGGCAAGGGTTTGCGCAGTTTCATCCGCTGCAATATCACCCGTCAGCAATGTGGGCGCACCTACACCTGACCAGCGCGGTTTGGCGATATCATGCAGGATCAACTCTAAGGGTGTGCCGCTCAAACCGTTTTCTACAATATCATGGGCCAGTTTTTGGCCGATCATGCCACCACCGCCTAAAATCAGAACTTTCATATGGACCGCCTTTAATTGTGTTGGCGCAAGCTTGCACAGTTAAGGCATGGAATAAAGTGCAGACATGATGGTGATGCTAACGTGGGCTGCGTTTAGCCAAAATACGCTGCAAAGTACGGCGATGCATGTTCAGGCGCCGCGCGGTTTCGGATACATTGCGATCACACAGCTCAAACACCCGCTGGATATGTTCCCAGCGTACGCGATCCGCAGACATCGGGTTTTCTGGGGGTGGGGGTTTTACGCCCGGCGTGGCCAGCAACGCATTGGTCACGTCATTGGCGTCTGCCGGTTTTGCCAGATAATCCGTAGCCCCGATTTTTACCGCTGCAACAGCTGTGGCAATAGCACCATATCCTGTAAGGACAATGATTTTGGCTTCCGGGCGACGTGTGCGCAGCACTTCTACCACATCCAAGCCGTTTCCATCGGTCAGACGCAAATCAATCACCGCATAGGCAGGTGGTGTGGCTGTGCAAAACGCACGGCCAGCGGCAACTGAATCAAGCGGAGTTGGTTTAAATCCGCGTTTTTCCATTGCGCGCGCCAAACGCCTGCGAAACGGTTCATCATCATCTAATATTAGTAGGCTGTTATCTTCGCCAATATCATAAAGCGCATCTTCAGGCATATTTTCCAACTTTGTAGTATCCAACTGATACACTTGTAGTGGGAAGTGCGCCGCAGGTCAATTTACCCGTGCTATTTCGCAAAACATGCAGCTTTTTTTGCAACTTGTTCCGGTGTTTGGTCTGGTCGGATAAAATCAAGAAAGCCTGTGGGCGACATCAGATAAGTGAAGCGCATGTGATCCATCAGATAATCTTCACCTTCACCACTTTTGCGGTAAAAGGTTTTATAAGCTTTTGCTACAGTCGCAATTTGCGCATCTGTGCCTGTTAAGCCAATCATCTTGGGGTGCATCACATCTACATAATCAGATAGGACCTGTGGCGTATCACGGGCAGGGTCAATCGTAATGAAAACAGGTGTTACATCAATACCCATCTCATCCAGCAAATCAACAGCCTCTACGTTGCGGGCCATATCCAAAGGGCAAATATCGGGACAGAAAGTATAGCCGAAATAGACCATTGAAAGGTCTGTCAGCACATCTTTTTCAGTAACGGTTACACCCTTGTGTGTTACCAGCTCAAACGGCCCGCCGATTTTAGCGGCACCTGCAATCACACCTGTTGGGGCACAATCACGGGATGGCTTCGGAAAAGTAAAATAGACACCTGCCGCAATGGCAACAGCGGCACTGCCTGCGGCGGCTATGGTAATTAGTTTTGACATATGTAAACCCAGTCTGGATTAGTTCCACATGTTCATCTAACGTTAAGGATCAAATTACAAGCCACAAGAAAGCTATATGGTGTCGCAGCAGGTCTCAAATTTGTTTACCCGCGAAGTGCGCAGCGACTGGATCAGATTGCGCACCTTGATCATTCTACGCTGGCTGGCGATTGCCGGGCAAACAGCCGCTGTGGTTTTTGCAGTTTTTTATCTGGAGTTGGCGATTCCTTTCAGAGTGTGTCTGCTGGTGATCACCCCTGCCATCCTGTTCAATTTGTTGGCCACATTTGTGCTGCCATCCAACAAGCGCCTGTCAGAACGCGAAGCGATGCTGTCTTTGCTGTTCGACCTATGCCAGCTTGTGGTGCTTTTGTATCTGACGGGCGGGCTGCATAACCCGTTTGTGCTGCTTATTCTGGCCCCTGTGACCATCGCGGCCACAGCGTTAACACTTTACGCCACTGTAGTTCTTAGCCTGACCGCCCTAGGAATGATCAGTGTTTTAAGTTTTTTCTACATGCCTCTGACCCGCCTGTCGGGTGAAATATTGGAATTGCCAAGACTGTTTGTGGGTGGCATGTGGGTGGCCCTGTCCATCGGTATTTTGTTTCTGGCAATTTATGCCCGCCGCGTTACCGGTGAGATGTTTTCGATGTCACAAGCCCTATCAGCCACACAAATGGCACTGGCGCGCGAACATCAGTTAACCGCATTGGGCGGTGTTGTGGCAGCTGCGGCCCATGAAATGGGAACGCCGCTGGCAACAATTAAACTTGCGTCTTCTGAGCTGGCACTGGAACTGGAAGAAGGCTCTGACCTGCGCGAAGATGCGCTTTTGATCGAAGAACAGGCGGATCGGTTACGGCAAATTTTACGCGATATGGGGCGTAGCGGCAAAGATGACCTGCTGCTGAAACATGCGCCGATAACCGCCATTATCCGCGAAGCGGCAGAGCCCCATGAAAATCGCGGTAAAGAGATGATCTTTCTGGTCAACGGTGCCGCAGAAGACCCGTTGGCTACAGATACACCTATCGTACCAAGGCACGCGGAAATAATTCATGGCATCCGAAATCTGGTGCAAAACGCAGTGGACTTTTCCACTGCCGTTGTTTTGGTCGATATCACCTGGGATGAAACATCCGTGCGCATTATGGTGGGGGACGATGGCGATGGTTACCCGCATGATTTGCTGGATCGCATAGGTGATCCGTTTATTAGTAAGCGCAAAAAACAGGTGCGGGGGGATCAGGCTGATGATGCTTATCACGGCATGGGGTTGGGGCTATTTATAGCAAAAACCCTGTTAGAACGATCGGGCGCAGAGCTGACATTTGCAAATGCCGCAGCGGATACTAAAGGCAAATATGCACTTGATCCACGCTTGCGGGGTGCCATTGTGAACGTGCGTTGGCAGCGCGATGGCTTTGAAGAAGATGCCCATGCCCTTCGTAAAGCCCTTGGGCCAAATCAACAATTTTAATCAGTTTCTTAATCTCTGAGTAAGTATTTCACGCTTTGATAACCTATAAACGTGGGGACGAATTACTTAGCATGGTTGAACTTGGCATTCTTACTTTGATTTTACTGGCCAGCATTTTACTGGCAGGCTTGTTGTTGAAAGCCCGTCCTGTAGAATATGTAACCTCACCTGTTAAAAAAAAAGCCCCTGTAAAACCCGAAAATACTAAACCGAAAGCACCCTCTGACCGGTTCATGCAAACAATGAGTGCAACATTTGCCCATTTGCAAATCGGCATTGCGGTTTTTGACCAGCAAAATGAACTTTCTCTGTTTAACCCTGCCCTTAGTCAGCATTTGGGATTACGCCCTGAATGGTTGTTGAAAAAACCGAATTTATTGGGTTTCCTGGATAAGTTGCGTGATTCGCATATCCTGCCCGAACCCAAAAACTACACATCTTGGCGTAAAACGTTTTTCAAAATAGAACGCAGTGCGATGCATGACGATTACCGTGAAGATTGGGGCCTGCCTGACGGGCGCGCATTGCGCGTGGTTGGGCGGCCCCATCCGTCTGGCACAGTGGTGTTTTTATTCGAAGATGTAACAGCCGTTTTGGCAATGGAACGCCAATACAGATCACAAATCCACTGTCTGACAAGCACAATGGATGCCATAACAACAGGGCTTGTGGCTTTTAATAGAAAGGGTGATGTGGTTTTCTTGAACGGCATATTAAAACAAGCTTTCGATCAACATGAGACCTTTAATAACATTCAGGATTTTTCCCGTATCATGCAAAATATGTTTCAGCCAACACCGGTTTGGGGGGATCTGCGCCAATATGTAGAAGAAACCGCTGAAAGAAGCGGTTGGCAAGCAGATGTCAAGACCCGCACAGGGGAATATATCTCTGTCAACTTTGAACCGGTCGCATCGGGGAACACATTATGCGAATTTCATTTTCCCATAAAAATAAATTCACCCGAAAATGTCGGTTTAACTTGCGTTGCACAGTAACAATTCCTTAGTTTCTGAATATCAGAACTTCAGGACTATAACCGTACGTGCCTTTCACATTCACCTCTCATACGCCCGACGACACCCGCAAACTGGCTGATGCGCTGGCACCCACCCTGCAAGCGGGCGATGTATTGCTGTTAGAGGGCGATGTGGGGGCTGGCAAAACTGATTTGGCACGCAAGATTATTCAAAACCGCATGGTGAAATTTGATGTGGTGGAAGATGTGCCATCGCCAACATTTACTTTGGTTCAAACCTATGAGCTAGGTGGTTTGGAATATCTTCATGCTGACCTTTACCGCTTGTCACACCCCGATGAAACCTATGAACTTGGCCTGGAGCGCGGCTTTGAAGGGGCTGTTTGCCTGATCGAATGGCCTGATCGTTTGGGGACATTGGCCCCCGTTAATGCTTTACACATTCATATTTCAATCACAGGTGAATTAACCCGCACGTTTCAGTTTTCTTGGACGCATCCCAAATGGTCGGATAGACTGCACACATTACAAAAAGAACATAGGGCCAAATGAGCGACAGAGCACAAAAACGGGATGATTTTATAGCACAGGCTGGGTGGGGTGATGCATCCGCTATCGTTGTGGCCGGTGATGCCTCTAACCGCAGTTATGACCGATTGACCAAAGCGAACGGGCAAACAGCGATTTTAATGAATGCCCCGCCTGAAAAGGGTGAAGATGTCAGGCCGTTTGTGAAAATCTTGAATATTTTGCGCAACCACGGGCTGGAAGCGCCTGAATTAATAGCAGCTGACCATACGCATGGGTTTTTATTACTGGAAGATTTGGGTGACAATCTGTTTGCACGGATTTGCCAAACTAAACCTGCGCTGGAAAATACTTTGTATAAAGCCGCAATAGATGTGCTTTTGCAGCTGCAAGATCTGCCTGCCCCCAACGATGTGGCATCTTACAACCTAACAGCGTATTTGCGTGAAACAGATTTGGTCACAGATTGGTATTTGCCCAATGTCACAGGCCAACCCGTTGAACAGGTTTTAAAAGATGGTTTCAGGGCAGAGGTTACCTCTGCATGTAATGCGATTAAACCCGCTTCGCCCGTGCTGGTATTGCGCGATTATCACGCGGAAAACCTTTTATGGTTGCCCGAAAGAAAGGGTTGTCGCAAAGTTGGTCTGCTGGATTTTCAAGACGCCTTGATGGGTCACCCCGCATATGATCTGGTTTCACTGTTAGAGGATGCACGGCGCGATACCTCTCAACAGCTTCAATCTGAAATGAAAGGCTACTTTATAGAAAGTGGCGGCTTTAACCCAAGTACATTCAACACCGCATATGCCACGATTGGCGCACAAAGAAATCTGAAAATAATCGGCGTATTTGCCCGCCTTTGTGTGCGTGATGCAAAGCCGCATTATGTGGATCTGATCCCGCGTGTCTGGGCGCATTTACAGCATGATTTAAAACATCCTACCTTGGCACGTTTAAAGGCTTGGGTTAACCACAATTTACCCGACCCGACCCCAACTATTCTAACCCGCATCAAAGATGCTGCACATGCAGCCTGAAACAGCAATGATATTTGCTGCGGGCTTTGGCACGCGCATGGGGGATTTAACCAAGACAGCGCCAAAACCGCTGGTGCCCGTTTTGGGAAAACCAATGATCAATCATACGTTGGAAATACTGGCAGACGCGGGCATTCACACGGTTGTTGTGAACACACATTATTTTGCGGATCAGTTAGAAACCCATCTACAGAAATACCCAAACCTAACCACGATACGTGAAGAGCCAACGGTTTTAGAAACCGGCGGTGGGCTTAAAAATGCTTTACCTATAATCGGCAATGCGCCAGTTTATACCCTGAATTGTGATGCGGTCTGGTTTGGCGATAATCCTGTAACAACCCTGGCAAAGCATTGGAAGCCTGATGAAATGGACGGGTTACTGTTGCTGTTAAAACAACCAGATACACTAGGATACAATGGCCATGGCGATTTCTTTTTAAATAAAAACAACAGATTGGAACGCAAAGGTAAAAAACCATCTGCGCCATATGTTTATTCCGGTGTACAAATTATTAAAACGGACCGTCTTGCAGAAATATCAGAACTTAGTTTTTCTATCAGCGTTCTGTGGGAAAAGATGATCGCAGATAAACGACTAAGCGGGGTGCTTTATAATGGCAGTTGGGTTGATGTGGGCCACCCCGAAGGTATCAGCACCGCCGAAAGAAAGGCACGTAATGTTTAAAGCCAGCCCCCATGCGCGTGTTTTTACAGTTCCCATCGGGGCGGATTTTTCACAGGTATTTGTGACAGGGCTATTTGAACGCGCCAAGATCATGGCACCCGAAGAATTTGCCCGCACGGTAATTTATGTAAACACAAAACGTGCTGCACGACGCATCAGGGATTTGTTTGAACAGCAAGGCGCAACGCTTTTGCCGCAACTTAAAGTGCTGTCTGATCTGGCAAAAGATGTGCGGGCACCCGTTGATTTACCAATGCCTGTTTCTACCTTAAAACGCCGCTTGGTGCTGGCCGATCTTGTGGCCGCACTGATAGATAAAGAACCCTCTTTGGCACCGCGATCATCGGTCTTTGCTTTGACCGATACGCTGGCTGCGATATTGGATGAAATGCAAGGCGAAGGGGTTTCGTTCGAACACCTGACAGACATCACTTTAGGCAATGCGTCAGAGCATTGGGAACGAAGCTTGAAGTTTCTGGGCATCATTACGGATTACTGGTCAGCCCAAGAACTGGTGGATACCGAGGCGCGGCAAAGGGCCGTGATTGAAGCCCTTGCGCAAGAGTGGCAAAATACGCCCCCGGATCATCCGATCATTGTTGCAGGTTCAACCGGGTCACGCGGGGCGACGGCTTTGTTTATGCAAGCGGTTGCAAACCTGCCGCAAGGGGCTGTGGTTTTGCCGGGGTTTGATGCGCAAACGCCAAAAGCAGTTTGGGATGTTTTGAACCACCCGCAGGCAAATGACGATCATCCGCAATCCATGCTGGCGCGCCTGATTGATAGGCTGGAACTTGATGCCACCACGTTGGCACAGTGGCATCCGGCCCCGGTTTTTTCCAAAGACCGAAACAAATTGATATCCTTGGCTTTACGCCCGGCACCTGTGACCGATCAATGGCTGGAAGAAGGCCCTGATCTGCAACCGCTGGTGGCCCAAGCTACTGCGCATGTTGGTATGATCGCAGCCGCCTCGCCCAAAGAAGAGGCGGGGGCCATTGCGGTATGTTTGCGCGATGCGGCAGAGCGGAGTGAAACGGCCGTTCTTATTTCGCCAGATAGAAACTTAACACGCCGCGTGGCGGCACATCTGGCGCGCTGGAAAATCATCCCCGATGACAGCGCGGGTGAACCTTTGCATCTAACCCCTGCGGGTATTTTTATGCGCCTGACCGCCGGTTTGTTCAATAAAGACCTGACACCTGCAAATCTGATCGCCGTTTTAAAACACCCGCTAACCCACAAATCCGCTGATCGAAACAATCATCTGCGCATGACCCGTGATCTGGAATTGGCAGCATTGGATCGCGATACCCCCGTAATTCGCGGTGGCCCGCCATCTGTTGATTTTGAATTGATAGGCGAATGGGCAAAGACACAACCTGCCAACGTTAAGGTTTGGGGCTTTTGGATCACACAAGTGTTTAAGCCACTTTCAGATCAAGCCAAAAGGCCAATGGCCGCTTGGGTGGATATTCATCTTGGCTTAATGGCAACCCTTTCCAAAGGCGTTACTGGCGATGCCCATTCTCTATGGCAAGGCCATGACGGTCAGGTAGCCCAAAGGGTTTTTGATAATTTGTGTACTGAAGCGGTTGGCGGCTTAGAATGGTCTGCGACTGATTATGGCGCGTTGCTTTATTCTTTGTTGAAAAGCGAAGAGGTGCGCGATGCCGCATCACCCCACCCTAACATTGCTATTTGGGGCACGTTAGAGGCCCGTGTGCAAGGTGCTGATCTAGTTATCCTAGGCGGCTTGAATGAAGGCATATGGCCCAAAAAACCAAACCCAGACCCATGGCTGAACCGCGCCATGCGCAAGCAGTTGGGGTTACTGCTGCCGGAACGCAATATCGGCCTGTCGGCACACGATTTTCAACAGGCCTTTGCGCAAAAACGCGTGGTTGTCTCGCGGGCAGTTCGTGATGGTGAGGCCCCGACCGTAGCGTCTCGTTGGATCACAAGGCTGGAAAATCTTTTGGGCGGTTTAGGCGTTACTGGCACGCAAGCATTAACCGATATGGCAGTGCGCGGTGATCAGTGGATCAGCCTTGCCCGCTCGCTAGACAGGCCAATGGGAAAATTGGCAAAAGCCACGCGCCCCGCACCTGTACCCCCTTTTGAAGCGCACCCAAAAAAGCTGTCAGTGACACGCATCAAAACCTTGGTGCGCAATCCTTATGAAATTTATGCACAATCCGTGTTACGTTTACGGCCTTTGAAGGCATACGGATTAGAAGCAGATGCGTTGGAGCGCGGCATTGTTCTGCACAAGATCATTGAAACCTATAATAGCTCAGAACAGGTGAAATCTGGGGATTATACGCCTGAGCATTTTCTGAAACTGGCCGCAGATATTCTGGAGCAAGACGTGCCATGGCCCTCGGCCCGTAGGCTGTGGTTTGGCCGCCTGCAACGCATGGCAAAGTGGTTTGTTGAGGCGGAAAAAGACCGTGCTGCAAAGGGTTCGATTGTGGCGCAAGAAGTGACCGGCGCACGCAAAGCTGTTGAGTTTGATTTCACCTTGACCGCCAAAGCCGATCGGTTGGATCGCGATGCAAACGGGAGGTTGGTTATTTATGATTACAAATCGGGTGATCCACCCACGGCCAAGGTCATTGAATTGTTTGACAAGCAGTTGCAGCTGGAAGCCGCGATTGCCGAGGTTGGCGGATTTGACTGGCTTGACCCCGTGACCGTTTCAGCCTTGCAATATATTGGCCTGAAAGGGCCTGACAAGGTGCGCTCGGTAGATGTATCAGATGATACATGGGCGGATTTGATCCAACTTTTGCAAAGCCATTTTGAAGGCGGCATCGGGTATGGCGCACGCTTGAAAATGCAGATGGATAATTACGGTTCCGACTACGATCACCTGTCGCGATTAGGCGAATGGGAAGAGACAGATCCATTGGATGTGAAGGTGGTGCCATGATCAAATTTGACGACGCCACCAAAGCGCAGGTCAGAGCGGCTGACCCGACTGCATCCACATGGGTTTCCGCCAATGCGGGGTCCGGCAAGACCCGCGTTTTAACCGACCGCGTGGCGCGCTTACTGTTACACGGCACTGACCCGCAAAAAATCCTGTGCCTGACCTATACCAATGCCGCCGCTGCCGAAATGCAAAACCGTTTGTTCAAACGCTTGGGTGCTTGGGCAATGATGCCAGATGATAAGCTGCGTCAAGCGTTGGCGGAACTGGGTGAAGACGTGGTCTTGCTGACACACGAAAAGCTGCGCTTGGCCCGAACGCTTTTTGCCACAGCACTGGAAACCCCGGGTGGTTTGAAAATTCAAACCATCCATGCATTTTGTGATGCACTGTTGCGGCAGTTCCCGTTGGAAGCACATATCTCACCACAGTTTGAAATCTTTGAAACCCGCCAAGCAAAGCAGGTACGCACAGAGATTTTGGAACAGCTCGCAGAGGGCGATGCGCGCCCCGCTTTTGAACGTCTGGCAGCGCTTTATACGGGCATTGACCCTGACAGCCTGCTGCAAGCCATCGCGCAAAACCATCGCGGGTTTCGCA
>JAESRV010000128.1 GCA_016764475.1 Amylibacter sp.
CTTGGTGCCTTTACCAAAGGTGGTGAGTTTAATCGCAAGTATTCTAACAAACTGATGCGGATGCGGATTATTGCACAAGCCATCGCAGTTGGCCTGATCCTGCTTTATGCGATCATGCGCGGAAATGGCGCCTGACATGGTTGTCTTGAACAAAATCTACACCCGCACCGGCGACAAGGGCGTAACTGCACTGGGTAACGGCGTGCGTGTGGCCAAAGACAGCGTTCGCGTGGATGCGTACGGCACCGTGGATGAGGTCAATGCCACCGTTGGGATGGCACGGCTTCATGCAAGTGGTGATATGAACGCGGCCCTTGCCCGCATACAAAATGATCTGTTTGATTTGGGCGCAGATTTTTGCCGCCCTGATATGGCCAAGGATAAAGATGCTGAATATACGCCTTTACGCATAATTGCGGCCCAAGTGGACCGGCTGGAAACAGAAATTGATGCGATGAACGCAAATATCGCCCCTTTGCGCAGTTTTGTTTTGCCGGGCGGCTCTGATTTGGCCGCACATTTACATCTTTGCCGCACAGTTGCACGGCGCGCTGAACGTTTGGCCGTGACCCTATCAGGTGCAGAGGATATTAACGCCACGGCGATCAAATATCTGAACCGTTTATCCGACTGGTTTTTCGTAGCCTCTCGTGCCGCCAATGAAAACGGTGCCAGGGATGTGCTTTGGGTGCCGGGCGGGAATCAGTAGCCCTGAAACCCCATGAAATTTCAGTTTATTTTTTCATAAACCCAAACGCGACGTTATTTTCCCCTCAGGTGTCGAAAAGCTACTTTATTTACCTTAGCGCGTGTCGTACACGGGTTTTGGAATATTAAGCTGTCCCCATAAGGGGGACGCCATTAACTTTGGAGTGTCGCATATGAAGGTGCTAGTCCCCGTCAAACGCGTGATCGATTATAACGTGAAAGTTCGTGTAAAAGCGGACGGTAGCGGTGTTGATCTTGCGAATGTTAAAATGTCCATGAACCCGTTCGATGAAATTGCTGTTGAAGAAGCAATTCGCCTGCGGGAAGCGGGCAAAGCCGATGAAATCATCGCCGTGTCTATCGGTGCGAAACAGTCACAAGAAACCCTGCGCACGGCTTTGGCCATGGGTGCGGATCGCGCCATTCTGATCGAAGCGGTTGACGATGTTCACACCGACATCGAACCTTTGGCCGTTGCCAAACTGCTAAAAGCAGTGATTGACGAAGAGCAACCCGGTCTGGTGCTTTGCGGCAAGCAGGCGATTGACAATGACATGAATGCCACAGGCCAAATGCTGGCAGCACTTTTGGGTTGGTCACAAGGTACGTTTGCATCCGAGTTGTCAGTTGATGGCGACCACGCCTTGGTGACACGCGAAGTTGACGGTGGCTTGCAAACCATCAAGGTTAAAATGCCGACAATCGTGTCCGTTGACCTGCGTTTGAATGAGCCGCGTTATGCGTCTTTGCCAAACATCATGAAGGCCAAAAGAAAACCGATGGATATGAAAACACCCGCCGATTACGGTGTGGACGTATCACCTCGTTTGGAAATCGTTAGCACAACAGAACCAACTGAACGCGCCGCAGGCGTGATCGTGGCGGATGTGGCCGAACTGATTGCGAAACTTAAAGATGAAGCAGGAGTGATATAATGGCTGTTCTTCTATTAGCTGAAATTGTTGCCGGAGAAATTTCGTTAGACCAAACTGGCAAAGCTGTCACAGCGGCAGCGTCTTTGGGTGACATCACCGTTCTTTGTGCCTCTGCTGGTTGTGGCGATGCCGCAAAAGCCGCCGCCACTTTGGACGGCGTTGCAAAAGTGCTTTGTGCGGATGATGCCGCATATGGTAACGGTCTGGCCGAACCTGTGGCCGATTTGATTGTGTCACTTGCAGCTGATTACGATCACATCGTGGCCCCGGCCACATCACACGCCAAAAACATCCTGCCCCGCGTGGCCGCATTGCTGGACGTGATGGTTATTTCCGATGTCACGGGCATTGTGGATGGCGATACGTTTGAACGCCCGATTTATGCAGGCAATGCTATTCAGACGGTTAAATCCTCTGACGGCAAAAAAGTTGTGTCTATCCGTACTGCGGGCTTTGATACGGCAGGCGAAAGCGGTTCTGCATCTGTAGAAACTGTTGCAGCCGCTGGAAACCCAGGTCTGTCCGAGTGGGTTGAAGACAAGGTTCAAACCTCTGACCGTCCAGAACTGACATCTGCGAAGATCGTTGTATCAGGTGGGCGCGGTGTTGGCTCTGAAGAAAACTTTGCGATTATCGAAGCTTTGGCCGACAAACTGAACGCAGCCGTCGGGGCTTCACGTGCAGCCGTTGACAGTGGTTACGCACCGAACGATTGGCAGGTTGGCCAGACAGGTAAGGTGGTTGCACCTGACTTGTATATCGCATGTGGCATTTCAGGGGCGATCCAGCACTTGGCGGGCATGAAAGACAGCAAAGTAATTGTCGCGATCAACAAAGACGAAGAAGCCCCTATCTTTCAGGTTGCCGACTACGGTTTGGTTGCGGATTTGTTTGATGCAGTGCCGGAACTGACCGACGCGTTATAAACCTAAACCTGACACTACGATTAAAGGCTCGCATCATGCGGGCCTTTTTTATTAGGCGTTAGGATTTAGTTTCAAAGTTTCTGCCCGCAAGAACACCATCAACCCTTCAGGATCTTTTTTATACTGATCCAAAACATCGCGCCCGATAGGTTTGCCAACAATCGGGCATTGATCTTTGTGAAACGCATGTTTGATCTCAAACATCAGCAAGCTTTGGCGACAGGTATCCGAGATACGATTGGCAATCTGGAACCAACGTGAATTTGAACCCTGAAAGAAAATCGGCACCACTTGCGCGTCGGTTTGCAGAACCATCTTTGAAGTGAATTTACCCCAGTTGGCCTCTATCACAGGGCCAAAGGCGGTTTTACTGGTGCAAACGGTGCCTGCAGGAAACACCCCGATGCAATGACCCGCTTTGACATTATTCAAGGCTTCTTTGCGGGTTTGCAAGTTCTTGCGAACCGCGTCTTCCTCATGCGGGAAACTGATCGACAACAGGTTCTTTTCAGCAACCGCAACCCCGTTCAACAAAGCCCGGGTAATGATTTGAAAATCTTCACGGCGTTTTGACAAAAGCCACGCCAGAACTACCCCGTCCACCAACCCGTGCGGGTGATTGCAAACCACAACAATCGGCCCTGTTGCGGGAATATTTTCCAACTGCTTCAAAGGGGTTGTTATTTTTACACTCATCTCATCCAGAACTGAAGTCCAGAAATGCGGATCTTTATTGGGGTTATTTTCCCAATGGCGCATGTGATACAGCAACTGAAACCGCGCGGTCAGGGTTTCGACGGTTTTAATGAAAATGCGTTTGCCAAGCTGGGGAAAAGAGTTTGCGTAGGTCAGCTCAGAGCGATCATAAAGCGTGATTTTTTCGGCTTCAACTTGGGTCTCGATTTCGGTCACGTTATTTCGCCTCACCAAAATAATCGGCCAACAGGGCTTTTAGGGCCGCGGCTAGCGATTCTTCTTGCCCGCCGGTCGTTTTCACCTCAATCGTGCAGCCTTTGGATGCTGCCAACATCATCAACCCCATGATAGAGTTCCCCGCAACGGTCATCCCGTCTTTTGTTACTTGCGCATCAGCGTCAAAGCTTTCAACGGTTTCAACAAACTTGGCAGAAGCACGCGCGTGCAGGCCTTTTTCATTTTCTATCGTCAAAGTCTGGATCATCCGAAAGCTGCCTTTTATTTTTTAGCTGTTACAGCAGTTCATGTATTTTTTACCCGCAGCCATGCTGGTTTCAATAGCCTGATCCACGGTTAGATTGCGTGATTTTGCCAGCTTTATCAGCATTGGCAGGTTTGCGCCATAAAGGATTTTTCTTTTACTTTCAGCACAAGCCAACATTGAAAGATTTGCAGGTGAGCCGCCGAACATATCCACAACCATGATCACCCCGTCACCTTTGTCTACGCTATCGGCAGTATCACAAATTTCAGCTTGCTTGGTAGCACGGTCACATTCCGCAGCAATAGATATGGCTTTGATGCCATTTTGTTTGCCCACGACATGTTCAATGGCGGCCAAATATTCATTGGCCAGCCCACCATGCGCTACTATCACAACCCCGATCAAATCGCTACACTCCTAAATGCACCCACATCACTGCCTTTCAAGCTCTCGATGGCGTATAGACACATGCCAGCCTGAGTCTGCAAGGCTTTTCCCCAAGACCTCTGCTATGCAAACTGAGCGGTGTTGTCCACCCGTGCAACCAAGCCCCAATGAAAAGTGTGCTTTTCCTTCATCAATATAGGCAGGCAACAGGAATTCACACATGCCCAGCAGCCGTTCATAGAACTCATCAAACCTTGCGTCCGCTTTCACATAGGCGGCAACTTTTTTGTCTGTGCCGTTCAGGGAACGCAAGTCTTTATCCCAATACGGGTTGTTCAAAAAACGGCAATCATAGATCATATCAATGCCGCGCGGCGCACCCCGTTTATATGAAAATGAATGCAAGGTTATGGCCAGATAACCCGCATCCGCATCCGCATACCAATTTTTAAGCTCTTGCTTTAGATCATGTGGTGACAAGTTCGCGGTTTCTATCAACACATCCGCGCGCAACCGCAATGTGGAAAGCAGTTTCTTTTCCTGCTCAATACCGAATTTCGGCGTGTCATCAGGGGTCAGGGGGTGGCGGCGGCGGGTTTCGCTGTATCGGCGCACCAGATTATCCGTGTCGCAATCCAAAAACAGGATTGTGCTGTCAAAGCCTTCGGTGCGTTTGATCTCTTCATGTATATCAAGCACCGCCCCAACGCTGAAATCACGGGTTCGGATATCCACGCCCAAAGCGATTTGTCTGCCGCTTGGTTGCCCTGCTAAAAGTCCAGGCAACAAAGACAGTGGCATGTTGTCGATGGTTTCAAAACCCAAGTCTTCAAACACATTGATCGCGGTACTGCGCCCCGCACCCGATGGCCCGGTTACCAATACGATATTCGTTTGTTGTATTTTTTTACTCACGTGATTGATCCAACCGCTTTATCGCATCCGTAAAGGTTAAGCAGCTTTACCGCTATTGGCAAGTTTTCAACGCCCTGGCCTGCAATGATTTCCACATGGTGTGCGCCAATTTTAAGACTGTGTTGGTGGGGCAATCGGTCTTGCGGTTTTGCGGTTAGGTCCACCACAAGGTTTAAGCGCGAATGTTTAACATACGGACAGTTTAATATGCCGATATATCTGGCCTCAATTTTTCCTGCAAGAATATCGGGGGGCGATATTTTCACACCGTCCACATCATCAGATAACAACAGCTGATCATCCGAAACCAGCATCCCGCCCAGCGCAATCAGGTTTAATGCCAAAGAAGATTTTCCAGACCCGGAAGGGCCAACCGCCAGTATACTTTTGCCGTCGAAATCCACACATGAGCCATGAACCAAGCCTAGTGTGATAGACGAAATCACCCCGGCAATCCAACAACGAAACGTGCGCCTAAAGGTGCTGAACCTTCTGGTGCACCTTTTACATAGATGTTTTCAGCCCAGATAACACCGCCATGCGCTTCGACGATTTGCTTGGAAATCGACAGGCCCAGACCAGAGTTATTACCAAAGTTTTCAACGGGTCGGCTTGAGTAAAACCGCTTGAATACTTTTACCAGACTATCGTTGGGAATGCCCAGGCCGGTATCTTCAACCACAATCAACACACGGTTTTCAACATGGCGTATCCACAATCGAACCGCATCGCCCGATTTGCAAAAAGAAACTGCGTTGGTAATCAGGTTCACAAAAACCTGTGCCAAACGTTCTTCCAGCCCGTCTATAAATATCTTTTCATCAGAGCCGTCAAAGATCATTTCGATGCCTTTCTCATTTGCTTCCATGCTGTGAAAATCAACAATGCGCGAAAGCATACGGGTCAGATCAAATCGGTCTTCTTCTTCTTTTACCAGTTCTGAATCCAGGCGCGATGCATTCGAGATATCAGAAACCAACCGATCAAGACGGCGTACATCATGTTCAACCACATCCAGCAAACGATTGCGTTTTTCGCCTTCAGGGGCAATCCGAAGTGTTTCAATCGCTGAACGTAACGACGCCAGCGGATTCTTGATCTCATGGGCCACGTCTGCGGCAAACTGTTCATTGGCTTCAATCCGGTGGTATAAGGCGGCCGTCATATTGCGCATCGCACTGGAAAGGTGGCCAATTTCATCATCCCGCCCTTCCATATCCGGGATCAAAACACGTTCCGGGTTATCTTTGCGCAGTTTTGATGTTGTCCCCGCATCCATTGCAGCGGCTAGATCATATATCGGGTTGGCGATTGTATTGGCCAGAACCAAAGACAGGATGATCGACAGGCCTGCGGCCAATGCAAACAAACGTAAAATCGTATTGCGATCATCTTTGCGCAAATCCCCCATCCTGCCTTCCGGTGTTGAGACAATCACAGTGCCTATGGTTGCACCATCGACCACAATAGGCTGCCCAACAGCAATCACTATTTCGCCTGATTGCAGGTTTTCTTGCAGATTTTGCAATCCGGTTTCAGCCACACGAACAGCAAGACTGCGTGCAATCTCATCTATATTTGGTGCTAAAGTAGAGGGGGTTGTAGTTTTAAATACACTGGCAATTTTATCAACCAAGCGATCCATATAATAACTGATGCCCCTGGCATCTGTTGCTTCACGCTTTTTATCACCATATTTTTTGCGGGATAGAAGCGTAATAACAGGTTTGCTATCTGCATCATAAACGCGAACCTCTGAAACTTCCGACATGGGCAGGTCTTTTGCTTTTTGCCCCAGCATGGATGCGTCATCCGCACCGCTAGACAGCCGTTCCGTAAGTATTTGCGCATATAAAGTGGTTTCGGTTTCTAAAGCGGTCAAATGCTCGGATGTGCTATTATTGTGAAACTGGCTTAAATACAGCATACCCAACAACAGCACACAAAGGGCTATCAGGTTAAAAGCAATAATCCGGCGGGCTAGTGCCGATGACCAGAAGTACCGTTTAACGATTGGGTTCCGCTTTTTAGAATCACCCTTACGGCTGTCAGACATGTCTATCTCTGCACCCATATCAATCTCTGCGTTTGCCATGATTTTTACTGTTCGTTGTAACGGTAGCCGATACCATAGAGCGTCTCAATAGCACTGAATTCATCATCTACTGAACGCATCTTTTTGCGCAGCCTTTTGATGTGGCTGTCGATTGTGCGATCATCAACATAAACTTGGTCATCATAGGCCACATCCATCAACTGATCGCGGCTTTTCACAAAGCCCGGGCGTGTTGCAAGGGCTTGAAGTAAAAGAAATTCGGTCACGGTCAAAGAAACGCTGTTACCTTTCCAGGTCACCGCGTGACGCATTGGGTCCATTGTCAGCTGGCCGCGTTCAATCAGGCTTTCATTTGCTTCTTCGGCAAGGGCTGACCCTACATCTGAATGGCGGGCTTCCTGGCGGCGTAAAATGGCGCGGATGCGTTCAACAAGTAAACGCTGGGAAAACGGCTTGCGTACATAATCATCAGCCCCCATGCGCAGGCCGAGAACTTCATCAATCTCATCATCTTTGGACGTCAGGAAAATAACCGGCATATCTGTTTTTTGGCGCAAACGCCCCAACAGATCCATACCATCCATACGTGGCATCTTGATATCAAGTACAGCCATGTCCGGCATCGACTCGTTGAAAGCGTTCAATGCCTGCAGGCCGTCATTATATGTGGATACGTCGTAACCTTCTGCTTCCAGCGTCATTGCTACGGACGTAAGAATATTGCGGTCGTCATCGACCAATGCGATTTTTGCCATGCTGCCCTCTGAGTATTTGCTCATATTATTTTTATTATTACCTTCATATTCCGTTACCTGAGTCGCAGAATCAACTTAATTCTCTAAATAAGGCAATATCGTGTCATTTTTCCATCACAATCACCTGATCGCGGCCCACACGTTAGCGTTAACTGCGCGAAATTGACCTAAAACGGTGGTTTTATTCAAATAGCGACATGGTATACAGCCTCAACTTTCCCATGGGAAGTAACACATTTATATACGTTTGATGTTAATCAAACCTGATCACCAACGGCAAAACACATACAATTTGCCTAAAGGAGCACCGAATAATATGGAAACTGGTCGCGTAAATCCAACGCAAAAGTTGGAAAACACAGGCATTTCTGGTCTAAAATCTGTTCACTATAATCTACTGGAGCCGGCTTTGATCGAAGCGGCTTTGAAAAACGGCGAGGGCGAGCTTGGCATAGGCGGAACCATCATGGTTTCAACCGGCGAGTTTACCGGCCGTTCACCCAAAGATAAATTTGTGGTTGATGAACCTTCGGTTAAAGACAGCATCTGGTGGGAGAACAATCCGCCTTTGGCAATGGACGCTTTTGAGCAGCTGAAAAAAGACATGTACGCCCATATGCAGGGTGGTGAATATTATGTGCAAGACCTTTATGCTGGCGCCGATCCTGCGCACCAGTTGAAAACACGGGTTATCACCGAGCTGGCCTGGCAAAGCCTGTTTGCACGCAACATGCTGCGCCGCCCTGAAACATCCGAACTACAAAAATTTGCCCCCGATTTCACTATTGTTTGTTGCCCCACGTTCAAAGCAGACCCGGCCAAACACGGTTGCCGCACGGAAACGGTTGTGGCTATTTCCTTTGAGCAAAAACTGGTTTTGATCGGCGGCACCGAATATGCTGGCGAGATCAAAAAAGGTGTGTTCTCGGTTATGAACTACCTGTTACCCGGCGAAGGCATCATGCCGATGCATTGCTCGGCCAACCACGCCATTGGCAACCCCGATGACGCAGCCATATTCTTTGGCCTGTCAGGCACCGGTAAAACCACCCTGTCGGCTGATCCCAACCGCACTTTGATCGGCGATGATGAACACGGCTGGTCTGATACATCCACCTTTAACATCGAAGGCGGCTGTTACGCCAAAACCATCAATCTGTCCGCCGAAGCCGAGCCGGAGATTTACAACACCACCCGCAAGTTCGGCACCATCATCGAAAACATGGTTTATGACGATTATACCAAAGAACTGGATTTCGCCGATGACAGCCTAACCGCCAACATGCGCTGCGCTTATCCGTTGCACTACATTTCCAACGCATCGGAAGATTCTATCGGCGGTCAGCCCAGAAACATCATCATGCTGACATGTGATGCTTTCGGCGTATTACCCCCGATTGCACGCCTGACACCGGCGCAAGCCATGTACCACTTCCTGTCAGGGTTCACATCCAAAGTTGCCGGCACAGAACGCGGCATTACCGAACCACAACCGACATTCTCGACTTGCTTCGGTGCGCCTTTCATGCCGCGTCGCCCGGAAGCATACGGGGCTTTGTTGCGCGACAAAATCGCGTCTACCGGGGCCACTTGCTGGCTGGTCAACACTGGCTGGACAGGCGGGGCTTACGGCACCGGCGCAAGGATGCCGATCAAAGCCACACGCGGTTTGTTAACAGCGGCTTTGGACGGGTCCTTAAACGATGTAGAGTTTCGCCGTGACAAAAACTTTGGCTTTGATGTGCCTGTCGCGGTGAGCGGTGTGGATAACGCGCTGCTTGATCCACGTTCTACATGGGCTGATAAAACGGCTTATGATGCGAATGCAGCCAAACTGGTTGCCATGTTCTCGGACAATTTCGTGCAATATGAAAAACACGTCAGTGATGATGTATTGGCGATTAAAATCGGCTCATAAACGGGTTGATCGTCAAGCTGGTTCCAGTCACTTGCGAGCCTAGGTGTATAGTCCAATTTGTGATGGTCACATATCAATAGACCATCACAAGCTGGGACCAAATGGTTAGGGTCAGGCCCTAAGAATTACACCCCCAGGATTTATTCCCAATAGAAAACATGCAACTTACAAAATACGTACCCTCGCGCGGGCTTGCCAGCCACATCTTCACACCGCGTTCATAGCCTTTGGCGCGGCGAAACTGGTGTCTATTACCTGCTGAACTGCGTTTTCCCAAGGCTGCTCGCCGCGATTTTACCTGCCGCAATTCTGCTAATAACCGCGTTTTACGTGCATCATCAGCCTGTAAACCAGCCATATCGCGCATCAATTTGTGCAAAGACGCGCGGTCATCAAGGGCCATCTTGACCACGTTTGATGCCATCGCTTCATAAAACCCGTTGATCTTGTAATTATAAAGATAGGTTAATTCATGGTGGCTTAATTCCATAAACTCGTCTTGGGAATATTTCACCGTCTCCAACCGTTTCGCATGTTCAAGACCGGCACGGTCGCTTTCGCTGCCAATACCCGCAAAACCTGCTTGCGACGTTAAACCAAGGCCCACAAACGTAGCCCCGAAAGTTAGAAATTTACGGCGTTCAGCAATATCAGACATGACACAAATACCTTTCGTTATCCGAGATTAAACCATAATTGGTGATATAAGTACATGTGCAGTAACCTAGGTTTCGAATAGCTTAATGCGCGTCCGCCCAATTGTTGCCGATGCCTGCATCCACCGTTAGCGGCACGTCCAGCTTAATCACTGGCATCGCTGCATTTTCCATCACATCACGTACCGCCGCTATGGTTTCGGTGACCGCATCATTGGGCACTTCAAACAGTAACTCATCATGCACCTGCAACAGCATTTTTGCGGGCAAATGCGCTATCGCGTCAGGCATACGGATCATCGCGCGGCGGATCACATCGGCCGCCGTGCCCTGAATAGGTGCATTGATCGCTGCCCGCTTGGCAAACCCCGCCTGCGGCCCCTTGGCACCAATTTCCGTGGTATGGATTTTACGCCCGAACAGGGTCTGCACATAGCCATGTTCCTTGGCAAACGCCACGGTGTCATCCATATAGGTTCTGATCTCTGGGAAGCGTTCGAAATAGGTGTCAATAAAGGCCTGCGCCTGTTTGCGCGGAATACGCAGATTGCGCGCCAGCCCAAAGCCGGAAATCCCGTAAATCACCCCGAAATTGATCGCCTTGGCTTGCCGTCTGATACTTGGGTCCATACCCTCAATCGGCACCCCGAACATCTCGGAAGCGGTCATCGCGTGAATGTCTTTACCCTCCAGAAACGCCTGTTTCAAAGCGTCAATTTTAGCGATATGCGCCAAAATGCGCAGCTCGATCTGGCTGTAATCCAGCGACAACAGAACATTGCCCTCATCCGCAATAAACGCTTCACGAATTTGCCGCCCCGCAGGCGTACGCACAGGAATATTTTGCAGGTTCGGATCAGTAGACGCCATCCGCCCGGTGCTGGCCCCCGATATAATATAAGAGGTATGCACACGCCCCGTGTCAGGGTTGATATGGGTTTGCAGCGCGTCGGTATAAGTGCTTTTCAGCTTGGACATGCCGCGCCAATCCAGCACCTTGGCAGGCAGCGCATGGCCTTCGGCGGCCAGATCTTCCAGTATATCCACACCCGTGGAATAGGCGCCAGTCTTGCCCTTTTTGCCACCCGTCAGGCCCATCTGGTCAAACAACACTTCGCCCAGCTGCTTGGGCGAGCCTACGTTAAAACTACCCCCCGCCAGTTCATGAATTTCCGCTTCCAGCCCTGCCATTTGCTGGGCAAAATTATTTGACATGCGCGATAGCTGATCGCGATCAACCTTAATCCCCGTCATTTCCATTTTGGCCAGAACGGGGATCAATGGCCGTTCCATTTTTTCATAAACGCGGGTGACTTTTTCCACATGCAAAAGTGGCTTGAACTTCTGCCACAGGCGCAGCGTAATATCAGCGTCTTCGGCGGCATATTTCACCGCTTCATCTATCGGCACCAGATCAAAAGTAATCGCTGATTTTCCGGTACCCAAAAGGGTTTTGATCGGGATCGGTTTGTGATCCAGATAACGTTCCGAAAGCGCATCCATCCCGTGATTATGCTTGCCGCCGTTCAGGGCATAAGACAAAAGCATGGTGTCATCCACAGGGGCTAACGTGATGCCGTTGCGTTTCATAATCTTGAAATCGTACTTCATATTCTGGCCGATTTTCATGATCGCTGGGTCTTCCAGAACCGGCTTCAACATTGCCAAAGCCACGTCCAATTTTATCTGCCCTTCAGCCAGATTAGAGCCGCCAAACAAATCGCCCTCACCCTCTTTATGGGTCAGTGGAATATAACAGGCTTCACCCGCTTCCACACACAAACAGATGCCCACAAGATCAACGATCATGTCGTTCAGCCCTGTGGTTTCAGTGTCAAACGCCACCCAGCCACGTGCCTTGATGCGGTCAATCCAGACCTGCAAGGCAGCCGCATCACGCACGCATTCGTACTTATCGGGGTTAATCGCGGGCAGCTCTGCAAGCGCACCACCCGTTGCGGCAGGGCTAGGTATAACCTCTGGCATGGCAGGCACATCTACCCCCAGCTTGGTGGCAATTCGCGCAGTCATCGAGCGAAATTCCATACTGGCCAAAAAGCCCAGCAAATCATCCGCCACAGGATCTTGAATTTCGAAATCGGCGAAATCCACATCCAAAGGCACATCTGTGGCCAATGTCACCAATTCGCGGCTCATGCGGATTTGGTCGGCTTTGCCCAGTAAGGTTTCACGCCGCTTGGGTTGTTTGATCTCGCCCGCACGTTCCAGCAATGTATCCAGATCACCGTATTCGTTGATCAGCAAGGCGGCGATTTTAATCCCGATACCGGGTGCGCCCGGAATATTATCCACACTGTCACCGGCAAGTGAGTTCCTTAGATTTAACCACTGAGGAAAGAAAAAGAGTACTCGGAGCAGAAGCTACTCTCTGGAGTGAATTGGTAACACCACTTACTATAGACTCACGTATTTGGCCGAGAACTGCCGCTATAGCAGAACGTTTTTGGTCTTCCGAAAACACAAAAGACGTATCGCATTTAAACAAACGATTACCGTTTATCAGTAAACAATTAGAACAATTAGGACTGACTCACCAATCTTATAGAAACGTACTCTTTAGAAATTTAGCAAAGTCCGAAAACATTGTTCCACTACAAGTACTAAGCCGTGTATGTGAACCATTAAAGATTTACACTCGAAATAAGGGAGGCACAGAATATCAAACTTATTCGCCTTTTACACTTTTTGCCGATGCGTGTACACCAGATGCAAAAGATGCCATTTTATTTAAAAATGACACGGATGAATATTTAAAAAATCCAAGCAAAAAAAACAAAGAGATCATGTCTTAACGGCTTTTTTCTTGTTTTGGTT
>JAESRV010000059.1 GCA_016764475.1 Amylibacter sp.
CACGGACATCACTGATATTAAAATCCAAGAAGATATGTTTGATTTACCCGATGCACTGGTCGAACTGGGCAAGCCTTTTGCAGATTGCATTCACTACCTTGCGGCCAAGGGCGATTATGGTGTGGTTGATGATATTGATGCGTTTGTGAAAGAACGCGTTGAGCAGGCCAAGGCGTTTCAACCTCATTATATTGAACGTGAACGGGCCAACGGCACCCGTATTTCGATAGAGGGCAGCCCCTTGCGTCAAGGCGGATGGGTGACGGTTTACACCGACATTACTGATGTCAAAACCCAAGAAGATATGCTGCGGGATCGCTCAAAAAACCTATCAAAACAATTACTAAACCGTTCGGCCGAATTGTCACAAATCAACCGGGAACTGACAGCAACCATCACCGCACTGGAACAAACCAAACGCGAACTGATTGCATCTGAATCGCGGGTAACCTTAACAAATTCCATGATCCCGGCCCACATCGCACGGGTCGATATTGACGGCGTTTATACCTATTCAAATCAAAAACTGGATACGGTCATCCCGAACCGCCCAAAGAACATCATCGGCAAACATTTAAAACAAGCATTAGGACACGAGGCTTATGAAGAAGTTCACCCGTATTTTCTAGAGGCTCTAAAGGGCGAACCCAGTGCTTTTGAAGTGACCCTCAAAGACCACGGCAAACAAATCCGTGTCGCTTTCACCCCCGACAAAGATGATAAAGGCATGGTGATCGGTGCCTATCTGTTGTCGATGGATGTCACCAAAGAGGCCAACGCACGGCGCGCTTTAACCCACGCTCGCAGGCGCGAATTAGCCGCGCAAATCACCAGCGGGCTGGCGCATGATTTTTCAAATTTATTGACTATTATTTTAGGCCAGCAAAACAAACTGGAAGCCCTTACCGACCTRCCTGAAAATGTGCAGGAGATTGTTGCTACAACCAAAGCCGCCGCATTGCGCGGAGGGGCCTTGCTTGACGGCCTGTCACAGCTGGATGCGAAACGCAGCCTGACGCCAAGCGCCACTGATTTCAATGCGTTTATCAATAGTCTTGAACGTCTGGCCAATGCAGCGGTTAGCGATGATATTAAAATCGAAACCGACAACCAAACCGGCACCGCGCAAATCATGCTTGATCACGGCTTCACCCAAGATGCTTTGCTGAATTTAATCTTGAATGCACGTGAGGCGATTAATGATGTCGGGCACATTAAAATAACGGCTAAACGTGTGGAAAACTGGTTGGATTTCACTGTCAAAGATACTGGCACGGGCTTTAGCAAAGAAGCATTGAAAAATATATTCACACCTTTTTTTACTACCAAAAARGGCKCGGCAGGGCGCGGYTTGGGCCTGACYACTGTGTTTGATTTTGCCAAAATCAGYGGCGGRCRGGTGRATGCTAAAAACCACTCTGACGGTGGCGCAATCGTGTCATTGCGTATCCCTTATATTACGGCGACCCCAGTTAAACCGGGGTTGGTTTTACTGGTCGAAGACAATCTTGAAATACGTCAGTCAATCCGCGATTACTTGCGCCAAATGAACCATTCCGTACTGGAGGCAAACAGTGCTGAAGAAGCCCTGAATTTAAGCCGCATTTCCGCCCTAACCCATATCGTTACCGACCTCATGTTAGAGGGCAAAATGACTGGGCTTGATCTGGCAAATAACTTACGGGAAACGGGCATGAAAATCCCGATATTTATTGTCACCGCCCTGCCCCAGGATAACCCCTTACGACAGGCTGCATCACATAAATTTCCCGTTTTGCACAAACCCTTCAGCGATGCCCAGATCACGGCATTATTCCACGAGAGCGATCAATCATGACACCCCCTTCCCAACTGGTCACCATACTGGACGACTCGCCCGAAATCCGCGAAATTCTTTCAGTGGCATTGCAAGACGCAGGGTTTGAAACCAAATGCTTTGGCCGCGCCACGGAATTTGAACATGCGATCAGATCCATGTCACCACATGTGTGCATCGTAGACCTAGGCCTGCCCGACAAAGACGGGCTGTCTTTGGTCAATAAACTCGCGCTTGAAAGTGGCGCGGCCATCATCATCATATCGGGCCGCTCAATGCTGCAAGATAAAGTGGTCGGGTTGGAATTAGGTGCCGATGATTACATCACCAAACCGTTCGAGTCTGCCGAAGTGGTGGCCCGCGTTCGCGCCCTGTTGCGCCGCAACAAATCGGATGCCAGTAAAACCCCGAACCAGATCATCAGGTTTTCCGGTTGGATAGCGGATTTTGATCAGCACATCCTGACCTCGCCCAAGGGCGAAGTGCAAAGCCTGTCTTTTGCCGAAGCCCAAGTGCTGCACCTGTTCCTGTCCGCCCCGAATCGCCTGATTTCACGCGATCATATGCTGGAAAAACTGGGCGGAACCGCCAGCGATAATTTTGAACGTGCAATGGATGTGCGGGTATCGCGTTTGCGCACAAAACTACAAGACGACCCACAAAATCCGAAGATCATCAAAACCATATATGGGGCGGGATATATCTTTATCGGTGATATGGGTTAGATTTTTTCCCAAGGCAACAACCTGCTTAATAGCCCTGCCAGATAAGCCGTGCTTAAACCGATGTTCAGCAAACCCGTCACAGATGCCATCGCCCCATACACCCGAAAATCCGTGTCCAGAATAATATCGCCATAACCAAGCGTGGTGTATGTGGTCAGTGAAAAGTATATCGCATCGCTGATATGTGGAATAGCCCCGATAATCATAAATGAAAACGCCAGCACCCAGACCTGAATGGAATGCGATATGATCACAAAGCCAAAAGCCTTACCTAGAAACACGGTCATACGGGCTTTGGTAGAATAATGTGCCAACTTTGGGCCAAGCATTTTCAGCAAGGATACTGACCACACAAGAACACCAATATGAATAACGGAACAGATGCCCATAACCAGACTGCCCCAAAATATCTGCACAGCTATTGTCATATCTAATCCTTAAATCGCAGGCACAGGTGCGTTTTGTGCAACCCTGAACATATTGATCCGCTCGCGGTCTTCTTGTGGTGAACACCCGAACTCTTCTTTATAATAATTCACCAAAGGGGCCGCCGTTGCATAGCCCACCGCCAGCGCAATTTCAGACATGTTATCGCCTGAATAAAGCACCAGCTGGCGTGCCGCCTTCATCCGCTTGCTGCGGTAATAACTGATTGGGGTTTGCCCTGTAGCCTGCTTGAATTTACGTTCCATCTGGCGTGGTGACAGGCCCACGATACTTGCAACTTCGGTCATGCTGATCGGATCGTCAAAACTTTCCGAAAACAGTTGTACGGCTTTTTGTATAGGCTTTGGCAACATATCGGCAGTACTGCTGGAATTTGCCGTAGGAATGCGTTGCGGCACACCAGCACCCCGCACTAATGGATGCTGGAACCAGCAGGCAACCTCGGTCATGATCTCGGCGCCAAGCTCTTGGTTAATCAGGTTCAGCATCGCATCAAACCCCGCAGCCGCCCCCGCAACCGTCATACGTGTGCGGTCGGTAAAGATCACATCATCCACGGTTTCAATTTTGGGAAATTCCGCTTCGAACGCCGCGTGATAGCACCAATGCACACTACAAGTGTAACCGTCCAGCAAACCGCTGCGCGCCAGCGGAAACACCCCGCCACTGATACCCCCTATTTGCATTCCGTGTTGCACCAATCGGCGCAAAGCACCGTTGGAATTTTTCGGGTTGGTAAATTCGGATTGCGGCGCGCTCATCAAAAACAGATAGTCCAAGCCATCCGCATCCGCCAATGCAATATCCGGATCAAAACCAACCGTTGCACTGGAACTGACACGCACATTGGTTTCACCGATCAATTGCCATGCAAAAGCGGTTTGGCCCAGAATTTCATTTGCCGCCCGCAAGGGTTCAATCATAGAAGTCAGGCACGACATCGGAAACCCGTTGAAGATCAAAAAGCCCAGTTTTTTTACTTTGATATCCGCCAATAGACCCCCTGTATAGCGCGCAAAACCATCCGTTATATGTCAGTTCAACAATTTATTCTTATAGCGGAACCCTACACGGATCACACGTTATGCCAACACAATTTCTGGGCCTCTCACATTATTTTAACAACGGCAACCTTTATCATTGTTCCCAAAACCGTTACAAGATGTTGATTATATCAACGACCGATAGCAAAGCAGATAGGCCGATATTGTGAACCTGAACCAAAACCCCCACCGTTTACGCGAAGATCGTGAAAAGGTTCTTGAGATCGCCATCGGGCGCGAGGTGCGTGCGCACCGTTTGCAAAAATCCATGACCGTTGCTGACCTGGCACAACGCACTGGGGTTTCCATCGGCATGTTGTCAAAAATTGAAAACGGCAACACTTCCGCCTCGCTGACGACGTTGCAATCTTTGGCACACGCATTAAGCTTGCCCATCACCTCGCTTTTTCGCGGTTTTGAAGAAAGTCGTTTGGCTGTTCACACCAAAGCAGATGAAGGCGTAGAGTTGGAACGTGAAGGCACACGTGCAGGGCATCAGTATAATCTGTTGGGCCACATCGGGGCCAATGCAAGTGGTGTCACTGTGGAACCGTATTTAATTACTTTAACGACAAAGTCAGATGTCTTTCCTACCTTCCAGCATGGTGGCGTTGAAACCATTTATATGCTGGAAGGCGAAATTGATTATCGTCACAGCGATACAGTTTACCCCTTAAAACCAGGGGACACATTGTTCTTTGATGCAGATGCCCCTCACGGCCCTGAAGGGCTGGTTAAATTACCTGCACGTTACCTATCTATTATTGCTTATTCACAAAAAGCTTAAAACTTCACATAATTATCATTGAACCAGACGTATCGGTAAATCTTTAAATAACAGCATCTTAGTAATCTAGGATATGTCGCTTTACGCGATATTTTAGTCTTTTTTATAACTTTTGTTGACAGGGTAAGGGTTTTGCCTGCAATACTACCATTAAAATTTATTAACTAAGAGGCAACAAGTGCGCCTATAACAACAGAAGGGGAAGAAAAATGGATGGTAATCTAAATGCATTAACCACCATCTTTACCGAGTTTTATTACTGGGTAACGGTGGTCTTTATGTTTTTGATACATGTGGGGTTTTGCATGTACGAGGTCGGCGTTAGTCGACGAAAAAACCATATGCATACCTTGATGAAAAACGTGATGATCATACCACTGGTCACAATCACGTTCTTCTTCTTCGGTTGGTGGATTTACTGGGCGTTTCCGGCATTTCCGGTCATTGGCGGCATAGATTTCGCGGCAGGAAAAGCTAACCTGCCCTGGTCAGATACTATGGCGACTAATACCAGCGACCGTATCACTGGTGTGTTCTGGGCGGCATTTTTGTTGTTCTCATGGACGGCTGCCTCAATCGTATCAGGGTCGGTTATCGAACGCATCCGATCATCGGCACTTTGGATTCATGCCATTCTGATCGGCTCTGTCTGGTGGATCATCGACGCCGCATGGGGCTGGAGCGCCACAGGTTGGATGGTTCAAAAACTGGGCTACCACGATGCCTATGCATCCGGAGTTATCCACGCTATTGCAGGTGGTTATGCTTTGGGCATTCTTTTGGTTCTTGGTCCGCGTATCGGCAAGTTTGCACCAGATGGTACACCGCGGGATATCCCGCCGCATAACCCTTGGATGGTCACTATCGGCCTGTTCATGATTTATACTGGGTTCTGGGGCTTTTACGCCGCGTGTAACATTCCACTGATCTCACCAGAAGGAATTGGTGGGGAAATCACTGGAACGGTTTGGACGGCAACCAATATCTACCTTGCACCAACCACACTGGGCGCGATTACCTTTAACTTCCTGATGTCTTTGTCGGGCGGGTTGATGGCGACCTACATTATCTCCAAGGGCGATCCTTTCTGGACATTCTCGGGTGGTTTGGCAGGCATAATCGGCGCATCCGCCGGTAACGATCTGTATCATCCGATACAAGCCTTGTTGGTCGGTGCCATTGTTCCGGTAATTGCCTATAAACTGCACTACTATGTAGAGCGTCGCTTTAAAATCGACGATGCCGTTGGTGCTGTTGCGGTACATGGTTACTCAGGATTTCTGGGTGTCGTGATTGCAGGCTTCATCCTGTGGGGTGCACCGTCATCACCATATGAAGGCTTTGCTACGATCAATCCGCTGGGTCAATTCATCGGTGCGGTCATCATGTTCTTCGGCCTTGGTTTCATACCGGCTTATGTGGTTGCGAAAATCCAAATGGCGCGCGGAACATTGCGCATTCCTTTGGAAATCGAATTGCAGGGCTTGGATTTCACCGACAACCTAATTTACGAAGAAGCGGTTGCGGAAATCACTGCAGCACATCACGAACAACTTAACGCTGGCACATAAGGAGAAGCAAAATGTCTACTATCGGATATGAAAGCTGGGCCGTTGATCTGGCCGATGTCGGGGCGATCTACCCCTTCCAGGGATGGGAAATACCCATGGTCATAGCAGGTGTGGCGTTCTGGTTATGGTGGCACGTCGCCCAATCACGTCTTGAAAAAGAGCATATGGCGAATTCGGCCAAATCAGCAGACCCTAAGAAAGTCGCTGAAGCACTTGATCGCTACTAGATAAACCTGAATTTGTAGAAGGCACTGGATTTACCAGTGCCTTCTTGTTTTCCCCACATGAATATTTATTTCTTAATGGTTGAACGTCTTTTTGATTGATGTTAACTTGAATCAAGTCATTTTATAAAAGGAGTAACAGTGATGTGCGGTATCGTCGGACTGTTTCTAAAAGACAAAAAACTTGAACCGGAATTGGGCAACATGCTGACAGATATGCTGATCACCATGACCAATCGCGGCCCCGACAGTGCAGGCATTGCGATTTACGGCAATGACGCGGATGACAACAGCAAACTGACGGTTCAATCAGACAATCCCGCAAAGGATTTCAAAGGTCTGAAGAAGGCAATTAAAAAAGCCACGGGCATTAAAGTATCCCTAACCAAAAAAGATACGCACGCCATTTTGAAAATGCCGACAAAGGATTTGGATAAGGTGCGCACAGCCCTGAAAAAAACACGCCCCGACATTCGCGTGATGAGTGCAGGCGATACCATTGAAATTTACAAAGAAGTGGGCCTGCCTGAAGATGTGGCAAAACGCTTTGATCTGCGTTCCATGACCGGCACCCACGGTATCGGCCATACCCGTATGGCCACCGAGTCTGCGGTTACAACCTTGGGCGCACATCCGTTTTCAACCGGCACCGATCAATGTCTGGTTCACAACGGTTCTTTGTCCAACCACAATAGCCTGCGCCGCAAATTACGCCGTGCCGGGGTGGTGATTGAAACCGAAAATGACACCGA
Source organism: Amylibacter sp. (assembly GCA_016764475.1). Taxonomy (GTDB): domain Bacteria; phylum Pseudomonadota; class Alphaproteobacteria; order Rhodobacterales; family Rhodobacteraceae; genus Amylibacter. The sequence continues at coordinate 7,366 of JAESRV010000059.1, forward strand.
AGTGGGGGCCGCCTACCTGACATGGAAAATGCAACACGGCAGCACATTGGGCGAAGCCTTGGAAAGCAGTCTGGAAGACCTAGACGGTTTCTTTACCTTCGTTGTCGGCACCAAAGACGGCTTTGGTGTGGTACGTGACCCCATCGCCTGCAAGCCCGCCGTGATGGCCGAAACCGATCAATATGTGGCCTTCGGATCAGAATACCGCGCGCTTGTGAATTTGCCCGGCATAGAAGACGCCCATGTTTGGGAGCCGGAACCCGCAACCGTTTATTTTTGGAAGCATTAAATGCAAAGTTTTGATTTAGAGGCCGAAGGCCTGCGCAAGCTGAACGTCAGCCTGCACGCGCAAAAGAATGACACCAACCAGACCGCATGGGAAATAACCAACCCCAAAGGCAGCCACGCAATAGCCGTGGGACTGGACGCACCCATTGAAGTGACGGTTCTGGGTTCCACAGGGTACTATTGCGGCGGCATGAACAAGCAGGCCACCGTGCGTGTCAAAGGCTCGGCCGGCCCCGGTGTTGCAGAGAATATGATGTCGGGCAAAGTCATCATTGACGGCGATGCCAGCCAATATGCAGGGGCCACAGCGCATGGCGGATTGCTGGTAATCAAGGGCAATGCCTCATCCCGTTGCGGTATTTCCATGAAAGGCGTTGATATTGTCGTACACGGCAACATCGGCCACATGTCCGCCTTTATGGCGCAATCGGGCAATCTGGTTGTGCTGGGCGATGCGGGCGATGCTTTGGGCGACAGCCTTTATGAAGCCAATCTGTTTGTGCGGGGAACCGTCAAAAGCCTAGGGGCGGATTGCATCAAAAAAGATATGCGCCCCGAACACTTGGAAACTCTTAAATGCCTGCTGGCCGAGGCCGAGGCGGATGCAAAACCCGAAGAATTCACCCGCTACGGCTCTGCCCGTGAACTGTATAATTTCGACATCGACAATGCGTCGGCGTATTAGGGGATAAAGATGACAGATAAACCAGACACTGCCATTCCGCGCACTGTACCCATTCAGTCGGCCACGTTTTCCAATCCGGTAAATGCCGAAATCCGCCGTGCGGCAGCCACAGGCATATACGACATTCGCGGCGGCGGCTCAAAACGCAAAGTTCCGCATTTTGATGACCTGCTGTTCTTGGGCGCATCCATTTCACGCTACCCGTTGGAAGGATACCGCGAAAAATGCGAAACCAAAGTCACCCTTGGCACCCGCTTTGCCAGCAAACCGATTGAGCTGGATATTCCGATCACCATCGCAGGCATGTCTTTCGGCTCCCTATCAGGGGGTGCCAAAGAGGCCTTGGGGCGCGGGGCGACAATGGCAGGCACATCCACCACAACAGGTGACGGCGGGATGACAGAAGAGGAACGCGGCCATTCCAACAAATTAATCTATCAATACCTGCCGTCACGCTACGGCATGAACCCCGATGATCTGCGCCGCTGTGACGCCATCGAAATCGTTGTTGGCCAAGGCGCTAAACCGGGTGGTGGCGGCATGTTACTGGGCCAGAAAATCAGTGATCGTGTGGCCGAAATGCGCAACCTGCCCAAAGGCATTGATCAGCGTTCCGCCTGTCGCCACCCTGACTGGACAGGCCCCGATGATCTGGAAATTAAAATTCTGGAACTGCGCGAAATAACCAACTGGGAAAAGCCGATCTATATCAAAATCGGCGGCGCACGCCCCTACTTTGATACAACTCTCGCGGTCAAAGCCGGGGCCGATGTTGTCGTTCTGGACGGCATGCAAGGCGGCACGGCGGCCACTCAAGACGTGTTTATCGAGCACGTCGGCCAACCCATTTTGGCCTGTATCCGCCAAGCGGTTGAAGCCCTGCAAGACCTTGATATGTACCGTGAAGTGCAACTGATCATATCAGGGGGCATCCGTGGCGGGGCCGATGTAGCCAAAGCACTGGCCCTTGGGGCGGATGCGGTTGCCATCGGCACAGGTGCCTTGATTGCCTTGGGCGATAATGATCCGCGTTGGGAAGACGAATATCAAAAGCTTGGCACCACCGCCGGTGCCTATGATGACTGGCACGAAGGTAATGATCCTGCAGGCATCACCACCCAAACGCCTGAACTGATGAAACGCTTTGACCCCGTAGCAGGTGGACGCCGTCTGTCAAATTATCTTAAAGTGATGACGCTGGAAGCCCAGACCATCGCGCGTGCCTGCGGTAAAAACCACGTACACAATCTGGAACCGGAAGATTTGGTAGCCCTGACATTGGAAGCCGCCGCAATGGCCCGCATCCCGCTTTCAGGCACCGATTGGTGGCCGGGAAAGCCGGGAACAAGTTTTTAGACGAATAAGGGAGAACGACAATGACGATAGATTTAGCAGCCTTCGCAAAAGACAAAGGCGTTAAGTATTTTATGATCTCATACACCGATCTATTCGGTGGCCAACGCGCCAAGCTGGTACCTGCACAAGCCATTGCAGGCATGCAAGAAGACGGTGCAGGATTTGCAGGATTTGCAACCTATCTGGATCTAACCCCCGCACACCCCGATATGCTGGCCGTGCCTGACCCCTCTTCGGTCATTCAACTGCCATGGAAAAAAGATGTGGCGTGGGTTGCCGCCAACTGCATGATGGAAGGTAAAACCGTTGATCAGGCCCCGCGCAATGTGCTGAACAAACTGGTTGCTGAAGCTGCCGAAATGGGCCTGAACGTAAAAACCGGCATAGAAGCAGAATTCTTTTTGCTGACGCCCGATGGCAGTCAATTATCCGACGAATACGATACCGCAGGCAAACCCTGCTATGATCAACAAGCCGTCATGCGCCGCTATGATGTGATTGCCGAGATTTGCGATTACATGCTGGAAATGGGCTGGAACCCTTATCAAAACGACCATGAAGATGCCAACGGCCAATTTGAAATGAACTGGGATTTCGCGGATGCCGTGATCACCGCCGACCGTCATTCATTCTTTAAGTTCATGACAAAATCCGTCGCCGAAAAACACGGATTCCGCGCAACATTCATGCCCAAACCGATTGAGGGCTTAACGGGCAACGGTTGCCACGCCCACATCTCGGTCTGGGACACTAAAACAGGTGAAACCAACGTGTTTGCAACCGATAAAGGCACAGGTGAAACGGGTGAATTGGGCTTGTCCGATCAAGGCCGCGCATTCTTGGGCGGCATCATGAAACACGCGTCCGCCCTGGCCGCGATCACTAACCCAACCGTAAACAGCTACAAGCGGATCAATGCACCGCGCACTATTTCGGGGGCGACATGGGCGCCCAATACAGTGACATGGACAGGTAACAACCGCACCCACATGGTGCGCGTTCCCGGCCCCGGCCGGTTCGAGTTGCGACTTCCGGATGGCGCGGTTAATCCGTACCTTTTACAAGCGATCATTATCGCCGCCGGTCTTGACGGAATACGCACCAACGCAGACCCCGGCCCACGCCGTGATATTGACATGTATGCCGAAGGGCACAAAATCAAAGACGCGCCGAAACTGCCGCTGAACATGCTGGATGCCTTGCGCTTTTACGACAAAGATACATCGCTGAAAACTGCAATGGGTGAAGAATTTTCGGCTGCTTATTTGAAATTGAAGCGCGCGGAATGGAATGCGTTTTGCACTCATTTCACCACTTGGGAAAAAGAAAATACATTGGACATTTGATTTGATCACTCATTCCTGACTCTAAACGATCCTTAGCCTGATAAGGTATTAACCGACATAAAATTCCGCAACTAAACCAGTAAACTAGTTTAGTATTTGTGAACCGTTATGTGTCGGATAAAATCCATCATTGTCGTAAATGGTAAGGACGCACACGCCCCGCTTTCATAACCTGTTTTGAAGAACAAGGATGATCCCCCATGCGCTTTTCAGGTTTTAAGGTGATTAAAGAGGCTTTGATGGGCCACAAAGGTTGGGGGCCGCAATGGCGTGATCCCGAGCCGAAAAAGCATTACGACATCATCATCATCGGTGGCGGCGGTCACGGGCTGGCAACCGCTTATTATCTGGCCAAAGAGTTCGGCCAGAAAAATATCGCGGTGATTGAAAAAGGCTGGATTGGCGGCGGCAATGTGGGGCGCAACACCACCATTATCCGCTCTAACTATATGCTCGATGGCAATGGGCCATTCTATGAGTTTTCGCTGAAACTCTGGGAAGGGCTGGAACAGGACTTCAACTATAACGCCATGGTCAGCCAGCGCGGTATTTTGAACCTTGCCCACACCGACGGCCAACGCGATGCCTATATCCGGCGCGGCAATGCGATGATCCTGAACGGGGCCGATGCGGAATATCTGACCGCCGATCAACTGCGCAAAAAGCTACCGTTCCTGAATTTCGATAACGCCCGCTTCCCGATCAAAGGCGGCTTGGCTCAAAGACGCGGCGGCACGGTGCGCCATGATGCGGTTGCTTGGGGCTATGCACGCGGAGCCGATCAACGCGGCGTCGATATTATCCAGAATTGTGAGGTCACGGGGTTTCGTATCAAAAACGGTAAATGCCTCGGCGTCGAAACCTCTCGCGGGTTCATTGGCGCCACCAAAATCGGCACTGCTGTTGCAGGCTCATCGGGCCGCCTGATGGCCAAAGCCGATATGCGCCTGCCGATTGAAAGCCACGTCTTGCAAGCCTTCGTTTCCGAAGGCCTGAAACCTGTGTTGCCCGGTGTCATCACATTCGGTGCCGGCCATTTTTATGTCAGCCAATCCGACAAAGGCGGGCTGGTGTTCGGCGGTGATATTGACGGCTACAACACCTACGCCCAACGCGGCAACCTGCCCGTGGTCGAAGATGTCTGCGAAGGCGGCATGGCGATCATGCCGATGATTGGCCGCGCCCGCCTGTTGCGCATGTGGGGCGGGGTCATGGACATGTCGATGGACGGCTCGCCGTTTATCGACAAAACCCATATAGACGGGCTCTATTTCAACGGCGGCTGGTGCTACGGCGGTTTCAAAGCCACGCCTGCCTCTGGCTTTTGCTTCGCTCATCTGCTGGCCAAAGATGAACCCCATGAAGTTGCCACAGAATTCCGGTTAGACCGCTTCATGCGCGGCCATATGATCGATGAAAAAGGGATGGGCGCACAGCCCAATTTGCACTGATGATTATCAATCACCCCATTTTAGGCCCGCGCGATGCTGCTGAATTCACCTATCTGGGCGATGTTTCCCTGCTGGATCGCCCAGATTGGCAATCGGCCAATGCGCCGCAAGAATTTCACGATTACATGTACCTGCGCAACAACCCCGCAGGCCAGCACCGTGAACTTTGGTACCACGAACTGGGCGATCGCAGTTGGCTTGTTGTCACCCGAAACACCCTGACCCATGAGATTTCAAAAGTTGAGCTTGCATCCGATGTGGCCCGCGCAAGGGGGAACAGCAAATGACCCAAATAAACCGTTTAAAGGGTGGGTTGATCAACCACACGAAGCCGCTGAGTTTCACATTCGACGGTAAATCCTACCAAGGTTTTCAGGGTGACACATTAGCCTCTGCCCTATTGGCCAACAACGTGCGCCTGATGGGCCGCTCGTTCAAATACCACCGCCCACGCGGGCCTTTGACGGCAGGTTCCGAAGAACCAAACGCGCTGGTTGAATTACGCACAGGCGCGCATCAAGAACCCAACACACGCGCCACCACGGCAGAGCTTTATGACGGCCTGACCGCCAACAGCCAAAACCGCTGGCCATCATTGAAATTTGATGCAATGGCAATCAACGACCGTTTTTCCAACTTCCTGACCGCAGGGTTTTACTATAAAACTTTCATGTGGCCCGCCGCATTCTGGGAAAAGGTTTACGAGCCCATCATCCGCAAAGCCGCAGGCCTAGG
>JAESRV010000022.1 GCA_016764475.1 Amylibacter sp.
CACCACCGGAACCGGAATTATCTTCAGAATCGCCGCCGTCGTCGTCTTCCCCATCATCGCCGGGACCGGAATTATCTTCCGTGTCGCCATCATCTTCGCCGTCGTCTTCTCCTTCACCACCGGAACCGGAATTATCTTCAGAATCGCCGCCGTCGTCGTCTTCCCCATCATCGCCAGGACCAGAATCATCTTCTTCGTCTTCGGAATCTTCATCGTCACTGCCAGGGCCTTGCGCGAGGGAAACGGTGGAGGCAAAGGCGGTTTGCGGGTTAATATTCAGGCTGACGGTCAGGGATAAGCTTACAGCAAAGACAGAGGCTGAGCTAAAGAAAGGCGGCATCATCATGCCCACCGCGCGCATCAGAAAAAGGGCCGCAAGGCTGGAGCGTTTCAAACGTAACATTATGATTTGGCCCGTTTTCATCCTTGCTCTCAAATACATTTCTATCGATATTAACACGATGTTTTATCATAAACATGACGACTTTCGTATTGGATAACGTATGGCCTGATTAATTATTCCTGTATTTTTAGTTTTTCTGCGTCATTGTGGAATAAATCCCGTTCTGAGGCGTTTGGAGACTTGCATGGCCGCTTTGCCCGATAATTGGCAAAAAGAAATGATTGCGGTCCTGCCCAAACTGCGCCGGTTTGCCTTTTCGCTAACCGGCTCACCAGAGGACGCGGATGATCTGATCCACGACCTTGAACAGGCCCTGACACAGGCCAATAGTTAAGGAAACACCAATGCCGCTTTTCACCCTGGACCAGATTAAAGAAGCCACACAGTTGGTCTACAGCCAAATGCCACCGACCCCGCAGTATAACTGGCCGATTATCAGTGCCCAGATAGGGGCGCAGGTTTGGGTCAAACACGAAAACCACACCCCCACAGGCGCGTTTAAACTGCGCGGCAGCATCAGCTTTATCGACTGGGTCAAACGCACCTACCCCGATGCCACAGGCATATGCACCGCCACACGCGGCAATCACGGCCAAGGCCAATCACGTTCCGCTATCGCCGCAGGCTTGACCGCCAAAATCTATGTACCGTTCGGCAACTCGGCAGAAAAAAACACCGCCATGCGCGCCTTTGGCGGCGAAGTGATTGAATTCGGTGAAGATTTCGACGTTGCCCGCATGGAAGCCATCCGCGTGGCCGAAGAACAGGATTTAATTGTCGTCCCCCCCCTTTCACATCGAAATTCTTCGCGGTGTCAGCACTTACGCCTTCGAGCTGTTCAGCAACGTGACCGATCTGGATACCGTCTATGTGCCCATCGGCTGCGGTTCTGGCATCTGTTCCATCATCTCGGTACGCGATGCGATGGGGTTGAAAACCAAAGTGGTCGGTGTGGTATCCGAAAAGGCCCAAACCGCCAAATTATCCGTGGATGCAGGCCACTTGGTAGAAACCGAAACCGCCAACACCTTCGCCGACGGCATGGCCGTGCGCATACCGGTGGCAGACGCATATGACATCTACGCCAAAGGCGCCGAACGCATTGTCAGCGTTTCCGAAACAGAAATCGCCGAAGCGATACGCCTGTACTACACCGCCACCCACAATCTGGCTGAAGGGGCCGGTGCCGCAGCATTGGCCGCCCTGACGCAGGAACGCGGTAAAATGCAGGGTAAACGTGTGGGGGTTATTCTGACAGGCGGGAATATTGACGCCGATATGTTTCAAACGGTTATGCGCGGGGATGTGCCGAAGGTTTAGGTATATTCTAGAATGTAAACTTTACGCACATAGCTCCTATCAGCAATCCGACTTTACTTTTTAAAGCTACTATTTTAGCCTCCATGATCTCATTACTCAAAATTAGCCGTAGAACTTGCATATTAATCAATACCACAACCAGATTACAGTAGATGGAAGAATTCATGGCCTCACCCATCTAAATGCATCCCCACATGTTCTTAATGGGCATGGGCGTGATGGAGCTGACATTAAGGTACGTGTTTCATTTATGTCTCATGTCTACTCTGAGGTTTGCACCCATAGGATGCATAATCTATTAGATGAAGCCAACAAACCTCGTATTTTTTGCATTGATCGTTACACGCTATCGCAAAGCTTGCCAAATTTCTGCGAAGCTTTTATCCGTGAAAATGGCATTACGTGGGAATCAAAGGATAGAAACCGAGTTAATAGTTTGATGGTAATTGAAAACGCCAATAATCAAAGCATTGATTATGCTGTTATATATTCGTTATCACCGAGTCGGTCAAACTATTTTGATGTCGAATTGATCGTAAAAAGTGCTTACGAAAAAGAAAACATCATCCATCCGAATAGGCGTTACAATATTAAAACACTTATCAAAAAATGTTATTATCAAGATAAAACAGTCCCCTAAAACACAAAAAGCCAACGTCACCGATGGCTTTAAGGTAGTGTACTGGTGTGCATTATCGTGGTGTACCGACCCGTAAGGGTTCACATATGACAGCGACCTCTCGGAAGCCCAGTTGTCTGCCATTACTTAAGTTTCTACCTTTTATGTGGTCTATAGTCAATATCTATTACAGCTGACAACAGTGTGCATCGTTATCATTTCTTTCATATTATAACGAATTAAACAGGCTGCGCCGCCTCTACAATCTTCGCCAGATAAGACGCGCCAATCGGGGCCGTCTCATCGTTAAAGTTATAACTCTGATGATGCAAAGCCGCACTGTCGCCATTACCGACAAACACATAAGCCCCTGGTACTTTGTTCAGCATAAACGAAAAATCTTCAGCCCCCATACGCCGCGCCGCCTGATCACTGACCTTGTCTTCACCCACAATACTGGCCGCCACCTTGACCGCAAATGCGGCCTTTTCGGCGTTGTTGACCGTCGCAGGGTAGCCATCGTGATACGTCAGTTCGGCCTTTGTATCGTAAGCCGCTGCGATGTTCTCCATCACCGTGACCAACCGTTTTTGCATCACCTCTTTTACCGCAGGCTCAAAACTGCGGATCGTGCCCATGATCTTGGCGGTTTCAGGGATTATATTGAACGCGGTGCCCGCATGAATTTGTGTGATCGAAATCACACCGCATTCAATGGGGTCAATATTGCGGCTGACGATGGTGTGCAATGACTGCACCATGGCCGTGGCCGCCACGATCGGATCAACCGAAAAATGTGGCCGTGCCGCATGCCCGCCTTTGCCGAAAATCTCGATCTCGAAGTCATCGACCGATGCCATCACTGGCCCCGCGCGGGTTTGAAATTCGCCCACCGGCAGGCTGGGCATATTGTGGATCGCAAACACCTGTGAAATCCCGTATTTTTCGATCACACCTTCATTGCACATCACTTCGGCCCCGCCACCGCCCTCTTCGGCAGGTTGGAACATCAACACCACACGGCCTGAAAAGTTGCGGGTTTCAGCCAGATACTTTGCCGCCCCCAGCAACATGGTTGTGTGCCCGTCATGGCCGCAAGCGTGCATTTTACCCTCAACCATTGAAGCATACGCCAACCCGGTTTTTTCAGGCATCGGCAACGCATCCATATCCGCGCGCAAACCTATCGTGCCACCYKCGCCYTTRCCGTTGATCACAGCCACAACACCGGTTTTGGCCCAACCTTCGGAAATATCRTCAACGCCRAATTCYTTYARSCGTTCCACYACAAACYTAGCCGTCTCATGGCASTCAAAACCAAGYTCKGGATTGGCATGGATATGKYGGCGCCACYYGGCCATTTCTTCAAAATTATTCGCAATACTGTTGATAACGGGCATAGTCTGTGTACTCCTGTTTGCAGCCACYTTAATCMGMCWYMYGAAATAGAAAARCCCSAAATGACAAAAYTTGAAGACAGCCARTCMCTTTGCCTWGAYCCMAAKGGCGGCMTGCCGCGTCTGYTGGAAATMATGGCCCGCCTGCGCGACCCNGAAAMYSGKNTGCCCRTGGGACATMGARCARGATTWYAAATCCATCGCCCCYTACACMATYGARGAAGCWTAYGAGGTGGCCGAGGCGATTGAAAATGGTGACATGGCCGAGCTGGAAAATGAGCTGGGCGATCTGCTGTTGCAGGTGGTCTATTACACGCAAATGGGCAGCGAGGACGGGCAGTTTGATTTTGACAGCGTGACACAAAAAATCGCCGACAAAATGATCCACCGCCACCCGCATGTTTTCGGCGATGAAAGCCGCGATAAATCGGCCGCGCAACAAACCGCTGATTGGGAACAAATTAAGGCGGCGGAGCGGGCGAAAAAAGGGACTGAAAAGGCAGGCACATTAGACGGCGTAGCAACAAACCTGCCCGCTTTGACCCGTGCTGTGAAACTGCAAAAACGCGCCGCACGCGTAGGTTTCGACTGGCCATCCGCACTGGAAGTGCTAGACAAAATCAATGAAGAATGTGATGAATTGGTAGAAGCACGAGAAAAACTATCACATTCCGAACAAATAGAAGAATTCGGCGATCTGATGTTTGTGATGGCCAATCTGGCGCGTCATTTGAAAATTGACCCCGAAGAGGCCCTGCGCAAAGCCAGCAGTAAATTCACCCGCCGCTTTGAAGGGGTGGAAGCTAAATTGGCCGCATTGGGCAAGATACCACAGCAGTCTGACTTGGTTGAAATGGATGCCTTGTGGGATGCCGTGAAACAGGATGAACGCAAAGGATCAAAACCATGAAACCAGTGTATATCGTCACGGACATAGAGGTCGACGGGCCTGTCGCGGGGCAGAACTCCATGATGTCATTCGCCTCTGTTGCCATAGATGAAAACGGGCAGGAACTGGCCACATTTGAAGCGGTGTTAAAACCCTTGGAAGGGGCCACGCAAGATACCGATACGATCACTTGGTTCAAAAGCCAAACAGAAGCCTATGCCGCTGCCACCGAGAACCCGCAACCACCCGAACAGGTGATGGCAAATTATATCCATTGGGTCAGGGCGCAACCGGGTGACCCGATTTTTGCGGCCCATCCACTGGCGTTTGACGGGGCATGGATCGCTTATTATCTGCAACATTTCGCAGGCATTCGTTTCCTTAAAGGCCCTTGGGAAGGTGAGCGGTTGTTTTATTCGGCAGGCCTGTGCATCCGCACATATGCCGCCGCAAAACTGGGTTGGAACCTGTGGGATTGCCAAAATGAAAACTACCCGCCCGAATGGTTGGGCGACCATGCCCATACGCACCGCGCGATTGATGATGCGCGGGGATATGCGCACCTGCTGGGTTATCTTATGTCGTTAAAAACAGGCTAAAACCGCTAAGCCATCACCTTACCTGACAAACAGTCTTCAAAAACGCTTTTTGGCAATAAGCCTAATTGCTCAAACAAAGACATGAAATCCAGATGATTGCGCGCGTCAACAATACGGCCATCCACAATTTTCAACAGAATCTGCCCATGCATATAAACCAAGCGGCCAGTTTTGCGGCACACGGCTGTGACAGTAACCAAGTGCGACAGCCAGTCGCCCTGCTCAACCGTCAGATCGCTGGTGACCGCGACTTTTTCAATTAAACGCAGCATACTAATATGGAATTGGCTGAATTCATCTGGCCCGATATGTGGATGACTACCCAACCCGCTTGCATTTGAGTCCGGACGAAACATTTCATAAATCGCATCCCCATCTTCTTCCAACCAGACCCGTTGAAACCATTCCTCTGATATTTGAATTTTACTTTTTACCATTTTTAACCTCAAAAAACTATTTCATCAATATGAATGCCGCATATCCTCCAGCCAGTATTTACTGAATAGAAGGTGTATAAACAGGCTGATTATTTTTAGGATGGTGGTACTCAATAATCTATGTCATCGCAAATATCCGCGCAGGCCCGCCTGTGCCGCCGCGATGTTTTGGTGCCCCCACAATCAAGGTGGCCCCGCTCGCAGGCACCTTGTCCAGATTGGCCAGGTTTTCGATCCCGAAACGGCCCGTGGGCAACCATGCGTAATGGGTGGCGAAATCGCCTGAAATGCCGTGATCCAATGACAATGTATCACTGGCAATAGACATCGCACCTGTGTCTTCGATCAGCATTTGTGCCGCTTCCACATGGAACCCGGGATAATGCTGCTTTTCACCGTCAAAACCGCGAAACGCATCCGTCGCTACCTTTTTACCCCAACCCGAATGCATCGCCACACAGGCGTTGGCGGGAATGTCGCCGTGTTTGGCAATCCACGCTTTGATGTCGTCGGGCGTCAGCAATGTATCCGCGTCACCCGCTGCACGCGCGGCAATATCAATCACGCACAAAGGCGCGATCAGGTTTTCCACAGGGATTTCATCCACCGAGGCCCCGTCTGCGGAAAAATGCAGTGGCGCATCTATATGCGTGCCGGTGTGTTCGTTCATGGTATATTCGAACAGATTGAAGCTGTGTTCGGCAAAATTGAACTTTTGTTCCATGGAAATACCGGGTTTGCCGAAATAGGTGGGGAATTTATCATCCACCGTATGGGTCATGTCTTCAACACTAGAATGACCCGATGCCATTGCCATAGGGGCCGTGGCCGCCGTACCCACAGTGGCCGCAGCACCTGCCAGTGCGGCGGATTTAAAGAAGCTGCGCCGTGACAGCATTTTTTCCTTCACGGCATTCATTACGCAAATATCACACATCAGTTTTCTCCCTTAATGGTTGTTTTCACTCACGCTAACGCATTTATGGCTTTCCACCAAACATAATTTAGTTGCGTAATTATACCTTATTTTTTCGCTCAACTATTGACCTGACTAATTTAGTCAAGTTAAAACACCCCAGTAACAACCGAAAGATTCGACGATGCGCGCCCCATTCAAAGCCACCCTGTTCGCCACAGCCATTCTGGCCATAGCCGCCCCCGTATTTGCCGCAGAAGTAAACGTGTACTCTTCACGCCAACCAAATCTGGTAAAGCCGCTGTTTGACGCTTTCACCAGCGAGACAGGCATCAAGGTTAACGTATCATTCCTGAAAAAAGGCATGACTGAAAAACTGCTGGCGGAAGGCAAACGATCACCTGCCGACATGGTAATGACAACAGACATTTCACGCCTGAACGGTGTGGTTGAAGCTGGCGTTACACAATCCGTAACCTCCGACACGCTAAGCGCCAACATCCCTGCGGACTACCGCGACCCGAACGGTCAATGGTTCGGCTTAACGTCCCGCGCCCGCGTGGTTTATGCATCGAAAACCCGGGTTAAAGACGGTGAAGTCACAACATACGAAGACTTGGCTGACCCGAAATGGAAGGGCCGCATCTGTATTCGCTCAGGCACCAATTCTTATAATCTGGCCCTGACATCCGCCGTAATTGCGCACCACGGCCAAGAAGCTGCCCAAACTTGGCTGGAAGGCTTGAAAGCCAACTTGGCCCGCAAACCATCTGGCAATGACCGCGCACAGATCAAAGCGGTTTTTGCGGGCGTTTGCGATATCTCCATCGGCAACACCTATTACATGAAGAAAATGCTGGACGACCCTGATCAAGTCGCATGGGCTGACAGTGTACGCATCGTGTTCCCCACGTTTGAAGGTGGCGGCACCCACGTGAACCTGTCAGGCATGGCCTTGACCAAAGCCTCTAAAAACAAAGACAATGCCATCAAGTTGATGGAATGGCTGTCGTCCGCCACCGCACAGGAAATCTACGCTGAAACCAACGGTGAATATCCGATCAAACCGGGCACCAACCCATCTGAATTGGTTGCAAGCTGGGGCAGCTTTACCGCAGACACCAAACCGCTGATCGAGATCGCCAAACTACGCGGCGCATCGTTGAGGCTGGTTGAAGTGGTGAACTTCGACGAATAGGCAGCACGGCTATATTGAATACGAAAAGGCATCCCATATCGGGGTGCCTCTTTTCGTGTTAGACGTAGCGCATGAACCTGAAAACACCCGAAACCGAACGGCTGGCAGGCATCGGCACACTCTTGTCGCTTGTCACCTGCTACGGTACACATTAGCCCTTGTCAGCATCCTTGGCGCACTGGGCTTTGCCATCACCATCAACAACGCCATCTGGGCCGGTGCCATCGTCACCTTTGCTGTTCTGGCGGTTATCGGTCTGGCATTAGGCTATCGCCGCCACCGCAAACCCGCCCCGCTGATCATCGGCCTGACGGGGGCTGCCCTGATCAGCTACACCATGCTTGCGGATTATAGCCGCGTGATTGAGCTTTCAGGCTTTGCCCTGCTGGCACTGGCTGCGTTTTGGGATTGGCGGGGGAAAAACCGCTAGCGAGGGCCTGAAACCCTTTACCCCCCAACACCCCCAATGCTAAACACCCCCAACCATAGGGGAAACCATTCATGACCATCCTTCAAGTCGCCTCGCTTCTGATCGTCCTTGCGGGTGCGTTCGGTGCTATTAACTATCTGTTTCTAAAGCTGCCCTCTTCCATCGGCATTCTGGTGGTGGCCTTGCTGGCCTCACTGGCTGTTATGGGCGTTGATCTGGTGTTCCCCGAAATGGGCGCGGCAGGTGCCATTCGTTCTATCGTGAATGACATCGAGTTTTCAAACGCCCTGCTGGAAGGCATGTTGGGATTGCTGCTGTTCGCAGGGGCCTTGCACGTCAAAGTCAGTGACTTGCGCAAACAGGCGTGGGTGGTGTTGCTGATGGCAACCCTGGGCGTGGCAATATCCACCGCCATTATCGGCTACGGTTTCAGCTGGCTTACCGGCATGCCCCTGATCGTGGCCCTTGTGTTCGGCGCACTGATCACCCCCACTGATCCCGTGGCGGTTCTGGGTGTGTTGCGCGAAGCCAATTTGCGCAAATCACTGGAAACCAAAATCGCCGGTGAAAGCCTGTTCAATGACGGTGTCGCCTATGTGGTCTTCCTGATCATTGTCGGCATCGCGTTCCCGTCAGGCGACCACCCTGCAATGGGGGCGATGGGGGCGATAAAACTCTTCGTGCAAGAGGCCATTGGCGGTGCCATATTAGGCGCCTTCCTTGGCTACCTTGTATTCCAGATCATGAAACGCATCGACGATTATTCCCTTGAAGTGCTGCTATCCCTTGGCCTTGCATTCGGCGGCTACCAACTGGCGGTCGCCTTGCACATGTCCGGCCCGATCATGGCCGTGGTTGCAGGGCTGTTCATCGGCGATGTCGGCATGAAACACGGCATGTCAGAGCAAACGCGACTATACCTGAACAAGTTCTGGGAATTGATCGACGAGATCCTGAACGCCATCCTGTTCCTGTTGATCGGCATCGAGGTTTTTGCCGTCACCTTCGACATAAACGCCATTTGGGGTGGAATATTGTGCATTGCACTGGCCCTATTTGCCCGCGCTGCCGCCGTAACCATACCGCTATTGTTGCTAAAACCCTTCCGCACCTTCACATCCGATGTGATCCCGATCATGACATGGGGCGGGCTGAAGGGCGGCATATCGGTGGCCTTGGCCCTGACCCTGCCCGACAATGAATGGAAACCGATCATATTAACCGCCACCTACACCGTGGTGATATTCTCGATCATCGTGCAGGGTCTGACCATCGCGCCCTTGGCCAACCGTCTGGGCCGCGCGCCAGATCTGTTATAATGACCGAATATTTTGTTTACGATGTCTTCACAGACACGCCTTTCGGTGGCAACCAACTGGCGGTTATTCCGGATGCGACCGCGTTGAAAGAGGCTGACCTGCAACGCATCGCGGCAGAGTTCAACTTTTCCGAAGTCACCTTTGTCTACCCGCCAAAAGATAAGGTGCACACGGCCCGCGTGCGTATTTTCGATCCGGCTAATGAGTTGCCTTTTGCAGGCCACCCCACCATTGGCACGGCCATTGCCCTGTCGGATTTGGGCGCGGATGACGACATGGTACTGGAACTTGGTGTCGGCCCGATCCCGTGCAAAGTCACCAAAGGTATGCCTGCCACGGCGGAATTTACCACAACGGTTCCGCTGGAGAAACTGAACATCATTGATGTCGCCCTGATCGCCGATTGCCTGTCCTTGCCAAAAGCAGCAATCAAAACACAAAACCACCCGCCGCAAAGGGCCTCGGTCGGCCTGCCCTTCGTATTGATCGAACTCAATGACTTGGGCATTCTGGCACAGGCCACCCCTGCAACAGAGGCCTTCAAACGCGCCGAACAGCAATACCCCAGCAAGGTTGATCTGTTTGCCACATTCGCATATGTTCGAACACCATCAGGCATTCAGGCCCGCATGTTCGCGCCTTTAAGCAACATCCCCGAAGACCCCGCCACAGGCAGTGCGTCCGCAGCTCTTGGCGCATATCTTACC
The DNA here is from genome assembly GCA_016764475.1 of Amylibacter sp. Lineage (GTDB taxonomy): Bacteria > Pseudomonadota > Alphaproteobacteria > Rhodobacterales > Rhodobacteraceae > Amylibacter. The sequence continues at coordinate 10,235 of JAESRV010000022.1, forward strand.
GCTTTGTCAGGTCAGGCACAGACACTGGAAATTGCCCAAGGCGTTGAAATGGGCCGCCCATCACAGATTTCCGTGTCGACGACGGTGGAAGACGGAAAAACCAACTCTGTCACTGTGCGCGGTTCTGCGGTAAAAACCATGCAAGGGGTGTTAACGATTTAAGAGACCTTAGGCAAAAGGCAAAGCGACCAAACTTGGGTTTGTTAGGGCATGAATGAAGCAGGTTTTAAGCAATTACACTTCAACAATAGACGCATAACCATATGAATTATCTTTATTATTCTGCTATTACTTATAACTACTAAACTAGTTTAGTAGTTTTGTTGCAGCAGCGGTCTCAGGGGTATGCTTAACGAAACAGATTTTGTCGGGCTTTACCAAGGTCTATTAACGTTACCCTTAACGCACTTGCACCCTGCCCCTGACCCGTTAAAAGGGCGATATATGAAGGGATCCGGTATGACCAAAGACACAATCATAGCGCGGTGCGAGGCCAACGGCCTGCGCATGACCGAACAACGCCGTGTGATTGCGTCTGTCTTGCAAGGCTGCACAGATCACCCCGATGTAGAAGAACTTTACGCCCGTGCATCGAACGTGGATGCGGGCATCTCACTGGCCACAGTTTACCGCACCGTCAAACTGTTTGAAGAATCCGGCATTCTGGAACGCCACGAATTTGGCGACGGGCGGGCACGTTACGAAGATGCTGAACGCGACCACCACGACCACCTGATTGACATTCAATCAGGCAAGGTTATCGAATTTGTCGATAAAGAAATCGAAATCTTACAAGAAAAAATCGCCGCTAAACTGGGATATTCCCTGCGCGGCCACAGACTGGAACTTTACGGGGTTCCGCTTAAAAAGGATGACACTAAATGAGCACCATCATCGACATTTTCGCACGCGAAATACTGGACAGCCGTGGCAACCCGACAGTTGAGGTTGACGTCACACTGGAAAGCGGTGCCATGGGCCGCGCGGCAGTACCCTCGGGGGCATCGACCGGCGCACATGAAGCGGTGGAACTGCGCGACGGTGATAAAGCGCGTTACATGGGCAAAGGCGTTCTAAAAGCGATTGAAGCCGTGAACGGCGAAATTGCCGAAGCTTTGCTGGGCGCGGACGCGCTTGAGCAAGTTGAAATCGACGGTGTCATGGCCGAGTTGGATGGCACACCGAACAAGGCGCGCCTTGGGGCCAATGCGATCTTGGGCGTCTCGCTTGCCGTAGCAAAAGCCGCCGCAGAGCATTCGGGCCAACCGCTATACCGCTATGTCGGCGGCACATCCGCACGCACTTTGCCCGTACCGATGATGAACATCATCAATGGTGGCGAACACGCGGACAATCCCATTGATATTCAGGAATTCATGGTCGTGCCTGTAGCCGCAGGCAATATCCGCGAAGCCATCCGCATCGGGGCGGAAATTTTTCACACCCTGAAAAAAGAGCTGTCAGATGCAGGCCATTCCACCAGTGTCGGCGATGAAGGCGGCTTTGCACCGAACCTGAACTCTACCACAGACGCGCTGGATTTCATCATGAAAGCCATCGAAAAAGCCGGCTACAAACCGGGCGAAGAGGTTTATCTGGCCCTGGATTGCGCCGCATCGGAATACTACAAAGACGGTGTTTATGATTATAAAGGCGAAGGTCAGAAACGCACATCCGACGAGAACGCCAAATATCTGGCGCAACTGGTCGAAAACTACCCTATTTTCAGCATCGAAGACGGCATGGACGAAGACGATTGGCTAGGTTGGGAAACCCTGACCGACCTGATCGGCGATAAATGTCAACTGGTCGGTGACGATCTGTTCGTGACCAACTCTGAACGTCTGGCCAAAGGCATCGCCAAAGGCTGCGCCAATTCAATTCTGGTCAAAGTCAACCAAATCGGCAGCCTGACAGAAACGCTGGAAGCCGTTGAAATGGCCCACCGCGCAGGCTTTACATCCGTGATGTCGCATCGCTCTGGCGAAACCGAAGACGCCACCATCGCGGATTTGGCTGTGGCCACAAATTGCGGCCAGATCAAAACCGGCTCACTTTCGCGCTCTGACCGTCTGGCAAAATACAACCAGTTGATCCGCATCGAAGAAATGCTGGGTGCATCTGCGCTTTATGCAGGCAAGTCCATCTTGAAGGTATAATTACCCGTAGGGTGGGCTTCAGCCCACCTTACCCCCCACACCCAGCCAAACCCAAGGGCGAACACAATGTCAGAACCAGAAGAAAAACCACCCGCGCAGATTTACCTGATCACGCCCAGCACGTTTGATCTGGCCGCTTTCAGCGATCAGTTGGCAAGCATTCTGGATGCCCACGACATTGCCTGTGTGCGCCTGTCGCTGGCCAGCACGGATGAGCGCGATATTGCACGTGCCGCCGACCGCTTGCGTGAAGTTTGCCACGCCCGTGATGTCGCCATCGTCATCGCCACACACTTTCGCCTTGTGCAGCCCCACGGGCTGGACGGCGTACATTTACCTGACAGTTCGCGCCAAGTGCGCGATGTGCGCGAAGCCCTAGGCGCAGACGCGATTGTCGGCACCTATTGCGGCGCGTCGCGCCATGCAGGTATGACCGCAGGTGAAATCGGGGCTGATTACATCTCTTTTGGCCCTGTCACAGAAAACGCCTTGGGCAGCGGTAAAATCGCCCCGTTCGATTTGTTTGAATGGTGGTCAGAAACGGTTGAAGTACCGATTGTGGCCGAGGGCAATATCACGCCGGAAGCCGCAACAACCCTTGCCCCTGTGGTAGATTTCTTCGCCTTCGGTGATGAAATATGGGGTGCAGACGATCCAAGTGCCACGCTTGGCGATTACATCAAACGCATCTCTTAATTCGGCAAACGGTTGGGCATCCCGTCGGCCACCGCCTTATAAGCCGCTTGCGTCATGGCTTTACGGTCGGCAAAAT
>JAESRV010000023.1 GCA_016764475.1 Amylibacter sp.
ACAAGAGGGGCCATCAACGCCCGTGTGAACCGGGTATCCATAGGTGGTTTTAGGGTCAGGACCCTAGATTGCAACGACTGTCTTTCTTGACATGCCAGCCTGCATGTTTGTTGATCGCGGCTTCATCTTCCGCCAGATAGATACAAAAGGTTTTGTTGTCGGCGACATAGGAATGTTCCCACTGCACTTTGGGGGCTAGCTGTGCCAGTGCCATGTTAGAGGTGTTGGCCGCACCGCAAAGCTCATCCGAACTCATTGCGCCGATGCCGGGGATGTCGCGTTCTATTACAAATCTGTCCATTGTTTTGTCCTTTCTTGGATTGATTTTATATACGTATCAACGATCAATCGATCTGTCTGGTTCTGAAACTGTACTGACCCGGTACAGTTTCTGTACTGGCTATTCTAGGTTTAAGCTACATACTGCAGGGCAAGGGGGGGATCTTATGACAACATCAACCTATCACCAGTTTTGTCCCGTTGCGATGGCGGCGGAAATATTGGGCAGCCGTTGGACGATTGTTTTGTTACGAGAACTTTGCACAGGTTCCACACGGTTTAATGATTTGCGTCGCGGCGTGCCTCGGATGTCGCCCGCGTTACTGTCAAAGCGATTGAAGGAACTTGAAGAACAGGGCGTAGTGGTGCGGCGTTTGGCGCAAAAACGCCCTAAGATTTATGACTACACACTGACAACGGCGGGTGAAGAACTAAAGCCCGTGATTATGGCAATCGGAATTTGGGGACAGCGTTGGGTTGAAGCAACCCCGAGTTTGAAAAATACTGATCCCAGTCTTTTGATGTGGGATATGCGGCGTAATTTGCGGATGATGGAGCTGCCGAACCGTAAGCTGACCATTCAGTTTATGATCGGGGAAGACCAGATGCCGTATAAAAAATACTGGATCATCAGTGACCCCAAAGAGGGGGCGGATTTATGTTCGATTGATCCGGGTTTCGATGTGGACCTATATGTCAAAGTTGATCTGCGCACGATCACTGCGATCTGGATGGGATTGGATACTGTTGCGCGTGCATTGGATGATGACCGGTTGTTTGTTCACGGCGATATCGATATTGCGTCAAACATGCAAAACTGGCTTGGGTTAAGTCCGTTTGCAGCTGAAGAAAAACAGGTTGTCAGCTAAACTTCGGTTCCCGCTTACCCATCACCGCCATAACCATTTCCATCTGATTAGGCTGCCCGATGATGGCTGCTTGCAGTTCCGCTTCCAACCTCAGGCCAGCCTTACCACACCCCCATGTGCCGTTCACCAGTTGTTTGCTGGCCTTGATCGCATCGGGGGATTTGGTGGTGATGTTCTGGGCAAGGGCAAGGGCTGCATTTAGCGGATCATCCGCTATGCGGGTCAGCAGGCCAAGGTTCAGGGCCTCTTTTACGTCCAGCACACGCCCTGTCATAATCAGTTCCATCGCCGCATCCGCCCGCATCAATTTCGGCAAGGACTGGCTGATACCCATATCAGGGATCAGGCCCCATTTGGCTTCCATAATGGATAGTTTGGTATCGGGGGCGGCAATGCGAAAATCAGCGCCCAAGGCAAGCTGTGCTCCGGCACCGTAAACCACACCTTCAAGGGCTGCGATAACGGGGATGTTCAGGCTGGCCCAGATTGTGATGGGGGCTTGAAACCTGTTGGCGGTTTCCCCCTTGGGCGGGTTCAAAATTTCACCGCGTATCTTATCCATAAGCGGGGCCATGCTCATCAGGCTTTCCAGATCAATGCCTGAGCAAAAACAGTTGTCAGCACCTGTCAGAATAACCGCACGCAACCCATCCGTTGCCGCCAGAGTATTTGCCGTTTCAACAAGTTCCGCCATCATTTCAAACGACATTGCATTTTTCTTGGCGGGGCGGTTCAGGGTGACGGTGGCGATGTTGTCCTTGATGGTGGTCAGCAGTGTCTGGGTCATGGGGATGCCTTTGATTGTAGCTGTGATCAATAGCTATTCTTTATTATCATGATTGTGAATAGCGCGATGAATACCTACATGTTACTATAAGATTAAAAAGTGGAGGCAGGTATGCGTTGGATTATGCGAATAATAATGGTTGTGGTGGTTCTGGTGGTCGCGGCCATCGGGTTGGTGTTTTTACTACCTGCCGAAAAAATTGGCGATCTGGCCTCGGATCAGTTGGAAAAGGCTACGGGGCGCAAGCTGACATTATCAGGCTCGTTTAGACCAACGATTTATCCTGTTTTGGGGGTCAAAACCGGGCCTTTGACCATTTCAAATGCGGATTGGGCGTCTGAACCTTATATGGTGTCAGCACAAGGCGCGTCTGTTGGTGTTGGTCTTTCGGCCCTTTTAGGGGGCAATATTGAAGTGAAGCAGCTGATATTGGACGCGCCTGTCATCCATCTGGAACGCCGTGCGGACGGGGTTGCAAACTGGGAACTGTCAGGCGGTTCTGATGCCGATACCACTACGGGTGGTGGTGAGACTGGCATGACATCAGGCGGTATTACGCTTGATAAAGGGGCGATCACAAACGGGTTGCTGACGTATAAAGATGCCACAACACAACAAGATATTGTGATCAAGCAGATCAATGCGGATTTTGCATTGCCAAAATCAGCGGCGGCTACGATTAACGGGTCGGCGATTTATAACGGGCGCAAAGCAAACATTGACCTGTCGGTTGCCGATTTGGGCAAGCTCATGGACGGACAGGTGACAAATATGTCAGGATCGCTTGCGATGGGCGAGATGAAAGCCAGCCTGAATGGGCAGGCGATGATGGCCCCCGGTGTGGCCCCCTTGGTCAACGGGCAATATAGTTTTGATCTGCCTGATATGGCCAGTTTGCAAGAGTTGACTGGGGCACCGTTGCCGGATGCTTTGAAAGGGGTTTCCAAATTATCTTCAAAAGGTACGTTGATGGTGTCATCTGCCGGAATTAACCTGTCGGGTAATGCGGGCGTGACAATGAACGGTTTGCCGATTGACGCAACATTTGAGGTGATAGGGCCGGAAAACTGGGCCGAGACATTGCGTGTGGATGTCAGCTTGGGCGTGACAGGGCGTGACGCGTTTACCTTTAAGTGGGTAGGGCTTGTGAACGGGAAAACCGGTAATGCGGACGGGACAATAGATTTTAACGCCAGTGATTTGGCCGCAACATTAAAGGCTGCGGGTAATGAAGTGGGCTTTCCAAAAGGCACGGGGAAAACCGCGCGGGTCAAAGGTGTTGTGGGGGTGCGAGATGGTAAAAATAGCTTGTCCAAAGCAACCTTTGCACTGGATCAAAATGTGTTTCAGGGCGATGCCTTGCTGGCACTGGACAGCGTGCCTTATATCTCGGCAAACCTGACCGCAGGAGATTTGGATTTTTCAGCGTTCACATCTGACGAAAGTGGATCAAGTGGCAGTAGCAGTGGCAGTTCAAGTAGTGGATCGGGGGCTTGGAGCAAAGACCCTATTCGGATCACGGGACTGGATGCGATTAATGCCGATATTAACTTGAAAGCAAAATCTGTTAATTTGGGTGTTAGCCGTTTGGGCCGTACGGATATCAAAGCGCGTTTGCGCGGTGGTGCGCTAAATCTGACCTTAAAGAAAGTACAAGTATATGGCGGTGTGATCACCGGTGTGGTCAGTTTTTCGGGCGGGAATGCGGTTAAGTTTGACTCGGATATCAAGGCCGTTGGTGTGCAACTGGAACCCCTGTTGGGTAGCTTGCTGGATTTGAACCGGTTGACAGGCTCGGGCAATACCACTTTGAAAATGTCAGGTAGTGGTGGCAGCCTGTACCAGATCATGCACAGTTTATCGGGGAATGGTACGCTTAGAATTGATAAGGGCAGTTTCAAAGGCATTGATCTGGCCGCGATGATGCGCAACCTGAAACAGGCTTTTGGCGGGTTTGAAGGGGCAACGGAATTTACCAGCCTGACGGGCACGTTCCAGATGAAAAAAGGTGTATTGCAAAACGTGGATATGCTGATGGTCAGCCCGTTGTTTAAGGCCGAAGGCAAAGGGCGGATCAATGTGGGTGAACAGAATATGACTTATACTGTGACGCCTTCCAGCCTGTCGGAAAACGCCAAGTTTTCGGTGCCTGTAGATATTTCGGGCCCTTGGAGCAATTTGAAGTTTCGCCCTGATCTGAAAGGGCTGGTTGACCTTTTGACTAATGGGCGTTTGGAAAAAGAAAAAGCGGCCCTTGAAGAAAGAGCAAAAGCGGCTCTTGTCAAAAAGTTAAGATTGCAAGCGAATGAAGCTGTTAGCCGCAAAGCGCTTGAAGATAAAGCCAAACAAAGCCTGGAAGACAAGGCGAAAGATGAGGTTGGCAATCTTTTGAAAGGCCTGTTCCAATAAACGTTTCATGTCGCTTTTAGCGGTGACAACAGGTGTTTGTCTTGTTACGCGGTTGCCAGACATTTAGAGGTAAGACATGGCCCTATTGCTTGGCGTAGACACTGGCGGCACCTATACGGATGCGGTTCTGATCGAAGATGAAAAACGCGTTGTTGCCAGTGCCAAGGCATTGACAACACGCCATGACTTGGCCGTGGGCGTGGGGGCTGCAATAGATGCGGTTATGGCGACAAGTGGTGCCGGCCCTGCGGATATCGCGATGGTCTCTTTATCCACAACCTTGGCGACAAACGCGCTTGTCGAAGGCCAAGGCGGGCGTGTCGGTCTGGTTTTTATCGGTTTTTCAAAACGTGACCTTTCACGCCAAGGTCTGGAAGAGGCCCTGAAAGGTGATCCCGTGATTGCTTTGGCCGGTGGGCATAATCATTCGGGCGGGCAAGCCCACGCGCTGGATGAGGCCGCTTTGCATGCAGGATTGGCCGAATATGGGGATACGGTAACGGGTTTTGCAGTTGCCAGCCAGTTTGCCACGCGCAATCCCGCACATGAATTGCGTGCGCGTGATATTATCCGCAAAGTAACGGGCAAGCCGGTGTCCTGTTCACATGATTTAAGTGCCAAGCTGAACGGGCCTAAACGCGCGATGACCGCTTTGTTGAATGCGCGGTTAATCGGCATGATCGATCACTTGATTGGTGCGGTTGAAGGCCTGCTGCAAGACAAATCCATCAACGCACCCTTTATGGTGGTGCGCGGTGACGGGGCGTTAATCTCGGCGGATCAGGCGCGTGTATCACCAATAGAAACCATCCTGTCAGGCCCTGCCGCTTCCATCGTGGGTGCGCGTTGGCTAACGGATGAAAAAGACGCGATTGTATCGGATATTGGCGGCACCACCACGGATGTGGCGGTGTTGCGTAACGGGCGACCGATCATTGACCCGCAAGGGGCGCGGGTGGGCGCGTTTCGCACCATGGTAGAGGCGGTGGCGATGCGGACAACGGGCCTTGGCGGTGACAGTCAGGTGCATCTGACAACGGGCGGTTTGGCCGCCGCGATTACATTGGGGCCGCGCCGGGTGATGCCAGTGTCTTTGCTGGCAAAAGACTGGCCCAAGATGGTTCACGGTGCGCTGGATGCACAACTGGCCGCTAGTACAATCGGTGAATTTGACGGGCAGTTTGTGATAGCCACCCAGCGGATGGATGTTGCATTGGGCGGGCAAAACGAGCGCGAGAAAACGTTGATCGAACGTATCGGCGATCAGGCTTGGCCCATGGGCAAGGTCGTGCAAAATCGCATGGAACTTGGCACTTTGCAAACCCTTGTCGGGCGCGGGTTGTTGATGGTATCGGGCATCACCGCATCGGACGCGGCCCATGTTCTGGGGCGTTTGGATGCGTGGGATAAAGACGCGGCGCAAAAGGCCTTGGAACTATTTTCCCGTCAACGCACCGGCAGCGGCAATCGTTTGTCTACGGATACCGCACAACTGGCGCAGATGATTATTGATCAGCTGACCGAACAAACCGCCGAAGCCCTGCTGGAAACCGCTTTTGCCGAAGACGGTTTTGATTTCGGCCTGCCTGCAAAGGAACTGGCGCGGCATGTTCTAACCAAACGGGGCATGGCGCAGCATCGGGGCCTGTTGGCAATAGATGTAGGGTTGAACCTGCCGCTTGTCGGGTTGGGGGCGTCTGCACACAGTTATTACGGTGCGGTAGGCAAGCGGCTAAATACCCGCGTTGTGGTGCCAGAATATGCAGGTGTGGCCAACGCTATCGGGGCGGTTGTCGGGCAAATATCCATGCGGGCGGCGGGACAGATCACGTCACAGGGCGAAGGTATTTTTAGGGTACATTTTGAAACCGGCCCGCAGGATTTTACTACCCAAAGTGAAGCCGTTGAGGCGCTGGAAACAGTGCTGAAAGATCAAGCGATGGCAGGTGCAAAAGCCGCAGGGGCGCAAAGCATTCGTCTGCGCATGGAACGCGATATTCGCACGGCCAAGGTGGAAAGCCGTGAGGTGTTTGTTGAAGCCGAACTGACCGCCATTGCATCGGGGCGGCCGCGTATTGCGGTGGGTTAAGATGCTTTACATTTGACCTTGAACCTTTTTGGGTGGGCTGATTATCTGGCGGCAACTTACTCATTAGGAATATCATAACATGTCAGTTCTTTTTACACCACTTACCCTTAAAGGTATCACTTTTAGAAACCGCATCGGGATGTCGCCCATGTGCCAGTATTCTGCCACTGACGGCGTGATGAATGATTGGCACCGTGTGCATTTGGGCGCGCGGGCCGCAGGGGGTGCAGGCATGGTGATGGCCGAGGCCACGGCGGTGCGTGCGGATGGGCGGATTACACCGGGGTGTTTGGGCCTGTGGAATGATGAACAGGTTGAAGCTGCGGCTTCGATTAACCAGTTTATCGCTGAAATGGGCGCGATACCGGCTGTGCAAATCGGCCATGCGGGACGCAAGGCATCGGCGGCGCGGCCATGGGATGGCGGGGCACATTTGAAGGATGATCAGGGCGGGTGGCCGATTGTTGGGCCAAGTGATGCAGCCTTTGATCCTGACGGCACGCGGTTATGGAAAACGCCTGCGCAAATGTCGGTGGCCGATATTGCCGAGATGCAAGGCCTGTTTGTGGCCGCTGCCAAACGTGCATTGGCCGCAGACTATAAACTGTTGGAAATCCACGGGGCGCATGGATATTTGCTGCACAGTTTTTTCACGCCCTTAGTCAATATGCGTACCGATGAATATGGCGGTGATCTGCGGGGTCGTGCCCGTATGATGCTGGAAACAGTGGAAGCTGTGCGCGCAGTTTGGCCTGAAAACCTGCCCCTGTCGGTGCGCCTGTCTGTGGCTGACTGGACTGAGGGCGGTTTGACCATTGAGGATAATATCCAGATGGCAAAATGGCTGAAAGAACGCGGCGTGGATATTGTGGATTGCTCAGGCGGCGGGGCCACACCTGCGGCGCGGGCCTCTATTGGGTCACGCACGGCGGATCAGGTGGGGTTGGCGGGGCAATTACGCAAGGAAGCAGGCATTGCCACGATGGCAGTGGGCACGATCACAAAAGCGAAACAGGCCGAAGCTATTATTGCGGATGGTCAGGCGGATATGGTTTTGTTGGCGCGTGGCATGATGCGCGACCCTTATTGGGCGATGCATGCGGCGCAAGAATTGGGTGCGGATGTAAAAGCCCATGTTCCTGTGCAATACGGGTTTTATATGGGTTAATCAGCTGAAAACATTATTTTAGCTGGTATTTATATCGTAGCCACATATACATAAGTTAGGGTCAGGACCCTAGGTTAAAAAGGAGTGGTTAAGTTGAGTGAGGACTTAATCAAACAACAAACCACATCCCCCTTGGTGGGGGTGCAAGTTCTCACCGCTTCAGGTGAGTTGTTTAATCATGTGGATGATAACGGCCCGATGTGGTCCGGTGACGATGACCGCGAGGTGCGCGTTGCTGTGCGTTTTGCAACACATTTCCAGCGCCCGCCGCATATCACGTTGGGGATCAGTGGAATGGACAGTTCTTGTGCGCAAAACCTGCGGTTTTCTTTAGTGGCAGATACCGTAACGGCCTTGGGTTTTGTAATTGTTTTCAAAACCTGGGCTGACACGAAGATTGCACGTGCCAGTGTAAACTGGTCTGCGATTGGCCAAGCCGTTCCCAGCTCGGCCATCCGCAGATAACTGGTTACTACCCGTTAAGCCGCTTTCTTAACCTCAACAAACCCTTTGGCTGCGGGCATCATCAACACGGCATATTTCCGGCTGTCTTCGGGGCAGGTATATGGCTCACTGATCTGTTTGCAGTCATATCCAAATGAACGGAACATGCGTGGCAATGTGGGGGGGGACAGGCAAATCAGATCCTTTGCCCCAAAGGCTGCTGCTTCCGCAACCACCCCGTCAACGATCTGGTTCAGGCAAGTTACCTTGTTGCGCATACCTTTCAGTTCACTTGAAACCACCAAGCGGGTACATTCCCAAACCGTGTTGGTTTTAAAGTTTTCTTTGTAGATATGATCCGGAATTTTAGGTAACAAGCCCCGGGTTACATCATTCAACATATAGGTCGTATTGCCCCATTTAGCCGATGTCGGGGCCATTCTGGCACCCCCCACCACTTTGCCGTCTTGGATCACGACAGAGTAATGCGCCATGGGATTATCATACTGATCCATTTCCACATGATCATCGTGGAAGATTTCCCAATTCAATTCATCTACAAAGTATCTTTTACGTAAACCCAAGTAATCATAAAAGGTTGATCCGAATTTATGGAAATTTGTGAAGTCAAAGGTAACATAGTGCATAGCAATCTCCTTTTTGGTTGGAGACCTAATAAAGCTTTAAAATTGCACTTTTCTGTATATACTAAAGTATAGGTAGAGTGATAACAGGGCGATAAACTATCACTTTTTTTAAATTAGCCCATATTGCTGTGCGAGTGATGCCGCATGGATGGTGGTTTTTGCGCCAAGTTTTCGTCTAGTGTTACTCATGCGTTGTTTTACGGCGTTTTCGCTGATATTCAATTCAACAGCCACTTCCTTAATAATCAACCCGCGTTTTAGAAACAACAGAACCTCTATTTCGGCGTTTGTTATGTTAGTGGGCGGGGTGGCGGCGTTATGCAGGGCCTGCACAAACTTCTGCAAATGTGTCAGCTCTGCATTTTCATATTCTCGGTCAGCCCGCCCGAAAGTAGCGATGCTTCTGTGCCCGGCTTCAGATTTAGCTCTGCATGAGACGGCCGCACCATATTCGATCCCATAGCTTGCGGCCATTTCCAGAATGCCATGGGTATCATCACCTGCGAGTGTGCTCCACCTGCAAACACCAATGCTTTCATAGGCCCACTTCATTGTAGGATCGAGCATCATAAAACCCTGTTCAGTGTATTTATGGATCCACTTGGCAGGGTAAGTATTTATTGAACTTAAAGGCGAGCCAAAGCGAATGCGCAGGGATATGTGCATTCCCATGGGTGCAAGCCATTTAACATCATCTATTTTAAGTTCTAAAGACATTTGAACTACTTGTAGCAATATTTTAAATATAGTGACAATAATTGTTAAAGTAAGTATTCAACCTATAGTTTTAAATTCAAGATAAGATAAGAAAAAATACACATGTTAAAAATGGAAGGCATAAACCATTGGTTGGATGTGCTTAAAAAATTGTCACCGGCAGGTTATGCGATTGCGCTACATATTGAATACAATGCCCCTAAGCTGATGTTTCAGACCTATCCTGTTGAATGGATCAATTATTACGAAGAAAATGGCTTCGTCTTGAATGATCCTGTCGTGCTGTGGGGGTTTAATAATTTTGGAACATGTCGTTGGTCTGATATGGCCGCACTTGACACGAAAGGCGTGCTGCAAGCGTCGCGCACATATGACATGAACTACGGTGCTGTTGTTTCGATTGATGCAGGTAAAAAGCATTCAATCGGGGGCTTTGCGCGCCGCGATCGGGAATTTACCGATGCGGAAATTACCGAGGTTGAAGAGATATTGAAGGTGATCCACAAAGAGGAAATTTCAGAGATCAAACTGAATGAAAAACAAAAAGACTTGCTGAATATGCTGGCGAATGGCGGGCGTATTGAAGAGGTCTCAAAACGTATGGGGGTCTCGGTTGTGACTGTCAAATCGCAACTGACTGTGATCAGGCTGTTATTGGGAACGCGCACCAGCGGGGAAGCGGTTCAGCGTGCTGCTGATCTTGGATTGCTTAGATAATTTGGGGTTTAGGTAAACGATGGTAGTCCCTAGGGGAGTTGAACCCCTCTTTCCTGGTTGAAAACCAGATGTCCTAACCGATAGACGAAGGGACCACTCATCGTGATGCGGTGTTTAGTGCGAACTTATCTAACTGGCAAGAGGATTTTTTGTTCTGGCGTAAAAAGTTTTCACGAAGCCTCTGCAACATCCTCTAAGCGCAGTTTAGCCCGTCTGCGCCCCCCCCAATCATCTATTTCCAACCGGCCAGCACAATGAAACAGACGGCCATTATGGTTTTCCAGCATCTCACCTATCGGGCCATCATAGGCCCGAAAGCATATGGCATCGATTCTACCACCGTTTTCGCCCTGCAAAGTCAGCCGCAAATGCGTAGCACCTGCGCGTTTGGCAAAAACGATGCGCTGGGCGGGCAGGGCAAAGCGCGGCGCGGGCGCCCCTGCGCCGTAAGGGCCTGCGGCTTCCAGCTGTTCTATCAGTTCAGGCGTGATGCCAGAGGGCGCAATAGCCCCGTCCAGATGCAGATCCTTCGGGCCGATATCAGCCGCTCCTTGTTTTTCCAGCAACTCCGATAACCGTTCCATTGCCGCTTCCAGATTGTCTGTCGCCACGGTCAACCCTGCGGCCATCTTATGCCCGCCGCCTTTTAACAATACACCTTCACGGGTGCAGGTGGCCACGGCTGATCCCAGATCAATGCCGGTGACAGAACGCCCTGATCCCTTGCCCTCATTGCCGTCCAGCCCGATCACAATAGTTGGCCGGTTACTGGCCTCTTTCAGGCGCGATGCCACGATGCCCACTACGCCCGGATGCCATCCCTCACCAGCGGCCCAAACCAGCGGCTTGTCAAAGCCGCGTTCTTCGGCCTGTTCCATGGCTTGCAGTTGCACATGCGCTTCAATCTCGCGGCGTTCATCGTTTAGCTGGTTTAAGCGATCCGCGATTGATTGTGCTTCATCCATATCCGTGGTCGATAACAGGCGTGCGCCCAGATCAGCCTTGCCAACGCGCCCGCCTGCATTGATGCGCGGGCCCAAAAGAAAGCCCAGATGATACGCAGTGGGGGCGGAATTCATTTTGGCAGCATCTGCAAGGGCCACAAGGCCGGGGCGTGTGCGTGCACCCATAATCGTCAGCCCTTGGCGCACCAAGGCGCGGTTGAACCCGATCAGCGGGGCAACATCTGCGACGGTGCCCAATGCGACCAGATCAAGCGCGTTCATAAGGTTAGGCGCGGGTTTTCCTGCGGCTTTAAAAATGCGGTTGCAAGCCACAAGGGCCATGAATACAACGCCCGCCGCACATAGATACCCGTATTCGGTATCTTCATCCTGACGGTTGGGGTTCACTACGGCCAGTGCATCGGGCAAGGTTTCACCACCCATGTGGTGATCCAGTACAATGACATCCGCGTCTTTGGCCGCTTCAATCGGGCCGAACGACAGGGTTCCGCAATCAACACAGATGATCAGATCGTGATCAGAGGCCAGCATTTTCATCGCCGCGTCATTGGGGCCATAGCCTTCGTCAATGCGGTCAGGCACGTAAAGCGTGGCGGTCAGGCCAAAGTCGCGCAGCCATGTGATCAACAACGCGGCAGAGGTGGCACCATCCACATCATAATCCGCAAAAATCGCAATCTTCTGTTTTTTATCAACCGCTTGGCATATGCGCTCTGCCGCTTTATCCATATCCTTCAGGATCGAAGGATTGGGCATCAAATCGCGCAATGACGGTGCCAAGAACGCGGCAGTTTCTTCAATAGAAACGCCGCGCCGCGCCAGTGTTCTGGCGACAATTTCGGGCAATCCAGCCTGTTGTGAGATAGCTTGCGCATGGCGATCTTGGTTTGCGGTCAACCCTGTCCAACGGCGGCCCGTGGCAGAATGTTCAACCCCAAGAAACGCGCGATCAGGCATCTACAATACTAAGCATCAGCGGGGTTTGGGTGGTCACATCCAGCTTGGAAATCGCTTGAAACGCCGCTTCAACCACATCGCGTTTGGTAGGGTGTGTCACGATCATAACGGGTGCTGATTTTTCATTATGGCTGAACTGGCGCATCCGGTCGATTGAAACCCCCGCATCGGCCAAAGCCGTTGAGATTTGGGCCATAACGCCGGGCGTATCTTTCAGGTTCAAACGCAAGGAAAACGCAGACTTGTTGCTGACCTTCGCCGCTTTCGCGGCTTTCAGCGTTGTCGCAGGTTGACCGAAAACAGGTATTTTCAAGCCGCGCGCAATATCCATCACATCGCCCATCACCGCACTTGCAGTCGGGCCTTCGCCAGCCCCTGCACCGCGCAGAACGATCTGTTCGGCAGCGTCGCCTTCGATCACAACCATATTGGTGCCGCCTTCCAGCGGGGCCAGTGGGGATGTGATCGGTACCAAGACAGGACGCATGGATTGTTCAAGGCCTGCATCCGTCATTTGGGCGACCCCCAACAGCTTGATACGAAAGCCCATGTCACGGGCGTGATCAATATCTTCGATGGTGATCTGTCCGATACCTTCCAGCTCAACGCCTGCAAAATCCACTTGGGTGCCAAAGGCAATAGAAGATAGCAAAGTCAGTTTGTGGGCTGCATCAATGCCGCCGACATCCAAGTTGGGATCGGCTTCCAGATAGCCCAGTTTATTGGCCTCTTCAAACACCACATCATAGGGCAGTTTAGCACTTTCCATCCGTGTCAGGATATAATTGCAAGTGCCGTTCATCACGCCCATTACACGGGTGATGTTATTGGCTGCCAGACTTTCCGTCAGAACCTTGATCACAGGAATAGCCCCC
>JAESRV010000024.1 GCA_016764475.1 Amylibacter sp.
ACATAAATGGTTGCTTATTGTATGGTGCATATTGATGTGCATAACGATGAAGAATACGCAAAATACGCGGCTTTGGCTGGGCCTGCGGTGGTAAAATACGGCGGCGAGTTTTTGGCCCGTGGCGGTAAATCCGTAACCAAAGAAGGCCCCGCGCGCGCGCGTAATGTGATCATTCAGTTCAAGGATCTGGAAACCGCAACCGCGTTTTATGAAGGGCCGGAATATCAAGAAGCTTTGACTTTTGCGCTGGCAGACGGGGTTTCAACCCGTGAGTATAGTATTGTTGAAGGGCTATAGCGGCAGGGCCGTGGTTTCTTTGATCTGTTCCATAACAAAGCTGGCGGAAACATCTGCCAGCTTTATGCGTTTGATCAGGCGTTGATAAAAACGATCATAGGCGGGCATGTCTGCCACTTGGGCGCGGATCAGGTAATCCAGATCGCCGCTCATCCGATACGCCCCCAGAATTTCGGGCATGGTACGGGTGGCGGTGGCGAATTTAGCCAGCCAGTCGGGGTCATGCTGGTTGGTGCGCACGGAAATGAACACGGTCAGGCCAAGGTTCAGTTTTTCTGCATCCAGAATTGCCACGCGGGATTTGATAACCTTTGCATCCGTCAGGTTTTTCACCCTGCGCCAACAGGCGTTGCGCGACAGGCCGACGGCATCGCCTAAATCTTCCAGCCCCAGCGTGGCATCTTGTTGCAGTTTTTGTAGTATTTGACGGTCTATGTGATCTATTTCCATTATTTACTTATATAATGGGATAATTTCACAATAAAGCAAAAAATCACCCTATCTTTGGGAAACATGTGAACGTCGCCTTTGGTAGTTTTGTCGAAACCAAGGGGACCAATATGATTAGTAAATTATTCTTAGACCATCCGCGCTCGGTAGATGAAACATTCGGCCAGCATTTTCTGTTTGCATTCGGGTTCTCAATGACCCTGTTCATCGCCGCTTTTGCCGCTTTGTTTCACGCGTTCATTCCTGCCGCATTCGAAAAAACCGCAAGTGGTATTATCAAACGTTTATATGCGCGCATTGTTAATCGTGGTTAATGCGTGCTGCTGTTGGAAAACATGTTGATGATGATGACACCTAATAGGATGAACCCCATGCCGATATAGGCGGCCATATCCAAGCTTTGTTTGAAAAATAACAATCCTATCAAGGTGATAAGGATGATACCTAATCCTGACCATATGGCGTATACAATGCCGATGGGCATGGTGCGCAGGGTCAGGGACAAGAAGTAAAATGCGCCGGCAAAGCCGATGATCACGCCCAGACTGGGCCATAGTTTTGTGAACTCATTACTGGCTTTCAGGCAGGCCGTGCCAAAAGTTTCACATATTACGGCGATGATCAGATAAATATAATGAACGGGCATTTGTACTTCCCATAAAAAAGGGCGGCCAGGTAAGGGCCGCCCTGAAACGCTAAACTGGTTTGGTTTATCCTACCAGTGCTTTGTTCAAGTTTTCGTCGATTTTTTCCAAGAATCCTTGGGTGGTCAACCAACCTTGGTTCGGGCCAACCAACAGGGCCAAGTCTTTGGTCATGTGGCCGTTTTCAACCGTATCAACGATGACTTTTTCCAGTGTGTCGGCAAATTCCATCAGCTTGGCGTTGTCATCCAGCTTGGCGCGGTGCTTCAAGCCACCCGTCCACGCGAATATTGACGCGATAGAGTTTGTAGATGTGGCCTCACCTTTCTGGTGCTGGCGGTAGTGGCGGGTCACGGTGCCGTGGGCAGCTTCGGCTTCAACGACTTTGCCGTCGGGTGTCATCAGTTGCGAGGTCATCAAACCTAATGAGCCAAAGCCCTGGGCAACCGTGTCTGATTGCACATCGCCATCGTAGTTTTTACAGGCCCAAACAAATCCGCCGTTCCATTTCATTGCGCATGCGACCATGTCATCAATTAAACGGTGTTCATAAGTGATGCCTGCGGCTTTATATTTTTCTTCAAACTCGGCTTCAAAAATCTCTTGAAACAGGTCTTTGAAACGGCCGTCATAGGCTTTTAAGATGGTGTTCTTGGTGGACAGGTAAACCGGCCAACCCAGTTTCAAGCCATAGTTCAAGGATGCCCGCGCGAAATCTCGAATGGATGCATCCAGATTATACATGCCCATGGCCACCCCTGCGGCGGGGGCATCAAAGATGTCTTTTTCTATTACGGTGCCGTCTTTGCCGACAAATTTCATTGTCAACTTGCCTTCGCCCGGGAATAGAAAGTCGGTGGCTTTATATTGGTCACCAAATGCATGACGGCCAATGACGATGGGTCTTGTCCAGCCCGGAACCAGACGCGGTACGTTGCGGCAAATGATCGGGGCGCGGAAAATTGTGCCGCCCAGAATGTTGCGGATGGTGCCGTTGGGTGAGCGCCACATTTTTTTCAGGCCAAACTCTTCTACGCGTTGCTCGTCAGGCGTGATGGTGGCACATTTGACACCCACACCGTATTTTTTGATCGCTTCTGCGGCATCAATAGTGATCTGGTCATTGGTGTCGTCGCGCACTTCCATGCCAAGGTCGTAGTATTTCAGATCAATATCCAAGTAGGGCAGGATCAGTTTGTCTTTGATAAACTGCCAGATGATACGGGTCATTTCATCGCCGTCTAATTCGACAACGGGATTTTCTACTTTGATCTTGGTCATTGGAACCTCAGGGTTATTTGGAATTGGAACTTGGCCGCGTAATAGCGCATCTATACGCAAATGAAAAGAGCGGTATACGAATGTATACAGATTTGTGATACTTGCCGTGGACAGATTTGTGATACTTGCCGTGGCTTGCACTTGATCTGTACCAAGCGTATCACGCCCATGTCACATATTGGAGTCCCTAAATCATGTCAGGCACGGATCACGCGCAGGCGGTTGAATGGAGCGGGCCACAACCCGCTTTTATCCTTGTGGAACCGCAAATGGGTGAAAATATCGGCGCGGCGGCGCGTGCGATGTATAATTTCGGACTGGAATGGATGCGCATTGTCAATCCGCGCGATGGTTGGCCCAATCAAAAAGCCACGACAATGGCATCAGGGGCTGCGCGGGTTCTGGATCAAGTGCGCCTGACACAGACCACGGCCAAGGCCTGCGATGATCTGCATTATGTGTTTGCCACCACGGCACGCACCCGCGATTTGACCAAGCCGGTGATGACACCTGAACGCGCAATGGCCCATGCTCGTGCCTTGATTGACGAGGGTAAAAAGGTAGGGGTGCTGTTCGGGCCGGAACGGGCAGGGCTGGCTAATAATGATGTGGTGCGCGCCAATGCGCTGATTTCAGTGCCGGTAAACCCTGCGTTTGCATCGCTTAATCTGGCGCAATGCGTTTTGTTGCTGGCCTATGAATGGCGCAGGCAAGACGCGGATGTACCTGCCGAGGCTATGGCGCTTGCAGGCACAGAATATGCCAGCGGAATAGAGGTTGAGAAGCTTTCAGAACGTCTGGAAGAACGCTTGCGCAATAGGCGGTTTTTCTGGCCTGTTGATAAGGCCGAAAGCATGCGTTTAAACCTGCGCAACCTGTTTTCACGCATGCCGCTGACCAGTGCGGATGTTCGCATGTTGCACGGGGTGTTTCGATCCTTGGTAAAAAAGCCGCAGGATGACTAGCATCTCTTGTCGGGGCGTGGATTTACCCCTAGATTAACGTTAAATGGAGGCATAGGCCCATGAGCGGCAAGCGCAGTATTTTTGAAGAAGTATCTAGTGATACGCCCAAACAGACAGCCCCGAAAGGCGGTCTGATTGATAAGGGGCACAGTGGTGCGCGCGGTGCTGTGGCGGTTTGGCTGTTGGTGCTTTTCGCCCTGGTGTTTTTGATGATTGTTGTGGGCGGTTTAACCCGCCTGACCGATAGTGGCCTGTCAATTACCGAATGGGCTTTGATCAAAGGGGCGGTGCCGCCGACTAATGATTACGCCTGGACGATGGCATTTGATAAATATAAGGGCTCACCTGAATTCAACTTACAAAACGCCGACATGACATTGGGCGAGTTCAAAAGTATTTTCTGGTGGGAATGGGGTCACCGCCAATTAGGCCGCTTTGTCGGGTTGGTTTGGGCCGTTGGATTCCTATTTTTCGCGGCAACAAAACGCATTCCGAATGGCTGGGGGCCGCGCCTGTTGTTCATTGGTTTTTTGGGCGGATTACAAGGTGCGATCGGCTGGTGGATGGTGTCATCCGGGCTGACTGGGCGCATGGTCGATGTGGCTTCATACCGTCTGGCTATCCATTTGGGATTGGCGTTCCTTATACTGGGCACAATCGCGTGGTATGTCTGGTTATTGCGCCGCAAGGATGCGGAATTGCTTCAGGCGCGCAGGCAAGCGGATGCAGGGCTGGCGCGGTTGGGCAAGATTTTATTGGTACTGGCATTTGCGCAGGTTTTACTGGGGGCATTGGTGGCCGGAATTGATGCAGGGCGCGGTTATATAGACTGGCCGATGATGAACGGGGATTTTTTGCCACCCGAAAGTTTTGATTCCACACCGCTGTGGACAAACTTCTTTGAAAACCCCGCGTTGGTGCAGTTCAACCACCGTATTTTGGGCTATATCGTGTTTATCGCGGCATTATTCGTGTGGTTTAAAAGCCGTGCATCGGCGTTGAACCTGATCAAACGCACCTTCAGTCTGATGATGGTTGCCGTATTGGGGCAGGTGGCTCTGGGCATCAGTACCGTTTTATACGCCGCCCCCTGGCACATTGCGATTGTTCACCAGATCGGGGCGGTTGTGCTGATACTTCTAATGCTTCGGGCCGTATTTGCGGCGACTTATCCGAAAGTGCAAACATTACGCTAAACAAGGGGCTAAAATGACGGATCATGTGATTATTGTAGGTGGCGGCATCATCGGGGCCTCGATTGCGTACCATCTTAGCAAATCAGGGGCACGGGTAACCGTGCTGGAAAAAGCCATCCCTGCAAGGGGGGCCAGTAGTAAATCTTTTGGCTGGATCAATGCGAATTCGGCACCAACCGCAAACTATTACAAACTGCGCCGTGAAGCGATTTATGAATATCTGCGGCTTTGCGAAAGCCTGGATATGTCGGGGGCGATAAAATGGGATGGCAGCCTGTGGTGGGAAGATCAGGGACAAGAACTGTTGGATCAAGCCCAAGTGATGGAAACCTATGGCTATGAGGCCAAAGTGATAGATGCCGTCACGTTTTCCAAGCTGGAACCGAATGTAGCCAACCCGCCGGAACAGTGTATCTGGGGCCGCATCGAAGGGGCCGCAGACGGTGCCGAAATCGTGCGCTTGCTACTGAATGAAGCCGCTAGAAACGGTGCGAATATTGTGGCGGGCTGCAAGGTGTCAGGGCTGCTTTATGAAGGGGCGCAAATTGTTGGCGTAGATAGCAATTTCGGGCCGATGCACGGTGACAAAGTTGTTGTGGCAACAGGGGCATGGTCGCAAAAAATGCTGGCGCATTTTGATATTGATCTGCCGATGGACAGCAAAACAGGGGTCATTGTGCATACTTTGCCGACAGAACCTGTTGTGGATCACGTTATTATGTCGCCGGACATTCATTTCAGGCAGAATATCAGGGGCCGTATTATTATGGGCGAGATTTTCAGYGGTGGTGGTTTGGATGAAACCATATCTGAAAGCCCCGTTGATTTTGCCGCAAAAATGYTGGGGCGGTTGAAAATGCGCTTGCCGGGTGTGAAAGACCTGACAGTGGACCSTATCATGGTGGGSAAACGGCCTGTRCCMMAAGACGGRATGCCTGCGGTAGGCATGCTGAACGGGCTATATGTGGCAGTGATGCACAGCGGTATTACGCTGGCCCCTTTGGTGGGTAAGCTGGTTGCACAAGAGATTATTGATGGGCAAGCATCTGATTTATTGACAGATTTTCGMCCYACACGATTTAAACAGGGGTAAAGATATGCAACAAAGTGACCGCGCSAAAGCGTTTAAWGCCCTTCATGTGAAATCAGAYCCGATYRTCCTGTTTAATRTSTGGGATCCGGGTACAGCCGCGATTGTGGCMGGGGCTGATGCCAAAGCGATTGCRACRGGCAGTTGGCCTGTGGCSGCSGCCTTTGGMTATGCCGATGGTGAAAATATTSCGCTGTCACTGGYTACAGAAAACCTGCGNNGCRTWKTGTCGNNRSYGTTGATTTRCCGGTAAGTTCWGACATTGAAGGCGGTTACGGGGTGGCCCCTGWTATGGTTGCMAAAACCGTGCGYGAAATCGTGCAGGCGGGGGCTGTTGGCTTTAACTTTGAAGATCAGATCGTGGGCGGTGAAGGTCTGCACGCTATTGATTTGCAAGCGGCCCGTATWGCGGCGGCRCGTGATGCKGCSGATCAGGTTRTATCAGGTGTATTTATCAATGCGCGCACGGATATRTTYYTGAAAGCSRMRSCWGASACMCAYACMRATRCMATGCTGGAYGSGGCRYTRGAACGSGCYGMRGCSTTTGCCAAWGCCGGSGSMGAYGGTTTTTTTGCACCCGGTCTRGCAGATGCGGGGCTGATCAAACGCYTGTGCGCTGARTGYSCGCTRCCMGTMAATATCATCGCCTTGCCGCATGTGCCGGATGCCCAGACATTGGCGGATTGTGGTGTAGCGCGGATCAGCCACGGCCCCGTGCCCTATCGCAAAATGGCGGCATGGTTGGAACAACAGGCACGGGCGGCTATTTTGTATCGTTAAGGTCGCGCACCAGTTAATAGCGCGCGGTGTCGTTTGATCCGTTCAATTAAGAAATCCGATAATACTCGCACACGGGCATTGCTGCGCATGTCTGTGTGTTTTAACAACCACAGGTCAAATCTAGGTGATGTTGTTACTGGGCCAATACGTATAAGCACCGGATCAGGATCTGCCGTGAAACAAGGCAACATGGCAATGCCCATACCAGATTTACAGGCCTCTTTTTGAACGTTCATGCTTAGAATTTGCCCGGTAAACGGTAATTTTGGAAAGGGGCTTTTACACACCCAATCAGGTATTTTATCCCCGAGCTTATATCCAATCCATTGCCCGCCTGTGGGTTCCGTTTTTAGATTGTGAAGATCAATATAGTTTTGCGTTGCATATGGGGCGATGCCGCATGATACTAATTTACGGCCCAGCAGATCTTCGGGTGGGTTATGTGCGAAACGTAACGCCAGATCAGCCTCGCGGCGCGATAGATCGGCAGTGCTGTAGCCAATATCAATTTCCAGTGCAATCTCGGGATAGAGTTTGGTAAATTCTGTCAAGTCTGGCATAAGTAAGTCGGTTGCCATTGCATCAACCATCGACAGTTTGATTTGGCCTGCAAGCGTGGTTTCTTGCCCGAAAATTCGTCTGTCAGCCTCTAACACCTGTTCTTCCATTTTTTCGGCTAATTCTAGCAGTTCCTCACCTGATGCGGTTAATACAAAACCCGTAGAAAACCTGTCAAACAGGCGTACAGATAATGAATGTTCAAACGCATCAATGCGCCGTGATACAGTCGAATAACTGACCCCACTGCGGTTTGCGGCGTCACGGATGTTATCGCTACGCGACAGTGCCAGAAACAACCTGATGTCATCCCAATTCATGTGTTTCATATTTGAAGATACATTTTCTAATAATGATTGTTTATCTGTAAAAATAGAACAGTTACTATCTTTTTACAAGGGCCATTATAGCTATTTTCTATTAAGCGCTCTGAAATTAAAAAGGATAACACTATGAAAAGACGATCTTTTATAACTGCTACAGTTCTATCTGCAACACTTGCAGCTTTCGCAGGTGCCCCAACCGCATCCGCGCATGACGCGGATTTTTACTTTATTGACTTGCTGCGCCTACAAGACGGTAAAACACCAGCGGATGCAGCTAAATACTTTGAACTGATCGAACCTGTTGTGGCAAAACACGGCCTGGAACGGGCTTTGCCATCGTTTAATATTTCACAACGTATGGCTGGCGACCTAGATGTGGATATGCTGAATGTATGGACTGTCACTGATCCAAAAGGCACGTTTGACGGCATATTTACCGATGATGCCTACAAAGTGCATATCCCTTTGCGCAACAGCATTTTCGATATGCCAAATTCAACGATGTTTGTTCTGACCCCGAATAAATGATCACACCGGCCTTGTCACAAATCTTGCGACAGGGCTTTTAAATGGAGAAAAATATGACAGATCAAAAAATCACCCTTCCGCTACAAACTGCTAAAACAGCACATGCCGGGGCTGCAGAAATATTGAAAATGGCGGAGAGCCAGTTAGGTTTTGTCCCAAACCTATATGCGAATATGGCTAATATGCCTGCAATTCTTGAATGTTATTCTACGGGTTACGAAAAGTTTCGCGCTTCGGCAGGGTTCACCCCGTCAGAGCAGGAAACCGTGTTTCTAAGCATTAGCTACGTTAACGGGTGTCATTATTGTTTGGCGGCTCATTCAATGGTTGCCGATAAAATGCAGGGCATGGATGCAGCAACGATTGCGGCTTTACGCATTGGCGACACTTTGCTTGATGCAAAGCTTGATGCTTTGGCGGTTTTTACCCGTGAAATGGTATCGCGCAAGGGGCGTCCGTCATCCGAACATATCACGGCGTTCTTTGATGCGGGTTATGATAATACAGCCGTTCTGGGGATCATCCTTGGCATATCGGTGAAAGTCTTATCAAATTATGTGAATATTATCAGTCAAACGCCGCTTGATCCTGCTTTTGCGGATTATGCTGTTTAAATAAATTATGGGCTGGTGCATCTGCGCCAGCCTTCATGGGTTTTCCCAAGTTGGTTCACGCTTGCCTAAAAATGCCGCCACCCCTTCAGCAGTTTCATCATACATCATATTGTTGGCCATAACCTTGCCCGTGTAACTGTAAGCATCCGCTATCGGCATTTGAAGCTGTTCATAAAAAGCCTGCTTGCCAATCTTCACTGCCTTGCCCAGTTTCCCTGCCACGGTTTGTGCCAGTTTCAGGGTTTCAGCATCCAGTGTTTCCTCAGGCACAGACATATTGATCAAGCCATATTCAGCGGCCTCGGCGGCAGATATAAACCGCCCCGTGGTCAGCATCTCAAACGCGCGTTTGCGCGGGATATTGCGCGACAGGGCGACCATCGGGGTGGAACAGAACAGGCCGATATTGACGCCGTTCACCCCGAACCGCGTAGTCTCTGCCGCCACCGCCATATCGCAAGTTGCCACCAGTTGGCAGCCTGCGGCAGTGGCAATGCCGTGGACTTGGGCAATCACTGGTTGCGGCATAGTCAGGATGCGTTGCATCAGGGCACCGCAACGTGTGAACAGATCAGAAAAATAGGCTTGGCCTTTATCATCTGCTTCGCGGGCAGCGGTCATTTCTTTCAGATTGTGACCTGCGCAAAAAGCTTTACCGGTCCCGCGCAGAATGATGGCGCGGATTTCCGGGGTTTCAGCTATGCTGTCGAAAACCTTGTGTAATGTGGTCAGCATGGCATCTGATAGCGCGTTCAAAGATTTTGGCGTGTTCATCGTCAAAATCGCTACGTCATGGATGTCTTGGCGCAGTAAAATATCTTGGGGCATTGGCTAAACCTTGTTAGTCTTGGGGGTGAAATTAAGGGTCGCATATGGAACTGAAAATGACAATCGCGGAAGTGACCGCGTTTCTGGAAAAAGTGTTTCCGCAGATTGGCAAGGATTTTGAGGTAATTTCCTTGTCAGTGGACGAGGTGGTTGTGCGCATGAACGTACAAACCCGCCATTTGCGCCCGGGCGGTACCGTGTCTGGCCCTGCGATGTTTGCCCTTGCGGATGTGGCTTATTATATTGCCACATTGGCGTTGATCGGGCCAGAGGCCCTGACCGTAACCACCAACTGTTCGATAGATTTCATGCGAAAGCCCGCTGCCACCAATATGATTGCCAAGGCGCGCGTGCTGAAACTGGGCCGTAGCCTGTCTGTGGGCGATGTGTTGTTGTATTCCGAAGGGCAGGCGGCCCCCGTCGCGCGGGCAAACCTGACATATTCCATTCCGCAAAAGTGCTAAATATGGGGTATTATTATACCTATTTTATAACTAATTGATTTAAAGGAATAAATTAGACTTTACACACATTGACTTGCCTCCATAAATCCTTAGAACCCACCTATCAGTTTCGGCACAAGCACGTGCCATCACCAAAGGTATGAAACCCATGAAAACATTTTCAGCAACACCTGCTGATATTGATAAAAAATGGCTAATCATTGATGCTGAAGGCATCGTGTTGGGTCGTTTGGCATCTATTATCGCAATGCGCTTGCGCGGCAAGCACAAGCCAACTTTCACACCGTCCATGGATATGGGCGACAATGTGATCGTGATTAATGCGGACAAAGTCCAGCTAACAGGCAAAAAACGCTCTGACAAAATTCACTACTGGCACACTGGCCACCCGGGCGGCATCAAACAGCGTACAGCTGGCCAAATCCTGGAAGGTAAATTTCCGGAACGCCTGTTGGAAAAAGCTGTGCAACGTATGTTGCCAGGTGGCCCATTGTCTCGTGAGCAAATGCGCAACTTGCGTATCTATGCAGGTGTAGATCACCCGCATGAAGCCCAAAACCCTGAAGTTTTGGACGTTAAAGCCATGAACCCTAAAAATACACGGAGCCAATCATGAGCGACCAGATCAAATCTTTGGATGACCTGAAAGAAGCTGTGGGCGATTTGCCTGCCGCGACTACTGACGTATCTGCCGCAGAAGTGGTTTCTGCTGCCATCACACGTGAACCACAACGTGATGAGCTGGGCCGTTCTTATGCAACCGGCAAACGTAAAGATGCGGTTGCCCGTGTTTGGATTAAACCTGGTTCAGGTAAAGTAACTGTTAATGGCCGTGAAATGAACAAATATTTCGCGCGTCCCGTGTTGCAAATGATTTTGGCGCAGCCTTTCACCGTTGCCGGTGTAACGGGTGAGTTCGATGTGATGGCAACCGTAAAAGGTGGCGGTCTGTCAGGCCAAGCGGGTGCGGTTAAGCACGGCATTTCCAAAGCATTGCAACTTTATGAACCATCCTTGCGCACAGCACTGAAAGCCGCAGGCTTCCTGACACGCGACAGCCGCGTTGTTGAGCGTAAGAAATACGGTAAAGCCAAAGCCCGTAAGAGCTTCCAGTTCTCAAAACGTTAATATTATATTTAATAAAATCGTTAAAAATCAAGAGACTGTCATTTCGACAGTCTCTTTTTTTATGTTGACAAACCATTGACAAACTATTGTAAGATAATAGGTACTAGTTCGCATCTTTGACAAAAGTGTAACATAATCAATTAGGGCTTGATCTGAATATGTCGTACGAGAATAAACATACACTCAGAGATGGCCGCATATTTTTATATACTAGAAACGAACGCCCTACATATCATGTGCGACTTAAAATCGAAGGTAACAAAAATTACATCGTTAAATCCACTAAACGCCGAACCCTTGCAGAAGCGGTTAGAGTAGCTGAAGACTTATATGATGATTTGCGTTATAAAGTTCGTCATGGTCTCGAAATAAAACCACATTCATTCAATTCATTGTGGTTGCGATGGAAAGCAGCAAATCAAAACCTTCTTTCCACTCATCGCATGAAGTACTTTTCAGGCACAGCTGAACGCTATTTCTTACCTTACTTTGGCGACAAATATCTTGAAGAAATATCACATACAATGATCGAAGGATATTGGACTTGGAGAATTAATTATTGGTCCTCTGATGAAGGTATATCTAAAATTGATAATGCAAAGAAATCCAGAAAGACGCGAAGAAAACCATATAAACAAAAATTAGGTAACGTTGCAAAAATACCTGCACCAAAATCTCTCCAAATGGAACAATCTGCATTGCGCCAGATATTTTCATGGGCATATCGTAACGGTATTATTCAGCAAATACCTGAAATTAAGTCGCCGAAAACTAAAAAGCCTGGTGAAGTGTCAAGAAGACCGGCATTTGAACTTCATGAGTGGCGGCAACTATATCAATATTTACGTACATGGGCGAATGAGACCCAACAGCAAGATAAAACAAAACGTCCACATCGGTTGCATCTATGGCAAAGACGAATGTTACATAACTATATTCTGTTTATGGGTACTTCTGGGTTAAGACCAAATGAAGCAAGGCAGTTGCGTTGGCAGGACGTTGGAACAATTGTTGATAAGAACAATGTAGATCAAGTAATTTTATATATTTCACCAACTACGAAAACTGGACAGAGGGAATGCATTCCTCTTCGTTCAGCTAAACGGTATTTAGATAGAATAAAAACTATTTCAGAATTTCAACAACCAAGTGATTTAGTGTTCTGTGATCACAATGGAAACCCTGTTGAAAATTATGGGAAAACATTTAAAAAAGTTCTAAAGAATAGTGGACTGTTAGAAGACAGGTTTGGAAAAGCACGTACAATTTATAGTCTTAGACATACATATGCGACATTTCGACTACTTTATGGACATGCGAATATTGAAGATTTAGCACAAAATATGGGAACCTCCCCAACTCAAATCTATAATCACTATCGTCATATTACCATTCGTCAAAAAGCATCTGAAATGGGAGGAAAGTTGCATTCTGATTTAAGTACGAAAGGATTATTCTTCTGAAGTGGGCCTGCAAAATTGGACAGTCTATTAAGGTGTACTCCAACGCGAAGAAGGAATAGGAATGACGAAGAGGCTAGGAAAACTGGACGCTCTATCACACACGTTCGTTTGATGTGGTGGGGTAAG
>JAESRV010000025.1 GCA_016764475.1 Amylibacter sp.
GGCTAAAGGCGTCGGGCGGTATTCTTTACGGGGCCGACGACTGCCTGTTGCCGCCCATCCATCACGGGCAAAGCATGATTGCGCATGGGCTGGCGTATGAGGTGCTAGAGGGGCGCGGCCATATGATCCCGATCACCGCACCGGAGGAATGCGCCGATTTCATCCGGCGGATGGCGGCAAAGGTCTAAGGCTTGTCGGCCTGCCAGTGGTCAGGTTTAGCCGGGGATTGCCCCGACTTTTTGTCACTTGGCAGCAACGCCTGCACCATCGGGATTTGCATCAGCGACGAGGTCGCCACCGGCACCACGCGGTACTGCACTGGAAAGGATCATGTCGCGGCATTGGCGATGTCGCCGTAGGTCCGGGGAAATTTTGTCTCTAACAACATGATGCCGACCGTTGCGCCAAAGACGGTTTTGCCGCCAAAAATTGTGTTTATGACATCTCTCTTTGCCGTGGCGTGGGGGCGGTGTCGGGGACGTAGATTTGCGAATAGGCGATGCGCACGGCCTCGGCCAGATAGGGCGCGTGTTCAGGGGGCATCGGCTCTTTGAACCTGCTGTTCTGTCTACGCAGCCTGACGCGCGTGCAATATCCGGCCAATCAGGTTCATCAATATCTGTGCAGCCAGGGTACTGGTTGATCCGGTCGGGTCATAATCAGGTGCAACCTCGACCAGATCGACGCCGACAATAGTGCCGCGTTTGGCCAGCCCTGCCAGCAGTTCCAGCACCTCGTCTGCACTTTCTTTCATCACTTTGGCACGTGGATCAAAGTTTTTATAAACCCGGTGGCCAAAGCCCATCAAACGGAACGGATCGCTTTTATCTTTGGCACGAGCGACAAATTCCGGAATACGGTCAACGGTGCCAATTTCATGCAGCATTTGCAACGCGGCCTCATTAGCCCCGCCGTGGGCCGGGCCCCAAAGACAGGCAATGCCAGCGGCAATACAAGCAAACGGGTTGGCCCCTGATGAACCTGCAAGACGCACAGTGGATGTAGAGGCGTTTTGTTCGTGATCGGCGTGAAGTGTAAAGATGCGATCCATGGCTTTTGCCAGCACAGGATTAACCACATATTCTTCACTTGGCACGGCAAAACACATGCGTAGGAAGTTGGATGCATAATCCAGATTGTTATCAGGAAAAACGAACGGTTGGCCGATGGAATATTTATAGGCATATGCGGCAATCGTCGGGATCTTTGCGATCATGCGGATTGAAGCGATTTCACGTTGATTGACATCCGTAATATCGGTGCTGTCATGATAAAACGCAGACAGCGCACCTACCACGCCACACATGATGGCCATCGGGTGGGCATCGCGGCGGAAACCACGGAACAGGTGTTGCATCTGGTCATGCAACATTGTGTGGTTCGTGATACGGTTTTCAAATTCTGCCAGTTGATCTTTGCTGGGCAGATCACCGTAAAGCAACAGGTAGCACACTTCAAGATAGTGTGATTTTTCTGCCAACTGTTCGATGGAATACCCGCGATACTGCAACTTTCCCAAACCGCCATCAATAAACGTGATGGTCGACTCGCAAGACGCCGTTGACGTAAAGCCGGGGTCATATGTAAACACTTTACCTTGTGAGTATAGCTTGGTGATATCCAGAACATCAGGCCCCGCACTTGGCGAATAAATCGGTAATTCCAATTCCTGATCGTCCAGTTTCAATGTGGCGGTGCGTTGTTTGTCTGTCATATCGTCCTCATTATTTCGGGGTTGGCCCCATTAGCTTGTTGGAACACAGAAATTGTGTCCGAAGTGGCTGAATAGCCGTTCGAAGAGTATTCCAGAATATTCTGGTGTTACATGGTCGCCAGCGTATCCTTAATCCGCGCCAGCGTTTCATCTTTGCCAAGTGCCGCCATCATATCAAATGTCGACGGCGATTTGGTTGTGCCCGACAATACAACCTTCATTGGTTGTGCTATTTTGCCTAGCCCAAGACCTTCGGTTTGTGCAAAATCACGAAACAAGGTCTCTAACTCTTCTTTAGACCAAGTTGTAACCTGTGCTAACTGCGGGGTCAATCGTTTCAGTATACCATTGAATACCGAATTCAAGTGTTTTGCATCATTTTCATCTGGCGCGAATGGTCGCGCCTGCAATATAAACCGCGATTTATCCAGTAAATCAGGCAATTTCTTCGATCTTTCACGCACAATCGGTAATACAGTTTTTAGTTTTTCAATAGCGTCTTCAGACAGCGGCTCGCGGTCTTGTGAAGATATGTAATCTTGCAGGCCCGCAATCAGCACATCGTCAGGGGCGGTTTCAATATGATGCTTGCTGACATTGTCCAGTTTCTTGAAGTCAAACCGCGACGGGGCTTTGTTGATGCCGCTTAAATCAAACCATTCAATGGCTTGCGCGGTGGTAAACAACTCATCATCCCCGTGGCTCCAGCCCAGACGCGCCAGATAGTTGCGCATGGCTTCGGGCAGATACCCCATGGCGCGGTATTCTTGCGCCCCTGTAGCCCCGTGGCGTTTTGACAATTTCTTGCCGTCATCGCCAAAGATCAGCGGGATATGGGCAAACACTGGTACATCCCAGCCCATCGCATGATAGATCAGGCTTTGGCGACCTGCATTGATCAGATGATCATCGCCGCGAATAATGTGGGTCACACCCATATCATGATCGTCCACTACAACTGCCAACATATAGGTCGGTGTACCATCCGATCGTAACAGTATCATGTCGTCAAATTCGGCGCTCTTCCATTTGACGCGCCCTTGCACTTCATCGGTGATTTCCATCACCCCGTCACGCGGGGCTTTCAGGCGGATCACATAAGGCGCATCAGGGGCGGTGGCGGGATCAGCACCGCGCCAAGGACTTTGAAAACTGCCGTATTTACCTTCGGGGCTGGCACGAAACGCTTCAATGTCTTCTTTGGTTGCATAACATTTATAGGCGTGGCCACTGCCCAGCATTGCGTGGGCTATTTCAGCATGGCGGTCTTTGCGGGCAAACTGGCTATAAGCTTCGTCATCCCAGTTCAAGCCCAACCATTTCAACCCTTCAAATATGGCCTGAGTGGCTGCATCGGTTGAGCGTTCACGATCAGTGTCTTCAATCCGAAGCAAAAATTTGCCACCATTTGCGCGGGCATATAGCCAGTTGAAAAGGGCGGTACGCGCCCCGCCAATGTGCAAATAACCAGTGGGGGACGGTGCGAAACGGGTGACAATGCCCATGTGTTAACCTCTTGGAAACCATAATGAAGATAGTGTTATCCCACGTTTAGGCAAATGATCAAGGAAGAGCAAGGGACGTGCGGCTGGCAAACCCATCAATCGCTTTAGAGGCGCAACGCGGCAGGCTGTTTTTATGGTTGCCAGTGTGTCTGTCTATAGGGATCGGGCTTTATTTTTTCATTCGGTTTGAGCCGCTGGCCGGTTTGGTGAAAATTCTGATCGGTGTGAACATTGCTTTGTTTGTATTGGCCTTTTTTGACCGCCAGACGACCAGTGCGATTTTAATCAGGGCTTTCGCATTCATCCTGCTAGGGTTTCTACTGGCTATTTTGCGCACCTATACCGTGGCGGAACCAGTTTTGGGTTGGCGATATTATGGCCCGATCGAGGGCACGATTGTTGCCATCGACCGATCCAACGCCAACCGTCCGCGTATAACTTTGGCAGCACCTGACTTGGGTAAAATATCAAAACCACGCACGCCAAGCTATGTGCGGGTTTCACTGCATTCTGATCAGGGCTTAGAGCATTTGCAGCCGGGGGCGCGTGTGCGCACCCTTGGCAGTATCGCCCCACCTTCGGGGCCGGTAGAGCCGGGCGGTTTTGATTTTCAGCAATACGCCTGGTTCAAACGCCTAGGTGCTGTGGGCTATTCGCGTAAACCTGTTGAGCTGGTAGCACCTTCTAATCTGAACAGTTACGCGTTGCGCCTGTTTGATTTGCGCATGCGAATTGCAGGCCATGTGCGTGGGCAAATTGACGGCCAGACTGGGGCATTTTCCGCCGCAATCATCACTGGCGACAGATCAGCGATTGATCCCGCCATGCTGGATGATTTACGCGCCTCCAATCTGGCACATCTGTTGGCAATTTCCGGTCTGCATATGGGGTTGTTGGTGGGCTTTATCTTTGCTTTAGTGCGCTACGGATTAGCCCTGATGCCTTATATCGCGTTGCACTGGCAGACCAAAAAACTGGGTGCGGTTCTGGCCTTGATCGCGGGCTTTGCCTACCTGCAAATCTCTGGGGCAGCGGTGGCCACGGAACGTGCGTTTATTATGGTCAGCGTGATGCTGGTGGGGGTGCTGTTGGACCGCCCGGCAATTACCTTGCGCGCGGTGGCATTGGCGGCCACGATTTTGCTGGTGATTAGGCCCGAAAGCCTGATGCAAGCGGGATTTCAGATGTCTTTTGCCGCCACAACCGCCCTCGTTGCCAGTTTCGAGTTTCTAAAACACCAACGTCATTGGCAAGCCTTGCAATTTGGTCGCGGCTGGTTCTTACAACCCTTCATGGCATTGTTCATATCGTCGTTAATCGCGGGGGCGGCCACAGCACCCTTTGCAGCATTTCACTTCAACCAATTCGCCCAGTTTGGCCTGATTGCCAATTTGGGATCTGTGCCTGTCATGGGCCTGTTGGTTATGCCGTCTGCGGTTCTGGCAGGCCTGCTGGCCCCTTTCGGGTTAGAGGCCCTGCCGTTTTGGATCATGGGCAAAGGTGTGGAATGGATACTGGCTGTGGCCCATTTTGTGGCAAGCATGGAAGGATCAGCGCGG
Source organism: Amylibacter sp. (assembly GCA_016764475.1). Classification (GTDB taxonomy): domain Bacteria; phylum Pseudomonadota; class Alphaproteobacteria; order Rhodobacterales; family Rhodobacteraceae; genus Amylibacter. Next base: position 4,779 of record JAESRV010000025.1, read on the forward strand.
CCCGTTCCCAAAGGGTCAAACATGGTGCTACCCCTTTTAGGCTTTGGGGCCGTTGTGTTTATCTTGTGGCGCGGACGCGCACGATTGTTGGGGCCGGCGATCTGCCTGACGGCTTTCGGGCTTTGGGCAAATACGCCCAGACCCGATGTTCTGATTTCGGATACGGGGCGGCTTATCGGGGTGCTTCAAAACCAGAAACGCGCGTTGAACCGCGAACGGGGCAGCGGGTTTGCAGCTAGGGTCTGGTTGGAAAACGATGGTGATAAAGTAGCACAGGTTCTGGCGGCGGGCAGGTATGCCAATTTTACCGATGCAATGACTGTGAGTGTAGGGACGGCAAAACTGGGCTATCTTTGGTCAAAGAAAACGCTACAGGCAGAGCTGGACACGTATTGCCATGATACAGATATTTTAATCTCGCCGAACTGGAAGCAACCCGTTTCGGGGGGGTGCATTCATATCTCGCAGTCATACCTGCGCTATAACGGGTCGGTTTCAATTACATTAAATAAGAACGGCCCTGAAATAAAAACCGCACGCCAAATTACAGGCGCACGGATATGGAATGCATGGTGGTTGCGTAAATCACCCTAATAGGTGCGGATCAGGCCCACCAAACGGCCCTGAACTTTCACCTGATCATCACGGTAAACCCGTGTTTCATAGGCAGGGTTTGCGGCTTCCAATGCAATCGCGGAACCGCGTTTGCGCAGGCGTTTTAATGTCGCTTCCTGATCTTCGACCAAAGCCACAACAATATCGCCATTGTCGGCGTCAGTTTGTTCATGAATCACCACGATGTCGCCATCGTTGATGCCCGCGTCAATCATACTGTCGCCCTTGACTTCCAGCGCGTAATGCTTGCCGCCTTGTGCCAGCATTTCACCCGGCACAGACACGTTATGTGACGCCACTTGTATCGCTTCAATCGGCGTACCTGCTGCAATACGCCCCATCACGGGCAGTTCCAGCGCATGGCTGGATGATATCGGCATGGCCGTGCGCGGTGCGGGGGCAGAGCCTTCGATTACGCGGGGTTTGAAACCGCCATTATCAAGGTTTTCTGGCAAGCGGATGATTTCCAATGCGCGCGCACGGTGTGGCAGACGGCGGATAAAACCGCGTTCTTCCAAAGCAGTAATCAGGCGGTGGATACCGGATTTAGACCGCAGATTAAGTGCCTCTTTCATTTCATCGAAAGACGGCGGTATGCCTTCTTTTTGCATTCTGTTGTGAATAAATTCCAGCAAATCCATTTGTTTACGGGTTAGCATGTTACCCTCCTGTCGCTTGTTTGTATGCGTATTGTTCCACTTCGTTCTATAACTGTTCTTGTTTTGTGTCAACTACTATACCTTAAGTAGTAATACGTTCAATATATGTCTGCTAAAAGTACAGGTGTGACGTTTTGTCAAAGCCGAATAACATCCGCTTTATCACCGGTTTTCACCGCAGGGGCATTGGGGGCGCGTACCATCAACAAATTTGCCTGTGCCAGTATTGACAGTAAAGAGCTGTCTTGGCGGTCAAACAAAGTACAGGTCAGCCCCGCATCCGTATGGCCCGATTTTGCCCGCATATAATGCGCGCGCGGGCCGTTGGGGCCGATGTCTTGGGTTAGGGTCGCGGTTTCGCGCGGCAGGGCCTGTTTGCCCAGACCCAGCATAGCATTCATTGCAGGGCGCAAGAAAATATGGGCGCAAACAATTGAACTTACGGGGTTTCCCGGCAGTCCGATCAGCGGAATACCGTTATAACGGCCCGCCATCAACGGCTTGCCGGGGCGCATCGCGACTTTGTAAAAGCTGGTGTCCATATCTGTGCCTTGCGCCATTTGCCCGATCAGGTCGTGGTCGCCCACAGATGCGCCACCCATCGTGACAATCGCATCCGCGCCTTCACACAGGTTTAAAACCGTGCGCAAAGCCGCTTCATTATCACGGGCGATGGGCAGCAGGCGGGCCTGCCCCCCTGCGGCTTCAACCATGGCTTTCAGGCCTAGGTTGTTCGAGCTGCATATTTGGTCAGGGCCAAGGGGTGCGCCCGGATAAACCAGCTCATCACCCGTGGGCACAAGGGCGATAATTGGTTTGCGGCGCACAGGCACTGTGCCGATATTCATCGCCGCCAACAGCGATATTTCGTTGGTGCCAAGTTTCAAGGGGGCAAAAACCTTGTCCCCGGTGGCAAAATCACCCCCGACAGGGCGGATATAAGGCTTGGTGTCTATGTTGTCAGATACGGTAATGCTGTCACCTTCGCGGGTGCAATCCTCTTGGATCAAAATGCGGTCTGCGCCTTCGGGCACGGGTGCGCCTGTGAAAATCCGCACCGCTTGGCCTGATTTTACATCGCCCTCAAACCGCGTACCCGCCGCACTTTCGCCGATTACTTTCAACGTAGCACCCGTGGCTATGTCACTGTTTTGCACTGCATAACCATCCATCGCAGAGCCTGCAAAGGGTGGTTGGTTGTGAGTGGCGGTCATATCGCGGGCAAGGGTGCGGCCCATGGCGTGGGCTATGGGAACTTCTTCGATATCCAAAGGCTCAAATAGATCAAGGACGCGGGACAGGGCTTCTTCAACGGATATCATTTACTTCCCCTCGTAAAGCCCTGATTTTCCACCATCTTTCAGCACCACACGAATGTCGGTGATCTGCATGGCCTTATCCACCGCCTTGACCATATCGTAGACCGTCAGGGCGGTGACGGACACGGCGGTCAGGGCTTCCATCTCGATGCCGGTTTGCCCAGTGGTTTTAATCGTGGCCTCTATATCAACGCAGTTTTCAGCCGTATTCACCGCCAAATCAATCGCAACCTTGGTGATCGGCAGCGGGTGACAAAGCGGGATCAGGTCAGGGGTTTTCTTGGCCGCCATAATGCCTGCAATCCGCGCAATCCCCAGCACATCACCCTTTTTAGCGGTGCCGCTTGCGATCATCGCCAGCGTTTCGGGGGCCATCACAATGCGGCCCTTGGCGGTGGCAATGCGCGAGGTYACGGCTTTGTCACCGACATCAACCATGTGCGCTGCGCCCTGATCATCGAAATGCGARAGTTTRTTKGTCATGGCTGGCCCACCGGATTTTCAAGAAGGGTTTTCGTGGCAAGGGCGACATCMKYYTGGCGCATMAGRCTTTCGCCGATCANGAAANCTACGYGCSCCCACGGCGGCCATATCGGCCATRTCTTGCKGTGTGAAGATACCRCTTTCGGTGATCATATGGCGGTCACTTGGCACGTTACGYGACARWTCRCGSGTGGTATCCAGYGTGACYTCAAAAGTTTTCAGGTTACGGTTRTTGATGCCCAGAAGCGGGGATTTCAGYGCCARTGCGCGRTCAAGTTCCGCATCATTATGCACCTCTAACAACACRTCCATRCCCCATTCAAAGGCGCAGGCTTCCAGCTCATTSGCTTGSCCGTCTGAAACACTGGCCAGAATGATCAAAATGCAGTCGGCATTCCAGGCGCGGGCYTSYGCCACTTGATARGTGTCATACATGAAATCTTTGCGSAGSGCWGGYARGTCRCASGCKGCRYGGGCTTGTATCAAAAATTCTGGTGCGCCTTGAAAACTGGGCGTGTCTGTCAGMACKGACAGGCAKGTAGCACCRCCTTGYTGATARGCCTCGGCCAAGGCRGGGGGATTAAAGTCAGSGCGGATCAAGCCCTTGGAAGGGCTKGMTTTTTTGATCTCGGCRATCARGCCRTAVCCKGTTTTTGAGGCRYGYTKCAARGCVGHGGCAAAGCCGCGMACAGGSGATGCCTCATGCGCCATATCATCCAGATCCTTGATCGGYAGCGCAYKTTTTTGSGYSGCRATCTCATCCARYTTATAGGCTTTGATTTTTTCMAGTATRTCGGCCATTARVYWGCCYYYGAKGTKATTTTWGCCAGCAAYGCCARYTTTTCRCGRGCTTTACCACTGTCGATGCTTTCAGCGGCAATTTCAACRCCTTCTTTAAGGTTGCTGGCCTTATCGGCTATCATAAATGCAGCGGCAGAATTCAACAGAACTGAATCGCGATAAGCGGATTTTTCGCCGTCCAGCAATGCGCCCAATGCGGCTGCATTAAATTCAGGTGTGTCGCCTTTGATTGCTTCCAGCGGATGCACGGGCAGGCCCGCATCCTCTGGATTGATCTCAAATTCTGTAATTTTATTGTTTGCCAAAGCGGCAACCCATGTGACGCCCGCGATAGAGATTTTGTCGGTACCRTCCGCGCCATGCACCAACCACGCTTTTTCAGAACCAAGCTGCTGTAAAACCTCGGCCATCGGGTGAATTAGATCACGCGTGAAGGCGCCCGTCAGTTGGCGTTTAACACCGGCAGGGTTGGTTAACGGGCCAAGGATGTTGAAAATTGTGCGCGTACCCAACTCAATGCGGGCAGGCATGACGTGCTTCATCGCAGGATGATGCATCGGGGCCATCATGAAACAGATGCCCGCCTGATCCAATGCGCGTTGTGCAACTTCGGCTGTGATCATCACATTAACGCCTGACAAGGTCAGCGCATCGGCCGAACCTGATTTTGATGACAGCCCGCGATTGCCATGTTTGGCCACGGTCACGCCAGCCCCTGCGGCCACAAGGGCGCAAGCGGTTGATATGTTGAAGATGGATTTGCCGTCACCACCAGTGCCGACAATGTCTATGGTGCCAACGGGTGCTTTCACGGGCAGGCATTTGGCGCGCATCACGGCGGCCGCTGCGGTGTATTCAGCAACAGTTTCACCGCGTGTGCGCAGGGCCATCAGAAAGCCGCCGGTTTGGGCGGCCGTGGCCTCACCTTCCATAATGATGTTGAACGCTTCTTCAGCTTGTGCGCGTGTTAACGGGCCGTCGGCGGCTTTGGCGATAATCGGTTTTATTGCGTCACTCATGCGGGTTCCATCACTTCATCCAGGAAATTCTTTAACATTGCATGGCCGTGTTCGGATGCAATGCTTTCGGGGTGAAACTGGCAGCCGTGTATCGGCAATTCTTTATGCGCCAGCCCCATTATTGTGCCGTCTTCCAACCAAGCCGTGATCTCCAGACAATCGGGCAGGGTACCGCGTTCTACCACCAATGAATGATAGCGCGTGGCCTGAAACGGGCTGGGCAGACCCTTGAACAATGAGGTGCCGTTATGGTGCATCGTGCCCATCTTGCCGTGTACAATATCGCTGTGGCGCACAACCTTGCCGCCAAAGACTTGCCCTATGGTTTGATGGCCCAGACAGATGCCGATCAGCGGTGTTTTGGTTTCAGCGGCCGCTTGGGTGATCGCCAGACAAATCCCTGCTTGATCAGGGTCACAAGGCCCGGGGGATAGCATGATCGCGGACGGGTTCAGGGCCATCGCTGCCTGCACATCCAGTTCATCATTGCGCACAACTTTTACTTCTGTGCCCAACTCACCCAGATAATGCACCAGATTGTAGGTAAAACTGTCGTAGTTATCTATGAGTAGCAGCATTTTCTTTGTATTCCAGTTTTCAAGTAAAACGGGGGGTGAACTCCGTATATTTCTGCGCTATACATGCCCTGAGTGTTAAGCAATGGTCAAGAGTGCGTACACGTTTTGATAAGGAGCAGGTTCCATGGGGATTTCACGCGGTTTAATCGGGTTTATGTTTGGTTTGGCTTTTGGCGGGGGGGCTTTGGCAACCTTGGCTGTAAATCTGCCACAAATCGGCGGCGCGTATGCACCTGCGCAGGTTGAAATCACAGTTGAAACCACGGATCAACCTGTTGCAGAAGAAACCCAGCCTGAAGCTGTAACCGCCGAACCAACTGTGGTTGAAGAACAGCCCAAAGCAACAGAACCCGATGTGGATGTTGCAATGGCCGAGCCTGAACAACCTGCAGCGCAAACGACCCAGGAAAAATCGGTAAAACAGCCTGAAACGCCAACACCAACGATTGTCTGGCAATCCGAACAAACCAAGGATGATGCTTCAAATAAAAAGTTTGACTTGCCGACGATCACAACCGATGCACCTGTCGAAGAAGCTGAAGTGGCGATTAATGAACCCGCTGCGGATACGGGCATTTCTGTCGGTAAAAAACCGACCTCGAAAATACCTTCGATAGAAGCCACGCCCAAAGCAGAAGCGCAAGTGGCTGAGGCCGGTCGGGCATTAGAGATGAATGCCACCCAATATGAAGCCACAGGCCGACCTTTACTGGGGGTCATATTGTTGGATGTCGGGGCCAAAGGGTTAAGTGTTGATAAGCTTAAGAAACTGAACGCCCCGCTAACGATTGCAATTCTAGCGGATGCGCCTGACGCATCCGAGCGGGCTTTGGCCTATAGTGCAGCCGGGTTTGAAGTGATTGCGATGGCCTCTGACGACCGGAACGCCGCGCTTAATCAGGCACTGAATTCGGCCCAGATACAAAACGCGTTGGATGTTATTTTCACCAATGTACCTAATGCGATTGGGCTGCTGGACAGCAAACAGGCGAGTATTCAGAAAAACAGCCGCACGGCCAAGGCCATTATGAAAGGCTTTGTGGACACGGGGCATGGGCTTATAACCTATGACAAAGGTCTGAATTCGGTGGACCGAGTGGCGCGCGCCGCAGGTGTGCGTACGGCTAAAGTGGCCCGCACGTTGGATGCCAACAGTGAAAATAAAGCAATAATGGCGCGTTACCTTGATCGCGCTTCATTGGATGCAGGGCGTGATGGGGCGGCGATTATACTAGGCACAACGGCTAAAAGCACCGTGGCTACAATCGCAGTTTGGTTGCTTAGCTCTAAAGGAAAAAACGTATCCTTGGCCCCGGCAAGTGCGGTTTTATTGGGACGTTAAGCGATTAAGACCTGTGAGATTGTTTCCCTAACGTTAAAAGATCACCGCGTGATGCGATGATCTTTTATAAGCATATCTTTGTATGTATTTGGTAATCAAAGCCCAAACAAAGATGCGGCGTTTGCCTGTGTCGCACTGTAGATAAACACGCAGGACATAAAAACCAGACGCGGGATAATGGCACTAAAAAATGCGCCTTCATTTGATGCACCTGTCGTTGCATTGTCCTGAGAGGTCAGTTTTGACTCCACTATTTTAGGCACGGCAACGCTTTTGGCTTCATAAGCCGCATTGATAAATGCGCCGACATTAAAAACGGTGTCAGTACTTAGGTCGATGTCTGTTTTACCACTGCGTTTCAGACGATTGTGAAACGCGTATTTTTTTTGTTTCGGTGCTGTTTCATTGGTTGAAAGTACCGCAGTTAGTTCACCTTCTGTTAGCTCTGAAGCAAGGTTTTCTTCAAGTTTTTTGAAGACATGGGTTCTGAACTCATGATCAGTTTCCAGATAATATCCTTTAGGAACCCGACTGTAAGAACGGCTGGAACTAAAGTTGGCATCCAAGAATATATCTCGGATTTTTTGCGGGGCTGCATGAAACGCTTTGGCAGTCTTTGGATCGCGAAACATGGCTACTTTATGGCCTTCCCAGTAAGAATGGTCTTCAACTTCGCTGGCAGGGCGGGTCGTTGTTTTTTCAGAAAAAACCCCGCGTGGGATTTCCGAATATACATCAAAATCATAATTTAGGGTCATATTGTTTCCTTTTCGTCAACACAAAGCCACCATAATGCTGGTTTTGCGACTGTTCTGTGGCGATTCAATGGAATTTTTGTGACGGTTCATTAAATCTGTGGATAAATATCGGAATGTATAAACTTAGCCTTTTACGTCTAAAATTCATCTAGGGTCAGGACCTATTAATCCTGCACCTCTGGTTTGACAGATTTTTTCACTGGGTAGGCACAGTTGTGCCGTAAATACCGTTTATTTTCAAGCAACT